>NZ_DASZJJ010000021.1:0-14322 GCF_035948235.1 Paraburkholderia sp. | reverse complement strand
CACCGGCGCCGATCACGACATAGTCATAGTGGCTCATGGGGCCCCCGTGGGTGGACGATGGAACGCATTCTGGGTCCGCGGTGCGCCACGCTTTTTTGTATTAGGCAAACTTATGGTCAACGAGCGCGATCGCTCATCCTCGGCGCGAACGGTGCACGGCGCGGCATGATGGTGTCCAGCGTGGTACGGGTTTGCCGGTTTTTATTTTGGAGTCGACATGAGACGCACCCAGGCGCCTATCGATCTGAATGCCTTGCAGGCATTTCTTGCGGTGTGCGAAACCGGCTCGATGACGGGGGCGGCGAAACAACTGGGCGTGAGCCAGAGCGCCGTGAGCCAGGCGATCGCCGCGCTCGAACGCGATCAGGGCGTGACGCTGTTTGATCGCGAGAGCCGGCCGCCGCGGCCGAATATTGCGGGGCGCGCGTTGCTGGAACTGGCGGGGGCGCTGCTGGAGCATGCGCAGATGGTGAGTACGCGTATTGGCGATGCGTCGAATGCGGGTACGTTGCCGGTACGGCTGGGGTGTGTCGATTCATTTGCGGCGACTGTCGGGCCGGAGTTGATTCGGGCTGTTTCTGGGTCGGCGCGGCAGATTGCGTTGTGGTCTGGCTTGACGCCAGGGTTGAGCAAGCAGTTGCATGACCGGGAGCTGGATCTGGCGGTTTGTACGCAGACGACTTTGAATGACGCGCGCATTGTTGAGGTGCCGCTTTTTTCTGAGGCTTTTGTGGTGGTGGTGTCGCGGGCGTGGCTGGCGGAGCGCAGGAATGTCGATTGGCGCACGCTTGCGCTGGAGTTGCCGTTGATCCGGTATACGGCGCGGTCGGTGATTGGGCAGCAGGTTGAGCGGTATGCGCGGCATCTGGGTATCAATAGCCCGCGGCGCTATGAGTTTGATGCGACTGATCCGCTTTTGAGTCTTGTTGCTGCGCGGCTTGGGTTTGCTATTTCTACGCCGCTTTGTTTGTGGCAAGCGCGGCATTATTTGCCCGATATCGCTGTGCTTCCTTTGCCTGCTGGGCGTCTTGGGCGGCGGGATTTTTTTCTGCTGCACAGGCAGGGGGAGTGGGAGGCGTTTGGGCAGGAGATTGTCATGCTTACACGGCGGGTGATTGAGGGGACGATTCGGCCGGCGCTTTTGCGGGCTTTGCCGCAGTTGGCTGAGGATGCCATTCTTTAGTGTGGTTTTAGTGTGGTGATGGCGGTTTTGGCTTTTCCTTGTGAGCGTGTCGGTCTATTAGCGTCGCCCCTGTGCGGGGCGGCACCTACTTTTCTTTGCCGCGGCAAAGAAAAGTAGGCAAAAGAAAGCCGCTCAAACCGCCAGTGTGACGCAGTCCACCACTTGCCCACCATCGGAGTGGTGACTGGTCTTGCTCGCATCACGCGCCGTATGACGAAGTGGTGACGCCCGCACATCCGGGGCCGCTACGCGCCCCGTTGGGCATAACCGGAAAACCGTCGCAGCACTGTTGGTTTCCCTTGCAGACCCAACCGCTGGGCGCGAAGCGAGCAGCGGGATGAATGAGTCCTTTGTCACTTCGTTTAACGCCGCGAGAACCGATCAATGCCCAGTCACCACTCTGCTCAAAGGATAGTGGTGGACGGCGTCACACTAGCGGTGTGAGCGGCTTTCTTTTGGTTACTTTTCTTTGCCGCGGCAAAGAAAAGTAACTGCCGCCCCGCACAGGGGCAACGCTAATAGACCGACACGACAACAAGGAAATGCCAACCATGACCGACCTATATTCTCTTGACCGCGGCGACGCCCCGCTCCTGATCTCGATCCCGCATTTAGGCACGCAAATCCCCAAAGCGCTAAGCCACCTATACACAGAAGAAGCGCAAACACTAGCCGACACAGACTGGCATCTAGACCGCCTATACGCCTTCGCAAAAGAGCTAAACGCGACAGTAATAGGCGCAAAAATCTCCCGCTACGTCATCGACCTGAACCGCCCGCCGAACGACGAAAGCCTCTACCCAGGCCAGACGACGACCGGCTTGTGCCCCACAGAAACCTTCCGCGGCGAGCCCGTCTACAAACCCGGCTGCATCCCCAGCGATACTGAGCGCGCCGCACGCATAGCGCAATACTGGCAGCCCTACCACAACACTCTGCATACCGAACTAAATCGCCTGCGCGAGCGTCACGCTAGTGTCCTGCTCTGGGAAGCCCACTCGATCGCGAGCATCCTGCCGCGCCTGTTCGACGACAAACTCCCCGACCTGAATCTGGGCACCCAGGACGGCCGCACCTGTGCGAGCACCGTTCAAGACGCCGCAATCGCAGCGATGTCCGCAAGCCCCTACACCTGGATCGCAAACGGCCGCTTCAAGGGCGGGTACATCACGCGCAGCATCGGTGCGCCCTCGCGTGGCATCCACGCGATCCAGCTGGAGATGTGCCAGTCGACCTATATGAACGAAGACGCGCCATTCAACTATCTGAGCCCAAAAGCCGATGCCGTCCAGCCCACCTTGCGCAACATGGTAGTCGCGGCGCTCGACGCGGTGAAGCAACTCGCCCCAACGGTTGCATAAGCGATTCTGATACTGGAGCGTAAGCGGGCGTCCCGTTTCAGTGCAGGGACGCGCCGCAGTCAGGAATAGTGCGCACCGTTGGCAGGCACCCGCCAGTGCGCCCGGTGCAGAACCCAGGCACCAACAAGCCCCGAAGCACGCGCCAGGTGTTTATCTACAGGAACTTTTGATTCACTCAGATAAACATGGCACGGAGGTTGCATAAGAAAGAGCAGGAAGTTTCACTCCGCGCTGCCCGGCGGATAAATGAAGATCGACAGGAACTGGATGGGTGTCTTGATGAGGCGCTCGGGGCCGTGAGGGATATCGGCCTGGAAGGTGAGCGTGTCGCCGGGATGCAGGACGTAGGTGTGCTGGCCGTGGCGGTATTCGAGCACGCCCTTGAGCATGTGGATGAACTCGGTGCCGGGATGTTCGAAGGTCGGGAAGCGCTCCGCCTCGTCGTCCATGGTGATGAGGAAGGGTTCGAAGGCTTTGCGCGGGCCCTGGTCGTAGGCGAGCAGATGGTAGGTGTGGCCGCGTTTGGTGCCTTTGCGCACCACTTCCATGCCCGTGCCCTTCTTGACGAGTTGTGCACCGCCCTGCGGTACGTCGAAGTGGCGGAACAGCGTGGAAAGCGATACGCCCAGCGTCTGCGCAATGCGGTTCAGGACGTCGAGCCCGGTCGAAGTCTGGGCGTTCTCGATCTTCGAGAGCATGCCGCGGCTGATGCCGGCCTGGTCGGCGACCTGGGCGATGGTCAGGCCGTGGCGCAGTCGCAGTTCGCGCAAGGTCGCGCCCAGGTAGCGTTCAAGTGGTGTTTTGCTGTCGTCCCCGGTTTGCATGATCGGTCTCGGCGCAGGTTGGCAGATATGTGGCAGTGAGTGGCAAGGATAGCGGTCCGGCCCGTTGTGGGTTCGCCCAGGTGCGCGCCGGAGGTTTAACTGCAGGAAGCATTGTTGCATGACAGTAAAGGCAGTTCCAGAACGGCGCAGTGTGATTGCGCATCGAGGCCGGCGTCCCCGCAATGGCGGTCAGGTCCTCAGCAATTAATGCCGTGTGCGTGGCGCACGGCCTCTTTCAACCGCCAATGCAGTAGTTGCAAGGAGTAGCGATGAATCTGAACGATGCGGGCAAGCTGCCGCTCAACGAGCCAGCCGGTGTGCCGCGCTTTGACTCGGCCGAGGACGCGCAGAGCTGGCTCAGCCAGCAGGGCGTGAAATATGTATTGGCGCAGTTCGTCGATATTCATGGCGTCGCCAAGGCCAAGTCTGTGCCGCTCGCGCATCTGAAGAGCGTGCTCAAGGCCGGCGCCGGTTTCGCGGGCTTCGCGATCTGGGGCGTAGGCATCGAGCCGAATGGCCCCGACTATATGGCTGTCGGCGATCTTTCCACGCTCACGCCGGTGCCGTGGCAACCGGGCGTTGCGCGCATCGTCTGCGATGGTCACGTCGATGGCGAGGCCTGGGCCTACGATTCGCGCGTGACGCTCAAGCGCCAGACCGCCAGGCTCGACGCGCGCGGCTGGACCTTGTTTACCGGCCTCGAACCGGAATTTTCGCTGTTGCGCCGGTCGGCTTCGGGAACGCTGGAGCCCTGCGATCCGAGCGACACGCTCGCGAAGCCCTGCTACGACTACAAGGGCCTGTCGCGCACACGCGTGTTTCTTGAGCGTCTGACCGAGTCGATGCGCGCCGTCGGCATCGACGTCTATCAGATCGATCACGAGGACGCCAACGGTCAGTTCGAAATCAACTATACGTATACCGATTGCCTGACGTCCTGCGATCACTATGTGTTCTTCAAGATGGCGGCTTCCGAGATCGCCAACGATCTGGGCATGATCTGCTCCTTCATGCCCAAGCCGTTCGCGAACCGTCCTGGCAACGGCATGCATATGCATATGTCGATTGGCGACGGTAAGCGCAATCTGTTCGCCGACTCGAGCGACGCACTTGGCATGGGGCTGTCGAAGCTCGGCTACCAGTTCACGGCGGGTCTGCTCAAGCACGCGCCGGCGCTCACGGCGCTGTGCAATCCGACCGTCAACTCGTACAAGCGCCTGGTCGTGGGCCGCTCGCTCACGGGTGCGACTTGGGCGCCCGCCTACGTGAGCTACGGCGACAACAACCGCTCTACGATGGTGCGCATGCCCGGCGAGCGCATCGAGCTGCGTTTGCCCGATGGCGCGTGCAATCCCTACCTGGCGACAGCGGCCGTGATCGCTGCGGGTCTGGATGGCGTCGATAGCGATCTCGATCCGGGCGCGCCCTCGAACGAAAACCTCTACCAATGGTCGAGCGAAAAGCTCGCCGAACACGGCATTGCCGTGCTGCCGCAGAACCTCGAACAGGCGCTCGACGCGCTGGAGGCGGACACGCTGATCTGCGAAGCGCTGGGCCCCGTCGCGCAGGAATTCATCAAGCTCAAGCGCATGGAATGGCTCGAATACATGCGCCATGTTTCCGACTGGGAACTGAAGAGCTACCTCGAATTTTTCTAAGGAGAACGACTTATGTGCGGAATCGTAGGCTTGCTGGTGAAAACGCCGGCGCTACGCGAGCGGCTCGGCGAACTGATGGTGCCGATGCTGATCGGCATGACCGAGCGCGGCCCCGACTCGGCGGGTCTGGCCGTATTCGGCAAGGAAATCGATGCGAGCCAGCGAAAACTGAGCCTGTACTCGGGTTTCACCGAAGAAGGCGCACAGTTTCCGTGGCAGGCGCTGCTCGACAAACTCAATAGCGCAATGGACGTGACCGCGCGCATCGACGCGCGATCGAATCACGCCGTGCTGACGCTGCAGGGCAATGCGGACAAAGTGAAGGCCTGGCTCACCGAGCAGTATCCGAAGCTTTATCTGCTTTCCACAGGCCGCTCGATCGATCTGTACAAGGACATCGGCTCGCCCGCCGAAGTGGCCGAGCGTTACGACTTCACGAAGCTCAAGGGTTCGCATCTCGTGGGTCATACGCGCATGGCGACGGAATCGGCGGTGACGCCTGATCGCGCCCATCCGTTTACGGCGGGCGAGGACTTTTGCCTCGTGCACAACGGCTCGCTGTCGAATCCGTATGGCGTGCGCCGCAAGCTGGAGCCGCTGGGCATCCGCTTCGATACGGACAACGACACGGAAGCCGCGTGCCGCTTTCTCGAATGGCGTCTGCGCGAAGGCGACACGCTGCCCGACGCGTTGCAAAAAGGCTTCGAGGAACTGGATGGTTTCTACACGTTCCTGATGGGCACCTCGAACGAACTCGCGTTGATTCGCGATCCCTTCGCCTGCAAGCCTGCCGTCGTGGCTGAAAACGACGACTACGTCGCGATCGCGTCCGAGTTCCGCTCGCTCGCGCATCTTCCCGACATTCGCAACGCGAAAGTATTCGAACCCGCACCTGAGGAGATGTACGTATGGAAGGCGTGATTTTCGATCTGGAAAAACAGGGCGTGCGGGAGCTGAACCAGTACCTGCACGGTGATGCGGCGGCGCTGCAAGGCCAGCGCGTGAACGTGACCTCGCCCAACGGCGCGCACAACATCGCGGTAGGCGTGGACGCCCAGGTGGACGTGCGCATAGATGGCCACGCAGGCTATTACGCTGGCGGCATGAACAAGCACGCGAGCATCGTGATCGAAGGCAGCGCCGGCACCGGTGTGGGCGAGAACATGATGAGCGGCAAGGTGCATGTGCGCGGCTTTGCGTCGAATGGCGCGGGCGCTTCGGCACATGGCGGGCTGCTCGTGATCGACGGCGATGCGGGTCTGCGCTGCGGCATTTCGCTCAAGGGCGGCAATATCGTGGTGGGCGGCTCGGTCGGCAGCTTCTCGGCCTTCATGGCGCAGGCCGGGCGCATGGTGATCTGCGGCGATGCGGGCGATGCGCTGGGTGATTCGCTTTACGAAGCCGTGCTCTACGTGAAGGGCGAAGTGAAGTCGCTGGGCGCCGATGCGCAGTTCGAGCCGATGACCGATGCCGATATCACCGCCGTGCGCGAACTGCTCGACGCGGCCGGCATGGATCACGACCCGGCGCAGTTCCGCCGCATCGCCTCGGCCCGCACGCTCTACCACTGGAACGCCGACGCGGACCAGGAATATTGAACCTAGCAGAAACTCTAGATCGAGAAGGTCCCCATGGAAACCAAACCGGTTCATTTCGCGCGTCTGCAACAGGAAGAGTCCAGCACCTTCGACCGCAAGACCATCGATTACATCCACACTGCCGCCCAGCGCGGCCTTTATGAAATTCGCGGGTTAGGCTCTAAAAAGACGGTGCCGCATTTCGACGATCTGCTGTTTCTTGGCGCGTCGCTCTCGCGTTATCCGCTGGAGGGCTATCGCGAGAAGTGCAGCTCGCAGACCGTGCTCGGCACGCGCTATGCAAAGAAGCCGATTGTGCTCGATACGCCTGTGACGATTGCGGGCATGAGCTTCGGCGCGCTCTCCGCGAACGTGAAGGAAGCGCTGGGGCGCGCGGCCACGGCGGCAGGCACTTCGACCACCACGGGCGACGGCGGCATGACGCAGGAAGAGCGCCAGTCGTCGAAGACGCTGGTGTATCAATGCCTGCCCTCGCGCTACGGCTTCAATCCCGACGACGTGCGCCGCGCCGACGCCATTGAAGTCGTGATCGGCCAGGGCGCGAAGCCGGGCGGCGGCGGCATGCTGCTCGGGCAGAAGGTGAATCCGCGTGTGGCGTCCATGCGTACGCTGCCTGCGGGCGTCGATCAACGCTCGGCAAGCCGCCACCCCGACTGGACCGGCCCCGACGATCTGGCGATCAAGATCCAGGAACTGCGCGAAATCACCGACTGGGAAAAGCCGATCTACGTGAAGGTCGCCGCTACGCGGACCTTCAACGACGTCAAGCTTGCCGTGCACGCGGGCGCCGACGTGGTGGTGATCGACGGCATGCAAGGCGGCACGGCGGCTACGCAAAGCTGCTTTATCGACAACGTGGGGATTCCCACGCTGGCGGCGGTGCGCCAGGCCGTGGATGCGCTCGAAGACCTCAACATGAAGGGCAAGGTGCAACTGATCGTTTCGGGCGGCATCCGTACCGGCGCGGACGTGGCGAAAGCGCTGGCGCTGGGCGCGGACGCGGTGGCGATCGGCCAGGGCGTGCTGATGGCGCTGGGCTGCAATAGCGAAAGCTACTTCCAGAATGGCGCGCTGCATCCGGCCGTAGCGGATTACGCGGCGCTCAACACCGCGCCGGGCTTCTGCCATCACTGCCACACCGGCAAGTGCCCGGTGGGCGTGACGACTCAGGATGCCGTGCTCGAAAAGCGTCTGGAACCGGAAGAGGGCGCGCGCCGCGTGCGCAATTATCTCAAGACGCTGACGATGGAACTCACCACTATTGCGCGCGCCTGCGGCAAGCAGAACGTGCACCATCTGGAGCCGGAAGACCTCGTGGCGCTCACGGTGGAAGCGGCGGCGATGGCCCGCGTGCCGTTGGCGGGCACGTCGTGGATTCCTGGGTTGACGCGCTGAATTGCAAACTAACCAATGCAATTTATTTTGCAAAGTAGTCCGTAGTAAATAGGCGTGATAGAAAAGAGGCCGCTGCTCATAAGGCCGCCGCGCGCATCGCCAGGACCTTGTCCTTGCGGCGATGCGCGCGCCATCCATCCGAAGAAGTCCACCACACCACACCAGGCCGTCGCGGCGCTGCCCGAGGCCTTTCTACAGGATCGTGCAATGAAGAGCTTGAGCAAACTACTCGCACTGATCAGTGCGCTGGCGCTCGCGCTGCCCGCGTGGGCGCAGGGCGCCGCAGCGCCGGTGCCGAACAAGGGCGACACCGCCTGGATGATCGTCGCAACACTGCTGGTCGTGATGATGGCCGCACCGGGACTGGGCCTTTTTTACGGCGGCATGGTGCGCGCCAAGAACATGCTCTCTGTGCTGATGCAGACGCTGGTGATCTTCTGTCTGCTGGGCGTGCTGTGGGCCGTGTATGGCTACAGCGTGGCGTTCACCGAAGGCAATGCGTTTTTTGGTGGCTTTTCCAAGCTGTTTCTCGCGGGCGTGACGCCCGACACCACCGCGTCCACTTTCAGCAAGGGCGTGGTGATTCCCGAATATATCTATGTGTCGTTCCAGCTGACATTTGCAGCCATCACGCCGGCGCTCATCATCGGCGGGATTGCGGAGCGCGCGAAGTTTTCGGCGGTGCTGGCCTTCATGGTGCTGTGGTTCACGTTCTCGTACCTGCCGATCGCGCACATGGTCTGGTACTGGCCCGGCCCGGACGCCTACACCAGCGCCGCTGCCGCCGACAAGGCCAACGCTACCGCGGGCTTCCTGTTCCAGAAGGGCGCGCTCGATTTCGCGGGCGGCACCGTCGTGCACATCAATGCGGGCATCGCCGCGCTGGTGGGTGCGGTCATGATCGGCAAGCGGGTGGGTTATGGGCGCGAGCACATGGCGCCGCATAGCCTGACGATGACGATGATCGGCGGCTCGCTGCTGTGGGTGGGCTGGTTTGGCTTTAACGTCGGCTCGAATCTGGAAGCGAACGGCGCGGCCACGCTGGCTTTCGTCACCACGCTGCTGGCGACCTGCACGGCCACGGTTTCGTGGACTTTCGTGGAATGGGCCTTCAAGGGCAAGCCTTCGATGCTTGGCGCGGTGTCGGGTGCGATTGCGGGTCTGGTGGTCATCACGCCCGCATGTGGCTTCGTCGGGCCGATGGGCGCGATCGTCATGGGGCTGATCGCAGGCGCGCTGTGCTACTGGGGCGTCAACGGTCTCAAGCGCATGCTGGGCGTGGACGATACGCTCGACGTGTTCGGCGTGCACTGCATCGGCGGGATTGCGGGGGCGCTGCTCACGGGCGTGTTCGCTTCGCCGCGGCTGGGCGGCACGGGCGTCTATGACTACGTCGCCAACAAGGTGGGCGATTACGACATGGCCAGCCAGATGATCGCGCAATGCTGGGGCGTAGGTACTTCGCTCGTGTGGTCGGCGGTGGTGTCGTTTGTGGCGTTCAAGCTGGTGGACAAGGTGTTCGGCCTGCGCGTCGATCAGGAAGGCGAGCGCGAAGGGCTCGACGTCAGCTCCCATGGCGAGACGGCTTACCACGCGTAACACGCCAGGCGCGCGTGGTGGTGCGCGTGATCGTGCGCGTGATCGTGCGCGGCGATCGCGCGCCGTTGGGCGGCGGAGCGGGAGAAGGCATAATATGGCATGCCATGGGCAGGCACGCGCGACGCGCGCGGTCTGCCCGCGTATCTTGCCACTTTTTATCAGCCTTCCGCCGTCCATGTCCGACCTCAGAATCGACCGTAATGCCAAGACGCTGCGCGAACTCACGCTCGACAAGCTGCGTGGCGCGATCGTGCAGGGCTACTTCCGTCCCGGTGCTCGCCTCGTCGAGCGCACGCTGTGCGACGAACTCGGCGTGAGCCGCACCGTCGTGCGCGAAGTGCTGCGCCATCTGGAAACCGAGGGGCTCGTGGAGACCGTCGGGCGCCAGGGGCCGGTCGTCGCGCGTCTCGATCCGCAGCAGGTGGGTGAGATCTACGAACTGCGCGGCCTGCTCGAAGCCCATGCGGCGCGCGCCTGCGCCGCACAATCGACGCCCGAACTGGTGAAACGCCTGCGCGACATGCGTGCCGTGATCGAAGCGGCTTTCGTCGAGCAGGATCTGCCGCGCGTGCTCGACTACACCGAACGCTTCTACGATGCGTTGTTCGAAGGCGCGGGCAAGAGCGTGTCGCTGGGCGTCGTGAAAACGCTCAACGCGCGCATCAACCGCCTGCGTGCGCTCACCATCGCCACGCCTGGCCGCAGCAACGAATCGAACCGCGAGATGAACGCGCTGCTCGACGCGATCGAGCGTCATGACGGCGATGCGGCGGCGGCGGCTTCGTCGGCGCATATCCGGCGCACCGCAGAACTGGCGATGGCGGCGTTGGCGCGGCTGGACGAAGGCGCGGACGCGCCCTGATAAGCGCGCGGTCAGCTAGCTTCTTATCCCGCGCATTGCACGGTCGCACGAGCCGGAAGGCAGGCCGCGACCGCGATCAGCGAAAAGACCAGGATCGACGTGGCCATCACCGCGAGCCCCGTGCCGAATAGCGCGCTGATCGCACTCGCCATCAGCGCAGAACTGCCGATCTGGAAGAAGCCCACGAGTGCGGACGCACTGGCTGCGCGGCCATGCGATCCGGCGACCGCGCCCGAGACCGCCAGCGAGAGCGACGACCCATTCGCAAGACTGACGAGGCACATTGGCAGCACCACCGCCGCCGCACTCGCCATCCCTTGTGCAGCCACCACCGTGAACGCGACGCCGCCCAGCAGGAAACAGGCGACCCCCGTCGCCACGAGCCGATCGTATGGCCAGCGATCGAGCCCACGCCGCGTGAGCAGATTCGCGGCGACGATGCCCGCAGTCAGCGGCACATAAAGCCAGCCGCTATGCGCTTCGCTCAAGCCCAGCCGCGCAAACACGAACGGCGACTGCGTCAGATAGACGAACCACGCGCAGTAGATCGCGCACACCACCAGCGTGTAGCGCTGGAATGTCCGATCCCGCAACACCTGCGCGAAGCCATCAAACGGCGCGCGGCTGCGCCGTTTCTCGCGCGCGAGCGTCTCCGGAAGAAAGCGCACTGCCATGCCGAACGCCGCAACGGCAAATGCCGCGATAAACACGAAATCGGCATGCCAACCATACGCATGCGCCAGATAACCGCCAATGCCAGGCGCCAGCGCAGGCGACAGCGAAACCAGCGGATAAACGATTGCATAGACCCTGGCGGACGCCCGCTTGCTGCAGGTATCGGCGATCAGTGCGCGTCCGATTACCAGCCCGGCGGCGGCGCCGGCCGCTTCCACCATGCGCCACACCACGAACGTACCGAAGGCCGTCGCCGTCGCACATCCCAGCGAGCCGACGAGATAGAGCGCGATGCCCGCGAACAGCACAGGCTTGCGGCCGAAGCGATCGGCAAGCGGGCCATAGACAAGCTGCGCGATGGCTAGCACCAGCAGATAGGCGGAGACCGTCTGCGGCATCTGCCAGCTGGCGATGTGCAGATCGGCGGCCATGCGCGGCATGGCGGGCAGATAGACATCCGACGCGATCAACCCGAAGGCGTTGAGCATCGCAACGGTGAGAATGAACGATAGACGCGGCACCAAAGCACTCCTTTGCGCGCCGGGTGAAGCGGCACGCGTGATGACAGGGAAGCCGTCATGCTAAAGAGCGCTCCTTCATGTGAAAATGCATGCCAATGCAGTCACAGGCTGCATTTTTGCAGGTTGACTTTGACGAATTTGAGTGGGCTTTGCCGATGAACTGGGACGACGTTCGCATTTTTCTGGCCATCCATCGCACGGGTACGCTGCGTGGGGCGGCACAACAACTGGCCGTCGACCAGACTACGGCTGGCCGACGCCTGGGCGGCCTTGAACGCGCGCTCGGCAGCCGCCTGTTTTTGCGCACATCCGCGGGCTTCGTGTTGACGCAAAGCGGCGAGGAAGTCTTGCAAACCGCAGAGGAAATGGAGCGTCTGGCCGTCTCATTCGCCCGCCGCAGCGAGGGCGCCAACGAGCGCGTCGAAGGCGAGGTGCGTGTCACGACGACCGATACGCTCGCCATCGATTTCGTGATCCCGGCTATCGAGCGGCTGCAGACGCGCCATCCGGGCGTGCGTGCGGTCTTGAGCACGACGCCGCGCCTGCTCGATCTGGCGCGCCGCGAGGCGGATATCGCCGTGCGCACCGAGCGCCCGGAGCAGTCCGGTCTGATCGTGCGGCGTCTGGGCCACTGGGATGTCGGGCTCTATGCTTCGCGCAGCTATATCGCGCGGCACGGGCAACCGCGGGTGGGCGAGGCGTTGGCGGGGCATGAAATCGCGCTGTATCAGCCGGGCGTGACGAAGCGGCAACTTGGCACGCTGGCGGGCGAGTCGATCGCGCAGGCGCGCGTGGTTGCGGAACTGGATTCGAGCCTGATGCTGAGCACGTTTGTACGCGCGGGGCTGGCGCTCGCGGAATTGCCGACCTATGTGGCGCAGCGTCATCCCGAACTGGTGCGCATCTGGCCCGAACGAAAGCGTGCCGCGCCGTATGAGGCGTGGCTGGTGTTACACGACGATCTGGCGCGTACGTCGAGAGTGCGTGTGGTGGTCGATGCGATTGTCGAGCGCTTCGAGCGCATGGCTCAGCCCACGCCACACGATCACTGAGACTCCAATGCCGCTTCGAGAAATTCGATCAACGCCCGCACCTTCGCATTGAGCGCCGAACGCTCCGCGACGCAGGCATAGATCTCCATCGGCTCGGGTTCGGCGTAGGCCTTCTTGCGCCCGCTGGCCTCGAATAACGGCACGAGACGGCCGCTGTCTATCAGCGGCTGCGCGACGAAGCTCGCGAGCCGCGCGATGCCGCCGCCGTTCACGGCGATCTGCGCGAGCATGTCGATGTCGTCGCAGACGAACGCGGCGTTGAGCTGCGCGTCGAAGCGCTGGCCGCCGCGCACGAAACCCCACGGCAAAAAGCGTCCGTCGGTCGGATAGCGAAACACCAGGCAGGCGTGATCCTTGAGTGACTCGGGCGACCCGGGCACGCCCGCGCGTTCCAGATAATCGGGCGAGGCGCACACCACGAAGGGCCGCGACGCAATGCGCCGCGCGATCAGGCGCTCGTCCAGTTGCGCCGCGATGCGCAGGCTGACATCGACACCTTCGAGCCGGTGATCGACGCGTCGGTCGGTGCTCACCAGTTCCACATCGATACGCGGATACGCCGCCTTGAAGGCGGGCATCAGCGGCGCGAGCACATGACGCCCGAACGCCGCCGTGGTGGCCACGCATAGCGCGCCGTGCGGATCGTTCGTGCCCGTCGCGGCCTGCGAGGCGAGTTCGAGATCGTGCGGGATATGGCGCACCTTGTCGTAGTAGCGCGTGCCGCTGTCGGTGAGCGCCATGCTGCGCGTCGTGCGCGAAACCAGGCGCACGCCCAGATGCGCTTCGAGCCGCGAGAGGTTCTGGCTCACCGCGGCGGAACTCATGCCCTGGGCGCGCGCCGCCGCCGCGATGCTGCCGCTTTCCACCACGCGGATAAAACTGTTGATCAGACCCAGAACGTTCATTGGTGCCTCGCAGCTTGAATTCATCGATTTTACTTAAGAATGAATCAAGCGCGCCGCCGCTACCGGCGCGGGGGGCGGCTTGCTACGCTGGCCGCTCTTTCCACTACGCTGCTGCGCCGATGACTACCAGAACCTCGCAAAACGCCGTGCGAATCCGCTTCCCGAGACGCCTTACGCCCTATGTGTTCGCGCTGTATATGGCGACGATCATGGCCTTCCTGATGTGCCTCGTCATCACCTTTGCCGAATTCGGCCTGGACGGGCATTACATGGAAAACGTGAAGAATGCCTATCGCGTGGCGATGCCGGCGGCGTTTGTCTGCGTGCTGATCGTGAGGCCCATCGTCATGCGCCTGGTCGCGTTGACCGTGCATGCCGCCGATTAATGACCCGTCGATGCCCGGCGGTCGCTGCGCAATAGACCATAGAGCGCGCTATCGGTGACTTCGTCGCCGACGATCCAACGTTCGCGCAACAAGCCTTCGCGCACGAAACCCAGGCGTTCGAGCACGCGCGCCGAGGCCGTGTTGCGCGGATCGATATCGGCTTCGATGCGATTGAGCTTCACAGCCTCGAAGGCGTGCTCCACGACCGCCGCGGCCGCTTCGCTCATATAGCCCTTGCCCCATTGCCGGCGTTGCAGGCAAAAGCCGATCTCGGCGCGGCGGCATTGCTCGTGGGCGTGAAAG
>NZ_DASZJJ010000020.1:0-2375 GCF_035948235.1 Paraburkholderia sp. | reverse complement strand
TGCTCGCCCTGTCCGGGGATGCGCGCGCTGATGTGGTTGTAGATCAGATCCGACATGCCATAGGCCGAGATCAAGCGATAGCAGGCGGCAAGATCGACGCGCGTCTGCCACTCCTCTGCCGACACCGCGGCTTTCACGTCTCTCGCCGAAAGAAGTCCGTCTTGCACGTCCACGCCCTACTCCTCACGCCGCCGTCACTGCCGCGCGCGCGACGATGTCGCGCAAATCCGTACCGCTGGTCAGCGTGCCGATCACGCCGGCGTGCCGACCGCCGAGGCGCGATTCGATGAAGCGCTGCGCCACCGAGCCGGGACTGTGCTGGAGCATCTCGCTCGCCTGCAGCGCAAGCGCCATCCGCGTCACGACGGCGCGCGCATTGCCTTCGTCGACCGCTGCCGCGAGATCGTCGCGCAGACGGACAAGGAAACTCGCGTGCGCGGCGTTCGCCGTTCCCTGCCCGGATACTTCGTCGATGAAGACTTCAAGCGCGCCTTGTTCGCGAGAAAGCGCCCGCAGCACGTCGATGCACATCATGTTGGTCGTGCCCTCCCAGATCGAATTGAGGGGAGACTCGCGATACAGCCGCGCGATCGGGTTCTCCATGATGAAGCCGTTGCCGCCGTGCACTTGCAACGCTTCGTACACGAAGGTGGTCGCGCGCTGACAATTCCAGTATTTGACGATCGGCGTCGCCACGCGCGCCAGCAGGCGCTCGCGTTCATCCGTTTCCATGCTGTCGGTTGCTAGCGCGATCCGCAGCGCCGACAACATCGCCGCTTCGCTTTCCAGCGCCAGATCGGCCAGCACGTTGGTCTGCATCGGCAAATCGGCCATCCGGCGCCCAAAACCGTCGCGGGTCGAGGCGTGGCCGATCGCCAGCGTCAGCGCCTGGCGCATTAGTCCCGCCGAGCCAACCGCGAAGTCGAGGCGGGTGAGATGCGCATGCGACAGGATTTCCCGGATGCCGCGCCCTTCCTCGCCGACCAGCATCGACCAGGTGCCCTTGAATTCCACCTCGCTCGACGCGTTGGAGCGGTTTCCGCACTTGTCCTTCAAGCGCTGCAACAAGACACGGTTGAGACTGCCGTCCGGCAGAAAGCGCGGAACGAACAGGCAGCTCACGCCGGATTTGGTTTGCGCCAGCGTGTAGAAGCCGTCGCAGGTGGGCACGGAGAAAAACCATTTGTGGCCGGTGATGGCAAAGATCTGCGCGCCGTTCTCCTTTCCGACGAAGGTGGCCATGGTCTGGGTCTGACGCAGATCAGATCCGCCCTGCTTCTCGGTCATCGCGTAGCCGATCACCGCGCCGGTTTTCTGGGTGAGCGGCAGACGGCGCGGGTCATACTCGCCGGACAACGTCTTCTCCCGCCACAGCGCAAACGCCGGGCGGCCGGCAAATCCGGCGCACGCCGCGTACGCCATCCCGGTCGGACAGCCGGTGCCGTTTTCGACCTGGTTCCAGAGATAGCTCAGCACCGCGCGCGCGAAGTGGCCGGAAGGCTCGCGCGTCGTCCAGGCAAGCCCGGCAACGCCGTGCCCAAACCCGAGAGCCATGAGCCGATGCCAGGCCGGATGAAATTCGACCCAGTCGATGCGATGGCCGAAGCGGTCGTGCGTGCGAAGCACAGGGCTGTGCTCGTTGGCGAGCCTTGCAAGCTCCTGCACCTCTTCATCGCCCGCCAGCGCGCCGAGGCTCGTCGCGTTCGCGATAGCCCACGGCGCCTGGCTGGCCACCCGCTCGTAAAGCGCAACGTCGCCGGTAAAGGCGTTGTGACCTACGCTGGCACGGGCCTGGTTGAGCACCTTGTGGGTTTCGACGCCATCGGTCGAAGCAATTCGGAGCGCCAGCGCCGTGCTTTCGAGATGCATATTCATCACGGCCTCCGGGTTACCTTGACGCTGGCCAATTTGGTTTCCTTGGCACGCACCATGCGGACGCAAACGGTGGCCACCTGCTCCGCAAGCGTTTCGATCTCCGGCAGCGGGTGGGTGACCGCGCGAGCCAGCGGGCGGATCAGCGGCTCCATCATCGCTCCGATGACGCAGGTGGACAGCACGTCGGGCGGCATGTCGATGAACTCGACGCGGCGGATGCCCTCGGCGATCAACCGCGCGAACTGCCCCGCCAGCGCGTCCCGGTATTTGAGCCTGGCCTCGTCGAGCTCGGGCTCGCAGGGTTCGGCGATCAGCGCATAGGCCAAACGCGGCTCGCGCGCGGCGCGCCGTACGAACATCGCGACCGCATCGCGCAATCTCGACGTGGCGTCGCCGTCGGTATCGACGATCCCGGCAACGACCTGCGCCTCGCGCTCCGACACCTGCGCCAGCACCTGGACGCACAGGTCAACCTTGGAGTCGAAATAGCGGTAGATCGA
>NZ_DASZJJ010000019.1:0-13721 GCF_035948235.1 Paraburkholderia sp. | reverse complement strand
ACGCTGAAGATCGCGATGGACTATGACCTCGTCATCATCCACACGAGCACGCCGTCGTTTCCCACCGATGCACTTTTCGCGGAAGACCTGAAAAAGCGCAAACCGTCGCTGCTGGTCGGCATGGTGGGCGCGAAGGTGATGGTCGATCCGCATAACTCGCTCACGGCGACCGAAGCAATCGACTTCGTCTGCCGCGAGGAATTCGACTACACCTGCAAGGAAATCGCCGAAGGCATTCCGTTCGCGCAGATCAAGGGCCTTTCGTGGCGCGCGAAGGACGGCTCGATCGAGCACAACGAGGCACGTCCGATCCTTGAAAACATGGACGAACTGCCGTTCGTCGCGCCGATCTACAAGCGCGATCTGAAGATCGACAATTACTTCATCGGCTATCTGAATTACCCGTATGTATCGATCTATACGGGCCGCGGCTGCAAGTCGCGCTGCACGTTCTGCCTGTGGCCGCAGACGGTCAGCGGTCACCGCTATCGCACGCGTTCGGTGGAAAACGTGATCGCGGAAGCGAAATGGATTCGCGACAACATGCCGGAAGTGAAGGAACTGATGTTCGACGACGACACCTTCACCGACGACCTGCCGCGCGCCGAAGCGATTGCGATCGGTCTGGGCAAGCTCGGCATGACGTGGTCGTGCAACGCGAAGGCCAACGTGCCGTACAAGACGCTCAAGGTGATGAAGGAAAACGGCCTGCGTCTGCTGCTAGTCGGTTTCGAAAGTGGCGACGACCAGATCCTCGTGAACATCAAGAAGGGCGTGCGTACCGATTTCGCGCGCCGTTTCAGCGCGGATTGCAAGCAGCTTGGCATCAAGATTCACGGCACGTTTATCTTGGGTCTGCCGGGCGAGACGCAGGAAACCATCGCGAAGACGATCGAGTACGCGAAGGAAATCAATCCGCACACGATCCAGGTGTCGCTGGCTGCGCCCTATCCGGGCACGACGCTGTACAACCAGGCCGTGGAAAACGGCTGGATGGAAGAGAACAAGGTCATCAACCTGGTGAGCAAGGAAGGCGTGCAGCTGGCCGCAATCGGTTATCCGCACCTGTCGCGCGAAGAGATTTATCACCACCTCGAACAGTTTTATCGCCAGTTCTATTTCCGTCCGTCGAAGATCTGGGAAATCGTGCGCGAAATGCTCACGAGCTGGGACATGATGAAACGCCGTCTGCGCGAAGGCGTGGAGTTCTTCCGCTTCCTGCGCGCGCACGAGGCATGATGAGCGGCTCGCGCAAGGGCGTCTTACTCACGAACCTGCGAGCGCCCGCGCTCGTGATTCTTCTCTCTACTGTCGTCGTGGCGACGACGATGACGGATATCGCTGCGCCCCATATCGAGCATGTGCTGCTCGACGCCACTGCCGTGGTGTTTGGCGCAGCGGCGACGCTGGGCATCATCTACACCTTGCTGGCGAGTCTGCTGGTCGGGCGGTTTTTCACGCGCAGCGTCAACGTGCCCGCCCAGTTTCCCGGCGTGACCGTGGTGAAGCCGTTGCACGGCGACGAATGGCAATTGTCCGAACACCTGGAATCATTTTTTAATCAGGATTACCCAGGACCGGTTCAATATCTTTTCGGCGTGCATGATGCGAACGACGCCGCGATCAAGCGCGTCGATGCATTACGCGCGCGTTATCCCGATGCGGCTATAACCATCGTCGCGGATGGTCGGTTATACGGGCCGAACCGCAAGATCGCGAATCTCGTCAATATGCTCGAGCATGCGGGCCACGACATTCTGTGCTTTGCCGACAGCGATGTGCGGGTCGATAGCACGTACTTGCGCACGGTGGTGGGCACGCTCGACGATCCGGACGTGGGTCTGGTCACCACGGTTTATCGCGGGCTGTGCGCGCCCGGATTCTGGCCCCGCGTCGGCGCGGCGCTGACGAACTATCATTTCCTGCCTGGAGTCATCACGGGCGTGGCGATCGGACGCGCGCGGCCGTGCTTTGGACAGACGATTGCGCTCACGCGACAGACGCTCGACGCAATTGGCGGTTTGCAGCAGTTCGCCCACCATCTTGCCGAAGACCACGCGCTCGGCGAGGCAGTGCGACGCATCGGCAAGTCGGTGGCGATTCCGCCGCTGACAGTGCAGCACGCCTGCGTGGAAGACACCTTCGCAGACTTTTTCACCCACGAATTGCGCTGGAGCCGCACGATACGCGCAGCCGATCGTTCCGGCCATCTTGGCGCCGTGCTGATGCATCCTTTGCCGCTTGCCGTGCTGGCCGTGGCATTTTCGGGCGGTGCAACGGCGGCGTGTCTGATTGCCGGTGCTGCGTTGCTGGCCCGTGCATTGCTGGTCCTGCGCGTCGATCGCGCCACTCGCAGTCGCACGCACGGGTTGTGGAATCTGCCGCTGTGCGACATGCTGCAATTTGCCGTCTATCTCGCGAGTTTTGGTTCGTCGGGCGTCGTCTGGCGCGGCATCCGCTTCAGCGTGGATGGCAACGGCATGCTGTCGCCGGTTCGCGATGAGTGAGCGAACCCGCATAGTGCTGAAGCTGGCGAATTCGATGATGTACACAAAAAAGCGCGCAAGAGGGCGTGATTGATGAAGCAGCTTGGTCGTATTGCCGCATTGGCCGGTTTAGCCGTGGCCGTGTTTCTGGTCTGGCGCGAGCACCCGGAAACGACGTGGCGCCTGATGCGGGAAGCAGGATTCGGACTCGTGCTCGCAGCGCTCGTTCACATCCTGCCGATGTGGGCAAATGCATGGGATTGGCGCACGCTGATCCGTCCCGCGGAGCGTCCGTCCTTGCTGACGATGCTGAAAATCGTGTGGCTCCGCGAATCGGTGAACGGACTCTTGCCGGTCGCGCGCGTGGGCGGCGAAATCGTGTCGTTTCGCCTGCTTAACCGCTTTGGCGTGCGTCCCGCAACCGCGCTCGGCAGCCTTGTCGTCGATATTCAATTGACGCTGATCAGCCAGCTTCTGTTTGCCTTTCTCGCCTGCGCCTATGTGCTCGACGGTTCGAGTTCCGGTACCGCACGCACGATCAGCACGCTGCTCTGGAGCATTAGCGCGGCCGTGCCCGTGCTGGTGCTGTTCGCGCTGGTCCAGCATGCGCGGCCGTTCGAGCGCTTTGCGCGCGTGCTTAATCAGGTGACGAGCGGGAAGCTGGTCGAACTGGTGGGCAAGTCGGTGCGTATCGACCAGGCCGTCAAGCTGATCTGGCGTCGTAAAGGCACGGTGCTGCGCTACCTGTTCATCTGGCAGACGGTGCAGTTTATCGGCTTCTCGCTCGAAATCTGGCTTGCGCTGCGCGTGCTCGGTGCGCCTGCAACTTTTGCGCAGGCCTGTGTGATCGAAGCGTTGATCCAGATTGTCAGCAGCATCGCGTTTCTGGTGCCAGCGAGCCTGGGCGTGCAGGAGGGCGGTTTTGTACTGATCGGTTCGATGTTTGGCTTCGACGCCCCGACCTGTCTCGCGCTCGCAGGCGCACGTCGTATCCGCGACTTGCTGTTCTATGTGCCGGGTCTGCTTGCATGGCAACTGGCCGAATATACGTCGTCGCGCAACGAGGAAAAGGCCGCCGTGGGCTCGGGCGCGCCTGCGCAAAAAACGTGACGCTGGCCGCGGCTGATTTAAAATCAGCCGCGGCTACGTCTTTAAGAATTTGGCAACAAGCTATGCAAGTACAGATTGCGTCGGACCTCCATCTCGATGCCCTGCAAAAGAAGTTTCCCGATGGTCCTGCGCTTGACGCCGCACCCGGCGCCGATCTGCTGATACTCGCGGGCGATATTCACCTTGGAGCGGCAGGCGTCGATCGTTTTGCCGACTGGCCGGTGCCGGTGGTCTACGTCAGCGGCAATCACGAGGCGTATGGCGCGGGCTATAGCGAAACGGTCAGCGCCATCGCGGGGCGCGCGCAGGGGACGAACATCCACTACCTGGAGCGCCGCTCGATCGAACTGGATGGCGTGCGCTTTCTTGGCTGCTGTCTGTGGACGGATTACGCGTTGTATGGCGATCGCGAAAAAAGCATGGAATACGCTCGCGACGCAATGTCCGATCATCGCTCGATCCTACGTGAGGACGGCGGCCCGTTTGGTCCGGAGGATGCGCTTGCCGAACATCGCAGCGCGATTCAGTGGCTTGTGAAAGAACTCGCCACGCCTTTTCGCGGCAAGACGGTCGTGATAACGCATCATGGCGTCTCGCCGGACTCCATTCATGAGCGATTTCACGATCACCCTGTCAATGTGGGTTTTTTGAGCGATCTGCGCGAGCTGCTGCCATTTGCGGATCTCTGGATTCACGGACATGTGCACGATTCATTCGACTACCGGTCGGGTGGAGCGCGCGTAATTGCGAATCCGCGCGGCTATGCGCTGAATCTGGCATCGGCGCATAGCGTGGCCGAATTGCAGTGGGAAAATCGCGCGTTCAATCCGCATTGCGTTGTGGAGATTTGACGCTTTTAGCCGTCCGTGGAGATCGTTACCGTCTCCCAGGCGCGGATTTCATTTTCCAGTTCCGCCAATTTTTTCCTCACTAGTCCAAGTGCATCGGTACCGAGCAGAAGATGCGCGGGCGGATGTTCTGCGTCGATAACCGCGAGCATCGCGCGCGCCGCCTTGTGAGGATCGCCAGGCTGCTTGCCGTTTTTCTCTTCGCGCGCCTGGCGGACTGGATCGAAGAGAGCGTCGTAATCCGCAATCGAACGCGGCGTGCGCGTCATCGAGCGGCCGGCCCAGTCTGTGCGGAACGATCCAGGGGCAACGGCTGTGACGGCAATGCCGAACGGTTTGACTTCTTTGCCGAGCGCTTCGGATATGCCTTCGAGTGCAAACTTGCTACCACAGTAATAAGCAATGCCAGGCATGGTGATATAGCCGCCCATCGACGTGATGTTCAGAATGTGGCCGCGTCTGCGCGTGCGCATGAAGGGCAGGACTGCCTTCATCATGGCGACCGCGCCAAATACGTTCACGTCGAATTGCCTGCGCATTTCGGACAAGGGCGATTCTTCCATCACACCTTCGTGCCCATAGCCCGCATTGTTGACCAGAACGTCGATTGCGCCGATGTTTGCCTCGATATCGGCTACCGTTGCGTCGATGGCGTCGAAGTCCGTCACATCGAGCACACGGGCAAATGCCGCATTGACGGATAGCGCCTCGAAATCGCGCCTGGCTTCTGCACTCCTTACCGTTCCGACGACCGTGTGACCGGCTGCCAGGGCCTCTTGTGCGAGTGCCCGTCCGAAACCGCTGCTAACGCCCGTGATGAGCAAAACTTTGCTGGATGACATGAAAAACCTCTCCCGGAATCATGGCTGGAGAGTGCATACTAGTCTCAAGAAAAGAACAAAATAAGCCTGATTCTGCTATTTATCTTGCCTGAAACTATGAGTGTGACTCGAGCCGCCCTTTCCCGATCAGATCTGTCCCCCCGAAACCGCAAGCGCATGATTGCGCTGCTGCACGCGTTGGCGCCGGACGAAGGCTATAACCTGACGGCACAGCCGGGTGTGCGCATTCTGCGTTCGAACCGGCCCTTGTCGCGCACGCCGGTGCTCTACGATCCGGGCATCGTGATCGTTTGTCAGGGCCGCAAACGCGGCTATTTTGGCGATCAGCTTTATCTTTACGACGAAGAACACTACCTGGCGGTTTCGGTGCCTGTGCCGTTCAGCATGGAAACCGAGGCTAGCGAAGCGCATCCGCTGCTGGCGCTGTACCTGCACCTCGATTTCGCCCTGGCCGCCGAACTGGCGGCACAAATCGATCGAGAGGCCATTAGAGAACATGCGGATCAGGCGCAGGCGCCGCAAAGCATGATGTCTACGCCCATGGACGATGCCATGCAGATGTCGGTGCTGCGCTTCCTGGAAGCGATGCATCGGCCGCTTGAAGCGGCGGTATTGGGCCCGAGCCTGCTGCGCGAGCTTTATTTCCGCGTGCTCACCGGCGCGCAAGGAAGTTCGATGCGCGAGGCGCTCGCGATGAAAGGGCAGTTCGGCCGCATAGGCCGGTCGCTACGCTTGATACACGCGGGCTATGCTGAGCCGCTGGACGTGATGCAGCTTGCCGAGGAAGCCGGTATGAGCGTGCCGAGCTTCCACAGCCACTTCAAGACCATCACCCAGGTGTCGCCGATGCAGTACGTGAAATCGACGCGCCTGCATCAGGCGCGTCTGTTGATGATTCGTCAGGACCTGACTGCGGAAGCGGCAAGCCACGCCGTTGGTTACACGAGTGCGTCCCAGTTCAGCAGGGAATTCAAAAGGCTGTTTGGTTTGACGCCCGCTGCGGAAGCGCGGCGCATGCGCGAAAGCTTTGCGATTCCGGAAGCATTCGACGACGCAATTTATGTGTCGTCGCATTGAGGCTGCAATGCATCAAGCGCGGCTATCGCCCTGCATCTGCCCATGCGCTTCCATCTGCCGGTACTCGCTCGGCGCGACGCCCGCGCTCACGCGTGCGCGCTAGAACCGGTAGGTGAGCGTGATCTGCGCGACGGGATACCAGCGATAGCCGCTTACCTTGTTATTGAGCCGCTGCTCTTCGAGCGCGATGTTTTGGGGCGTGGCGAATAATTGGTATATCGGCGGCACGTTGTAGTCGACACGCGGGCGTCCATAGGCCACGCCGAGATCCACCGCGAGCCCGAAGCCACGCACCGGCCGACGGTGTCCATAACCCAGGCCGATATACGGCATCGCACGCGGCAGCGTGATGGTCGCTTCAGGCGCTGGCCCCACGGCGGGCACATAGGTGTTGCCGATCACGTAGTTGCCCAGCGCATTGGGTACGGCATGGCCGTCGAACGAATCGTCGTTGATCAGCACGCCCGCGCTCAGACGGAATCCACTGGAGGCGAACGGAAACAGGTCGCCATAGAGGCCGCCCTGGAGCAGCTTGACGCGGCCTTCGTAGCGCCCGCCATCGACCGTCGCGGAGGTATCAAAGGCCAGGCCCTCGACGTCGGCGCGCAGCCCAAAATGCGAGCCCAGATTGATGGCGACGCCCGGTCCCACTCCAAGCGTGCCGCCAGTCAGATAGGCCTCCTGTGCATAGGCGTCGTGGGCCGGCATCGTCACGCAGCCGATCGTCACGAGTGCCGCGGCGCCCCACGTTGACGTGCGTTGCGTTGTCCTTGCTGCTTTCATCGCTTCCCCTTTATTCGTATGCAGTCATGTGCCGATGGGCTGAACTGTAGGTTCATGTCAGCAGGTTCGATACGAAAAGGAGACGGCTTTTCGCGGTCCAGATCGCGCGTGACCGACGGTCCTTGTGGGAATCCTATTGGTGTAGGAATGATCTGTCTTGACGCTGGAAGCTGCGTTTTTTTAGGATGCAAGCCAATCCGATATCGGCGAACAACTGGGCATACCCGCCGATATCGATACAAGGCAACGCAGGGGCAAGAGCGTAGATCGTTCTGCCGCACACACGCGTCAAATCACACTTCCGGGGAAATCAGATGGCTCGTCATGACACGGCATGGGCGGCAGGCGGCAAGTTTTTTGGCCTCTTGATGGTCGTAGCGCTGGGTGCGTGTGGCGGTGGGGGCGGTGGCAGTGGCGCGGCGAGCACGGCGGGCGCTGGCGCGACCACTGCGGCTTCGGCTGGCGCCGCTGCGGGCGCGGCATCGGGCGCATCCAGCAGTGGGGCGGCGTCCGTGGCGTCGGGAAGCGCGGCGGCGAGTAGTCCCGCCGCATCGTCGCCGGCGAGCGGCACGACGGCCACCGTCCTCAAGCTATCGACGGCGGTGCAAAACCAGACGGTCGCGAAAGAGGCCGCCGCTTCGGGCATGCTGTCGAGCGTCGGTGTCGCGGGCTTGTATATGGCGGCGGCGCGGCCCTTCCTCACGGCGGCATTGGCCGGTGCGCCTGCCGCGACGACGAACTGCGCCAGGGGCGGCAGTATCGCGACGGTTGTGAGCAACGTCGGTGCGCCGGGCCTGCGCGCAGGCGAGACGGCGAGCGTTTCGTTCGCCCAATGCGTGGGGCAGATCTCGGCGCCGGAACTGTCGGCTGCCGACGCGCTTGGCGGTGGCGTGAACTTCGCGGTTCAGAGCGTGCAGGGCAGTGTCGGCAGCCGGACGGCGAACTGGTCGTACACAGCGACCGAAACCGCAAACGCGCTTGCGATTGCTTCATCGGATGCGACAACGACGTTTAACGGCACGGTTACGTTCACGGTGGCCTACGACGCAGCCACAGCCACGATAACCACGACGGCAAACGCACCGAGTCTCACGATTACGCGAACGCAGACGTCGGCATCGTCGGGCACCACGCTGGATGGTTCGATTGCGATCACGTCGCTGGCATGGACCGATATCGATAACGTTGCGAGCGCAACCGAATCGTTGAGCGCTTCCTGCGCGGTCAGCGACGTGGTGGAGGGCGTGACGCTCGCGTTCAATGTGACGACGCCGGTTGCGCTCACGATCGCCAACGGCGCGATTACGGCAGGTACGCAGCAACTGGCGAGCACCGATACGACGGAAACCATCGTCGCGCAGAACGCCACGACGTTTGTCCTTACGGTGACGTCGCAGGGCGTGACCGGTGTGTGGACGCAGAGTGCGAGTTCGTTGGCGTCGTAGGTGCGGCGCTATCGATGCGGGCAAAATAAAAAAGCCGCTCTTTCGAGCGGCTTTTTTTCACCATCAATCGCGCAGACCACAAAAGCCCGTGCGATCAAAAGCAAGCGAAATCAATCAATCGTCGAGCAACGAAAGATCGCGCACAGCGCCCTTATCGGCCGACATCACGAGCTTCGCGTACGCCTTGAGCGCCGCCGACACCTTGCGCGGACGCGGCTGAACCGGCTTCCATCCCTTCGCGTTCTGCTCTTCGCGGCGACGCGCGAGTTCTTCATCCGAAACCAGCACGTTGATCGAGCGGTTCGGGATGTCGATGCGGATCTTGTCACCGTCGCGCACCAGGCCGATTGCGCCGCCCGCTGCCGCTTCCGGCGAGCAGTGGCCAATCGACAGACCCGAGGTGCCGCCCGAAAAGCGGCCATCGGTCAGCAGCGCGCATTCCTTGCCCAGACCCTTCGACTTGATATAGCTGGTCGGGTAGAGCATTTCCTGCATGCCGGGGCCGCCCTTGGGGCCTTCGTAGCGCACGATCACCACGTCGCCGGCCTTGACCTTGTCGGCGAGGATGTTCGCCACGGCTTCGTCCTGCGACTCGGTCACATGCGCCGTGCCTTCGAACACGTGAATGCTTTCGTCCACACCCGCCGTCTTCACCACGCAGCCGTCCAGCGCGATGTTGCCGGTCAGCACGGCGAGGCCGCCTTCCTTCGAGAACGCATGCTCGTACGAGCGGATGCAGCCTTCGGCGCGGTCGGTATCCAGGCTCGGCCAGCGCGTGTTCTGGCTGAACGCCGTCTGCGTGGGAATGCCCGCGGGACCAGCCATATAGAACGTCTTGACCGCTTCGTCCTGCGTGAGCGTGACGTCCCACTGTTGCAGCGCGTCCTTCATCGTGGGCGCGTGCACGGTCGGCACGTCGGTGTGCAGCTTGCCCGCGCGGTCCAGCTCGCCCAGGATCGCCATGATGCCGCCGGCGCGGTGCACGTCTTCGATGTGGTACTTGTTGGTGTTCGGCGCGACCTTGCACAGCTGCGGCACGACGCGCGAGAGGCGGTCGATGTCGCGCATGGTGAATTCGATTTCCGCTTCCTGGGCGATGGCCAGCAAGTGCAGGATCGTGTTGGTCGAACCGCCCATGGCGATGTCGAGCGTCATGGCGTTCTCAAACGCCTTGAAGCCCACCGAGCGCGGCAGCACGCTCTCGTTTTCGCCTTCGTAGTATTCGCGCGTGAGCGAGACGATGCGCTGACCGGCGCGCTTGAAGAGCTGTTCGCGGTCCGCGTGCGTGGCGACCACGGTGCCATTGCCCGGCAGCGAGAGGCCCAGCGCTTCGGTCAGGCAGTTCATCGAGTTGGCCGTGAACATGCCCGAGCAGGAGCCACAGGTCGGACAGGCCGAGCGTTCGACTTCGGCGACTTCGGCGTCCGAGTACTTGCTGTCTGCCGCGATCACCATCGCGTCGATCAGGTCGAGCTTCTTGACTTCGATGGCCTTGGTGACCGGGTTCGCCAGGCGCGTCTTGCCGGCTTCCATCGGGCCACCCGACACGAAGATCACGGGGATGTTCAGGCGCATCGCGGCCATCAGCATGCCCGGGGTGATCTTGTCGCAGTTCGAGATGCAGACCATGGCGTCGGCGCAGTGCGCATTGACCATGTATTCGACCGAATCGGCGATGATGTCGCGGCTCGGCAGCGAGTAGAGCATGCCGTCATGGCCCATTGCGATGCCGTCGTCGACCGCGATGGTGTTTAATTCCTTGGCGACGCCGCCCGCAGCCTCGATTTCGCGCGCGACTAGCTGGCCCAGGTCTTTCAGGTGCACGTGACCGGGCACGAACTGGGTGAACGAGTTGACGACGGCGATGATCGGCTTGGCGAAGTCTTCGTCTTTCATGCCGGTGGCGCGCCAGAGCGAGCGCGCACCTGCCATGTTGCGGCCGGCGGTGGAGGTTTTGGAACGGTATGCGGGCATCGTGGGTGCTAGTTAAAAATCGCTGAAAAATTAGCGGGCCACGGGAATAAAGGCCCCTCGCGCGCCCGCGCAGCCAACCTTTTGAGCGGCGCTGCGAGCAAACTCTGTAATTATCCCATACGCGCCGCATTGGCGTCCTGGTCGCCTGATTTCGGGGCGATTATGAGTCGCTTGTGCGGATTTGCGTGCGTGCGCAAGGTTCTTTGCCGCGCCGCCGCGCGGTACAGGCGAAAAAAAAACCGCACGCGATATCCGCATGCGGTTTTTGACGATCCGGGGGATCGTTTGCGCCGGCCGATCCTGCCAGCCGGCACGCGACATCAGAAGATGTTGCGCAGGCCGACTGCAACGCCGGTCTGGTTGTTGCGGCCCGGGAAGTCGGCCGTAGCCGCGCCCGTGCCACGCGTGAAGTCCACCGTGCCGTACACTTCCGTGCGCTTCGAGAGTGCGTATTCGGCGAGAACCACGGCCGAGTAGCGCACGCCCGTGCTCAGCGTCGTGCCGTCCGAGTTCAGCGCGTTGCTGGCGTGGTCGTAGTAGTAAGCGGCGGTCAGCGTCAGCGGAGCCGTCACTTGCCACACGGCGCCGGCGTAGAGGCCGTTGTCGATGCGGTTCGTGCCCGTCACAGGCGTCGAGAAGTTCGCTGCCGGCGAGCCCGACGCGCCCATGTACAGGTCGACGATGCCGGTGTTGTCCTGGCCGTAGAGCCAGCCAGCCATCGCCTTGACCGGGCCGATCTGGTACACGCCGCTCACGTTGGCGACGCGGTACTTGTTGTTGTGCAGGTCGCTGTTCTGCTGATAGCCGGCGTCGATCTGGAACGGGCCGAACGCGTAAGCCGCGGTCACGCCGTACATGTTGTTCGCGCCAGTGCTGCCTGCCACGCCGCCGAAGCTGTACATCGCTTCGACTTCAAGGCCGCCGAAGTGGCCGTCATACTTGACCGAGTTGTTCTGACGCAGGCCATAGCCGAGCGCGCCCGGCAGCCAGCTGTCCTGGTCGAAGTTGCCGACCGTCAGCGGATCGAACACGTTGCCCAGTTGATCGAACAGCGGGGTGTTCTGGCGGCCGAACGTCACGGCGCCGTACTGGTTGCTTTGCAGACCGACATACGCCATCCGGTTGAACAGCGTGCCCGAACTGGCCATCTGGCCATTCCAGAGGTTAAAGCCGCTTTCGAGGCGGAACACCGTGGACAGACCGCCGCCCAGATCTTCCTGGCCTTTCAGGCCCCAGCGGCTGCCGGTGATCGGGCCGACGCCCATCTGGACTTCGCTGTCGTTTGCGGCGTTAGCGTTCGTGAGGTAGCGGACGCTGGTATCGACGATACCGTACAGCGTGACCGAGCTTTGCGCGAAAGCGGACTGTGCCGAGATAGCCAGCAGAGCTGCGCCGAGTGCTGCGGTGGTCTTCTTCATGTAATCCCCGTTTTTAATCGTTGATCCAGCGATGCAGGGGTGCGGGCGCTGGCGTTAGTCTTCGAACCGGTATGCGTGGGCGGTGCTTTGCGCACGAAAGTGGCGATAATATTTCCAACCATTAAAACTTCTGCAATATATTTAGTGCGGTGTCGCACGGCTACAACATGGACTGGCGCAATGCGCGAATGCCCGCTATCTGGGGCGTTCAAGGTGTTTTCAAGGCAATACATCCGGCGTTTGCGGATTAACGCGAGCGGTTAAGATGAACGATTGATAATCGGGTTTCCCCTAATTCTTTATTTCGCGCCTTTTCCACTTTTACGCTTTACGCGGATGAATACCCAGACACTCGCAGTTCGTGAGGACGGCCCGGAAGGCGTCTATACGCGTGGTTCCGGCGCCGCGCGCGAATGGTGGCGCGTGTCGCTATCTGAGCGCGCGAATATGTTTCGCATCGAGCACGGCCACGGCGGCGAGGCGCAGGGCGAGGTGGACATCGACACCGTGGTCGATCTGGACAATCTCGAAGCCAAGCTGCTCAAGTGGCGCCGCGAGGGCTTCGTTTCCGCAGCCGGTCGCGACGACGAAGCGCGCGCGCTCGCGGCGGGCAGCCGTTTTGCGGCGGATCTCGAGCGTGCCGTCGAGCTTGGGCGTGCGGCGCGCGAAGCGGATCGGCCCGAGGGTGCAGGCGTGCGCATCGGCGCCGTGGAACTGCCGCTGGCGCCCGCAGGCACGCCAACGGCGCTCGTACCGCGCATCAACGACGCGTATCTCTTCACCGCACGCACCGACGACATCGCGCTCGACATCGTCGAGAACCGCCGCGTCATGCTGATCGGCCACACGGGTTCGGGCAAGACCAGTTTCATCGAGCAGGTGGCCGCGCGCACGGGCCATGGCGTGCTGCGCGCGAACATGAATGGGCAGACCACCATCGGCGATTTCGTCGGTTTCTGGACCGTGAAGGGCGGCGAGACCGTCTGGGTGGATGGCGTGCTGCCGGTGGCGATGCGCGAGGGTTACTGGCTCATCATCGACGAACTCGATTTCGCGGAACCGTCGATTCTGGCGGTACTGACCGCAGTGCTGGAGCCCAATGGCCGGCTGCTGCTCAAAGAGCGTGGCAACGAAATCGTCGCGCCGCATCCGTCGTTTCGCCTCTTTGCCACGGCGAATGCGGCGGGCGCGATGAGCGCGTACCGGCATCTGTACCAAGGGGCGAATCTGCTCAACGAGGCCTTTCTTGACCGCTGGCGCGTGTATCTGTTCGATTATCTGTCGAAAGAAGAGGAAGCCGAAGTATTACGGCGGACCTTGCCGCTTTTAACACCGGTAATCGCGCAAACACTCGCCGCCATTGCTGCGGATTGCCGCGCGGCGTTTGCGCGCGAGGATCTGGCGAGCGCGTTTTCCACGCGCCGGCTGATCGACTGGGCCGAACTGATGTTGCGTACGGGCGACGTCGAGCGCGCAGCCGGTCCCGCGATCTACGCGAAAGTGAGCGCGGAAGACGCGGCGCTGATTCGCAGCATCATTCGCCATCACGCGATTTTCGATGGTGGTTCTGGCGTGACGCCGTGACGTAAGCCTCTATGGACAGCACCCGGATCGACGATCTCGAAGCGCGCCTGGGCAAGCTCGCACGCGTGCTGACCGGCGAGCCGCGCTTGACAGTGTCGATTGGCGCGGGTGGTCCTCGCATCGAGCGCGAGCGTTTGGTCTTGCCGTCCCGCGC
>NZ_DASZJJ010000018.1:0-15814 GCF_035948235.1 Paraburkholderia sp. | reverse complement strand
GTCGAAGCTGTTGAGCAGACCGCAGACCATGCCGTCGGCGTCGCCCAGATGCACGAGGATCGCGCCGATCAGCGTGTTGAACTTGCGCATCGAGGCCTTCGCCACTTCCGGCGTGATGCCCTGGCGCGCGCCCAGTTCGTGATACGCCTGCCAGCTCTTCTGGAAGCGCGGATCGTCTTCCGGATCGACGATTTCGAAGTCGGTACCCGCGCGCAGCTTCGAGCCCATCTTCTTCAGGCGCATTTCCACCACCGCCGGACGGCCGACGATGATCGGACGCGCGATCTTTTCCGTCAGCACGAATTGCGCGGCGCGCAGCACGCGCTCGTCTTCGCCTTCCGCGAACACGATGCGCGCGTTGTTGGCCTTGGCCGCCGCGAACACCGGACGCATCACCATGCCGGTGCGATAGACCGTCGCGCCCAGCTCTTCGCGATACGCGTCCATGTCCTTGATCGGACGCGTCGCCACGCCCGAATCCATCGCAGCCTGCGCGACAGCCGGCGCAATCTTGATGATCAGGCGCGGGTCGAACGGCTTCGGAATCAGATATTCCGGGCCGAATTCGAGCGTGTGGCCTTCATAGGCCTTCGCGACTTCGTCGCCCTGGTCGGTTTCTTCCGCGAGTTCGGCAATCGCGCGCACGCACGCGAGCTTCATCTCTTCCGTGATGGTGGTTGCGCCCACGTCGAGCGCGCCGCGGAAGATGAACGGGAAGCACAGCACGTTGTTGACCTGGTTCGGATAGTCCGAACGGCCCGTGGCGATGATCGCGTCCGGGCGCACGCGCTTGGCTTCTTCCGGGCGGATTTCCGGCTCCGGATTCGCCAGCGCGAGGATCAGCGGCGTCGTGCCCATGTCGACGACCATTTCGGCCTTGAGCACGCCTGCGCTCGAGCAGCCGAGGAACACGTCGGCGCCCTTGATGGCGTCGGCGAGCGTGCGCGCGTCGGTGTTGGCCGCGTAACGCTGCTTCGACGGATCGAGGTTGCCGCGACCTTCATAGATCACGCCCTTCGAGTCCGTGACGAGGATGTTTTCCTTCTTCGCGCCCAGCTTCACCAGCAGGTCCAGACACGCAATCGCCGCCGCGCCCGCGCCCGAGCACACCAGCTTGATGCTGCCCAGATCCTTGCCCACGACCTTCAGGCCGTTAAGGATGGCCGCCGAAGCGATGATCGCCGTGCCGTGCTGGTCGTCGTGGAAGACGGGAATCTTCATGCGCTCGCGCAGCTTCTGCTCGATGTAGAAGCACTCGGGCGCCTTGATGTCTTCCAGATTGATGCCGCCGAGCGTCGGCTCGAGCATCGCGATGGCTTCGACCAGCTTGTCCGGGTCGCTTTCGTCGAGCTCGATGTCGAACACGTCGATGCCCGCGAACTTCTTGAACAGGCAGCCCTTGCCTTCCATCACCGGCTTGGCCGCGAGCGGGCCGATATTGCCCAGACCCAGCACGGCCGTGCCGTTGGTCACGACGCCGACGAGGTTGCCGCGCGAGGTGTACTTCTGCGCGTCGAGCGGATCGGCGTGGATCGCTTCGCAGGCCGCCGCGACGCCCGGCGAATACGCGAGCGAAAGGTCGAGCTGGTTCGACAGCGGTTTGGTCGGCGTGACCGAAATCTTGCCGGGCTTCGGATTCTGGTGATAAGCGAGCGCGCTTTGCTTCAGTTGTTCATCCATTTTCGGGCCTGCCAGACGTGAGAGACGAGAGAGGAATGTTTATGTTCGTAGTCCCGCAGATTTGCGCGCGTTTCAACTAAAAGCAGTTCACGGGCGAAACGTCGCCGGCAAAAAAGCGGGGCGATTAGTGTACACCTCGTGATGTTCGAGGCGACTTGGGTCAAAGACTGATACCGGAGATTTGTGCTGGATGCCTTTCGCCGTGAAAGCGCCGGCCTGTATGGCGCGAGCCTGCGGCGAACGCGTAGCGCGTACGTGACATATGGACGGCGTACGGCGCTTTTATCGAATCGACGTGTGACGATGCGCGCGGTTCGCGACACGGGCGGCGCGCGGCGAAGCCGACCGCAGCGCACGCGTCCCAGACGATTGTGGCGTCGTCATGACGCGCGTGTTGCGCGATTGAGGCAGGCGATGCGGCTTGATTGGCCATCTGGTGCGGCGTTGCGCCGCACCGTCGCATGTACGGCAATCGATGTAATCCGCGTAGACGCGCTTATTCGAGCGCCGCGCCGCGACGCTCGGGGATCAGGAACAGCGTGGCGAGGATGTCGAGCACGTAAATCGCGGCCAGCATGCCCAGCGCCGCGGTGAACGAATAGCGCGCGGCCAGCGCGCCGACCGCGAGCGGCCCGAAGCCGCCCACTGCCCGCCCGATGTTGAACAGCACGTTCTGCGCGGTGGCGCGCGCGGCGGTTGGATAAAGCTCGGAAATCAGCGCGCCATAGCCGCCGATCATGCCGTTGACGAACACGCCCATCGCCGCGCCGCCAATCAGCAGCGCAAACGGCGTGCTCAGATGCGCGTACACAAACACCATCACCACAGCGCCGGCCTGATAGGCCAGGAACGTAGGCCTGCGGCCAAAGCGGTCGGCGGCCACGCCAAAAAGCCAGATGCCGAAGGCCATGCCGGCCACCGTCGCGGCGGTCCAGAGGCCCGATTTCGTCAGCGAATAGCCAAAGGATTTCGACAGATAAGCGGGCAGCCAGATCATCAGCCCGTAATAGCCAAAGTTCTGCACAGAACAAAGCACCGCCACGCCCAGACTCGCGCGCGCCGTGCGGCCATCGGCAATCAGGAGACGCAGCGCACGCGGCTTGTCTTGCGGTGCGGCCTGCGTGACGCGCTCGCGATGTGCGACAAAAAGCTCAGGCTCTTCCACGCGCCGCCGCACGAAGAACGACGCCACGGCGGGCAGCAACCCGACCGCAAACATGCCGCGCCAGCCGATCACCGGCAACAGCAAGGGCGTGAGCAGCGCCGCCGCGAGTACGCCCACCTGCCAGCCCAATCCCACGTACGACGACGCCCGCGCGCGCAGCCGTGCGGGCCAGGCCTCGGCGACCAGCGCCATGCCAATGCCGAACTCGCCGCCCAGTCCAATCCCCGCGATCGTGCGGTAGATCAGCAGATCGGTATAGCCGCGCGCGAGCGCGCACATGCCCGTGAACACCGCGAACACGAGGATCGTCCAGCTCAGCACACGCACGCGCCCGAAGCGGTCGGAAAGCAGCCCGAACACAATGCCGCCGACCACCGCTCCCACGAGCGTCCAGGTGACGAGCGCCCCGGACTGCGCGCCGCTCAGATGCAGATCCGCGCCGATAGCGGGCAGCATGAAACCGAGCATCAGCAGATCGAAGCCGTCCATCGCGTAACCCAGCACCGAAGCAACCAGCGCGCGCAAGGCGTGGCCGCGCGGCGCAGCACCGCTGTCCGTATGGGCGATCGCGGCGGGCGCGAAGGCGGTATCGGCGGGGGCGTCATCGGGCGGCGTAGGGGTAGGCGAAGCGGGAGACATGGCGAAAGATCCTGTGCTGGGGCGCGAGCCCGACGAAAACCGGCGTGAGTTTACTGGCGCATAAGCGCGGTCACAACCAGCCACCCCGGACGTGGGCGCCCCGATCGCGCCCTACAAATCACTACCGCACGCTCCGGCACAGCGTGTCGGGCGCTGACAGAGCGACTCGTCGGCAACCGTCAAGTCGGGTAAAATACCGGCCTACGCGCGCAAGAGAAGCCGTCCGGACCGAGCAGGTCGCCTGAAGCCAAACCTCAGACGATCGACGCCCTCCAGACCGCGCATCGCGGGTTCCGATCCACAACATCCGGACTCGCCGTGCCAGCGCCACCGGGCCTTGCGCCCACCTCCTCCGCACTCATATCCAAGGATTCGCCCATGACAGGCAACGATCGCCAGACGATCTCGGACGCAACCGCGAAAATGCTGCTCGAAGTGCAAGCCGTGCACTTCAACGCGGAAAAGCCCTTCATCTTCACTTCCGGCTGGGCGAGCCCGGTCTACATCGACTGCCGCAAGCTGATCTCGTACCCGCGCGTGCGCCGCGGCCTGATGGAAATGGCCGAAGCGACGATCCTGCGCGACGTCGGCTACGAGCAGATCGACGCCGTCGCCGGCGGCGAAACCGCAGGCATCCCGTTCGCGGCATGGCTGTCGGACCGCCTGATGGTGCCGATGCAATACGTGCGCAAGAAGCCGAAGGGCTTTGGCCGCAACGCGCAGATCGAAGGTCTGCTCACCGAAGGCCAGCGCGTCCTGCTCGTCGAAGACCTGACCACGGACAGCCGCAGCAAGATCAACTTCATCAACGCGCTGCGTACCGCAGGCGCGCAGGTGAACCACTGCTTCGTGCTGTTCCACTACAACATCTTCAAGGAAAGCGTCTCGGTCCTGAAGGACATCGACGTCGATCTGCACGCACTCGCGACGTGGTGGGACGTGCTGCGCGTCGCCAAGGAATCGGGCTACTTCGAAACGAAGACGCTCGACGAAGTCGAGAAATTCCTGCACGCACCGGCAGAATGGTCGGCAGCGCACGGCGGCGCGACGTCGGCACCGCAGTAAGCCATTGAGCGCGGCGGGCGGCTGACACGTTCATCCGCCTTTCACCGCAGCAGTAAAAAGGCCATCCGCTTTATCGGCGGATGGCCTTTTTTTCGTCTGTGCGCGAGCCTCCCGGGCCAGCAGCGTTCAGGGCGTCACTTCGCTCCCCAATCCCTCGTCCGGCGCATGCGACGACAGATTGAGCAGGCCGTTGCTCTGCGCGTACTGGAACAACTCCGAGTCGCGGTCGAGACCGAGCTTGCGCATCGCCGTGTTTTTCTGCGTGCTGATCGTCTTGATGCTGCGGTTGAGCTTCTCTGAAATTTCCTTGATCGTCATGCCCGATACGAACAGCCGCACCACTTCGAGTTCGCGCTTGGACAGGATCACTTCGTCGATCTTGCCGCCGCTGTTCATACGCAGCGATTCCAACGCGAGCTTCACCTGCGGGCTCATATATTCGAGGTTGCGGCTGACGTGCTGGACGGCCAGACCGATGTGGCTCAGATCGTCGGATTTGTGCACCACGGCGATCACGCCCAGTTCCCCCAGGCGTTTGAGCAGCGCAGCGTTTTCAAGCATCGTCAGGACGACGATAGGAACCGCAGGAAAATTGCGGCGCAGATAGCCGATCAGCGGCAATCCGTCGCCATACTGACCGCCGGGCATCGCCAGATCGGTTACCAGCACATCGCACTGCGTCGTCTGCAACGCCTTGATCAATTCGGTGGACTGACGAGCCCGGGCGACCACCTGAATGCCCGGAAACTTCAGGAGCGCATGCTCTGCGCCGAACAAGATCACCGGATGATCGTCCGCGACTACGACCCTGATTGGCTGCTGCTGCATTACCCCTCCGTGGAGACAGACCTGCTCGTCGTTATTGATGACTTCGATTGCCCCGTGTGTCCCCGGAACCCGGTTTTCGCATACTTAGGAAAGCTCGCGACTATAGCCGATTTCGTCGTGCAGGCCGTTGCTATGGGGCCAGAAACTTATCCGTTTAATACCGATATATTGAACGAAATTCGATCTGGGACACAATTCGCCTGGAGCCGTCAGGAATGTGTCCAACATAATTAACAAACATAGGAGAACGAGCCGATGCTGACTGCCGACATCAAGTTGTATCGTACAGCGCCTGCGGGCTCGCGTTCTAGTGTCGGAGCGCGCAAGTCTGCCGGTGCCGTCGTTGCCCTCCTGCTCGGTGTTGTGTTGACTTCGGTGTTCACTTCGGCCTGGGCGCAGGACGGCTTTGTCGTCAGCAGCACGAATTTTCGCGACGGTGGTCAGGTCGCTGCATCGCAGGTGTTTAATCAGGATAGCTGCACGGGCGCCAATCGCTCTCCGCAATTGACCTGGCGCAAAGCGCCTGCCGGCACACGCAGCTTTGCCGTGACGATCTTCGATCCTGACGCATCGAGCCGCGGCTGGTGGCACTGGGCCGTTGCGGACATTCCCGCACATGTGAACACGCTGCCCGAGAATGCCAGCGCGTCGGGCGCACTCGGCAAACTGGGCGCGATCGAGGCGCGCAACGACTTCGGCGACGAGGGTTATGGCGGCCCGTGTCCGCCGCCGGGCAAGCCGCATCGCTACGTCATCACCGTCCACGCGCTCAAGGTGGACAAACTCGCGCTCGAATCCGGGCGCCCCGCCACGATGTTCGAGCACGAGATCGCGAACGCGACGCTCGGCAGTGCGAAACTCACGGTGAGCTACGGCCGCTGACGCGACGTAACGCCACATGTTTGCAATCGGCACACACGCCAGGCGCATGACATCGGGCACCGGAATGCCTGTGGACGCTGTCAGAAAAAGTATCGGCAAGAGCGGCTACCATGTGACGGCGCAGCACGCACGCCGCCGCGCACAGTCGTCGCACTTTCGTCTGCCCGGACTGTCCGGACCATCCGACCTCTAGCTGGAGTGCTCCATGTCCCGAATCGTCGTCGCATATCACAGTGGCTATGGCCACACGAAGAAGCTTGCCGAAGCCGTATTTGCCGGTCTGCAGGACGCGGGCGCGCAGGCAACCCTGATCGCCGTCGCCGAAATCGACGACGCAGGCTGGGCCGAGCTCGACGCCGCCGACGCCATCGTGTTCGGCGCGCCGACCTACATGGGCGGCCCGGCCGCCGAGTTCAAGAAGTTCGCGGACGCCAGCTCCAAAGCCTGGTTCACGCAGAAGTGGAAGGACAAGATCGCGGCCGGCTTCACGAATTCGGCGACGATGAACGGCGACAAGTTCTCGACGATCCAATACTTCGTCACGCTCTCGATGCAGCACAGCATGATCTGGACCGGCACCGGCATGATGCCGGCTAACACCAAGGCCGCCACGCGCAACGATCTGAACTTCGTAGGCGGCTTCACGGGCCTGCTCGCGCAATCGCCCGCCGACGCCACGCCGGAAGAAGCGCCGCCGCCCGGAGATCTTGCGACCGCGAAGGCCTTTGGCGCGCGCGTGGCTGCCGTCACGGATCGCTGGCTGGCCGGGCGCGCGGCATCGGCGTGATGCTGGGCTGAGGGCTTCGCGCCCTCATACCGATTGCGCCGCGCCTGGTTTTGCCCGGGGCTTATCCGTACGGGTAACGCCTGATTTTTTTCCCGCGCGTGTCGCACGCCGGACAGCATACGGTCTTAAAATACCGTTCCCGCGCCGTATCGGTGATCGCCGCACACAGTTGACCTGTGCGGCGGGCGGCGCCCGCAATCCCCGCGTTTCAGAGGAAACGAGATGAGCACGAAAGTTTTTGTCGACGGACAGGAAGGCACGACCGGCCTGAAGATTTTTGAATACCTGTCGCAGCGCGCCGACGTCGAGATCCTGCGGATCGACGAGGCGAAGCGCAAGGACGTCGAGGAACGCCGCCGTCTCATCAATGCGTCGGACGTGACTTTCCTGTGCCTGCCGGACGTCGCCTCGCGCGAGTCGGCTTCGCTCGTCGAGAACGACCGCACGGTGCTGATCGACGCCAGCACGGCGTTTCGCACCCATGCGGACTGGGCCTACGGCCTGCCCGAACTGACCAAAGCCCAGCGCGAAAAAGTGCGCAACTCGAAGCGCATTGCCGTGCCGGGCTGCCACGCCTCCGCCTTCGTGCTGGCGATGCGCCCGCTCGTCGAGGCCGGCCTCGTCGCGCCCGAATTCGCAGCGCACAGCTACTCGCTGACCGGCTACAGCGGCGGCGGCAAGTCGATGATCGCGGAGTACGAAGCCGGCGGCAACGCGAAGCTCATGAGCCCGCGCCCCTACGCGCTTGGCCTCAAGCACAAGCATCTGCCGGAAATGGCGTTCCACGGCGGCCTCAAGGGCGCGCCCGTGTTCACGCCGATCGTCGGCCCGTTCTACAAGGGTCTCGCGGTCACGACCTACTACACGCCGTCGCAACTCGCGCGCAGCGCGAAGCCCGAAGACGTGGTGGCGCTGTTCGCCGAGTACTACGCGGGTGAGAAGTTCGTGCGCGTGATGCCGTTCAACGCGGAAGCCAACCTCGATAACAACGCGTTCGACGTGCAGGCCAACAACGACACCAACCGTGTCGATCTGTTCGTGTTCGGCAACGACGAGCAGTTCGTCACCGTGGCGCGTCTGGACAACCTGGGCAAGGGCGCTTCGGGCGCGGCGGTCCAGTGTATGAACCTGGCGATTGGCGCAGCGGAAGATACCGGCCTGAAGGGCTAAAACCCCGACAAACCGTTCGCGGATACAAGAAAGCCCGGCGCTTCGCAGTGCCGGGCTTTTTCTTTTTCGCCCTCCGGTCACGGCAATGCGAAACCTACAGACGAAAAAAAGCCCGCCAGTGTTAGGCGGGCTGAATCCATATCAGAGGAGACATGGAGGAGACAAAACGGAGTATAGCGAACTACTTGGTGCGTCGCAACATGTAAAGTAGTATCCACCCTTTATGTTGCGTTAAAGCAACACAATTGCGCTCAGGATTACCCGGATGCTCATGGCGTGACGTGAACTGCTGTCACGCCACCATGGAAAGAATAAAGGTCAGTTGATCGAGTCCCACGGGCCGCACCAGATGCACATCGAACCCGGCAGCCAGCGCAGCGTCGCGATGCTGCGACTCGCCCCAGCCGCCCAGCGCGATCAGAAGCGGAACTCGCGCGCCGCACGCCACGCGCAGCCGCTGCGCCAGCGCGTCGAAGTCACCGTCGGTGGCAAGCGAAAGCCCGACGATCAACACATCTGGCACGAAGCGCGTCGCGGCTTCGGCCGCATCGTCGAGGGTTGCCGCGATGGCGGTGGCGTATTGCAGGTCGGCCAGCAAATTACTGAGTCCGGCCAGCGATTTCTCGTCGTCATCGGCGATCAGGATGCGCATCTCCATTCGCCGTCTCCCATGCTGCTGATTCGTGAGTGATGCCGCGCACCTGCTGCGCGGCATAGTGTCCAGATTGTCCGCTTGCACCGCGCCGATCTACGCGTGTCAGCACGCAGTCGTATGAACGATTTGACCGTGGACAAGCCCTCATAAGTCCCGCGTTCGCACCCTGGATCGGTCGAAATAGCGAAACTGTCGAAAGCGTCGCTCAGCCACGGCCCGCGCGGCGCGCCGCCACCTTGCCGAGCACCGCAAAATCGCGTTCGCCGTCGCCGTGCGCCACGGCTTCGATCAGGCTGCCGCGCACCACGCTGGCGACGGGCAGCGGCGTGGACACCGCTTCGGCGGCGGCCAGCGCGAGACGCACGTCCTTCAGGCCCAGCCGCGCCTTGAACAGCGCCGGCTCGTAGCGTCCCTCCGCAATCATGCCGCCATAGCCCGCATATACCGGGCCTGGAAAAATGCCGCTCGTGATGACGTCGAGAAAATCGCGCATCGCCACGCCGTGGCCCCCAAGCAGCGCCGACGCCTCGCCGAGCGTTTCCACCGCCGACGCCAGCATGAAATTGGCCGCGAGCTTCATCACGTTGGCCTGCTGCGGCAGCGCGCCGATCCGCCAGGTCTTCTGGCCAATCGCGTCGAAGAGCGGCTGCACGCGGTCGATCGCTTCGGCCGCGCCCGCCGCGACAATCGTGAGCTTTGCCGCCGCCGCCACATCGGGCCGCCCGAGCACGGGCGCTGCGACGTAGTGCAGGCCACGTTCGGCGTGTTCGCGCGCGAGCGTTTCGGCCAGCGCCACCGAAATCGTCGCCATGTTCACGTGCACGAGGCCGCGCGGCGCGTGTTCGAGCAAGGTGGCGTCGATCACTTCGCGCAGCGCCGTATCGTCGGCGAGCATGGACAGCACGGCATCGCCCGCGAAGGCTTCGGCGGGCGTGGCGACCACACGCGCGCCCGCGGCGGCAAGCGCCTGCGCTTTTTCCGGCGTGCGGTTCCAGATGCGCACGGTATGCCCCGCCTTCAACAGATTGGCGACCATCGCGCCGCCCATTTCGCCAAGGCCGATAAATCCGATATCCATCTCACGCTCCTGGAAGTTAGACCTGCGAGTAAAGCACAGCGCGCCGACATCTGCAGCGACGCCCCTCGCGCCGTGCGGTGCCATACTGGTTGAATGGTCAACGCCGTCACCGCCACTTTCCGCTTCTACGAGGAGCTGAACGACTTTCTCGCCCGGCCGCTGCGCCGGCGCGCGTTCAGTTGCCCGTGCGCGGCCAATGCGACGGCCAAGCACATGATCGAGGCGCTGGGCGTGCCGCACACCGAGGTCGAACTGATTCTTGTGAACGGCGAATCGGTGGGCTTCGAGCATCCGCTCGCTGATGGCGACCGCGTAGCCGTCTATCCGAAATTCGAGGCGCTCGACATCCGGCCCCTGTTGCGTGTGCGCGCGAGCCCGCTGCGCGAATTGCGCTTTATCGCCGACGCGCATCTGGGCGGCCTTGCGCAGTTGCTGCGGCTTGCGGGCTTCGACACGCTCTACGACAACCATTTCGCCGACGCAGCCATCGAAGCGCTCGCGTCCACCGAGCATCGCATCGTGCTCACGCGCGACCGCGAACTGCTCAAGCGGCGCACTATCACGCACGGCTGCTACGTGCGCGCGCTCAAGCCGCGCGCGCAGCTCGACGAGCTGTTCGAGCGGCTCGATCTGGCCGCAAGCGTGCGGCCGTTCCGTCTGTGTTTGACCTGCAATGCGCCGCTGCGGCGCATTGCACGCGCCGAAGTGCAGGCGCGCGTGCCAGAAGGCGTGTTCGAGCGGCACTCGCGTTTCGTCACCTGCGATATCTGCGCGCGCGTTTTCTGGGAAGGCTCGCACTGGCGCCGCATGCGCGCGCTGATCGACACCCTGGTCGAACAGCCAGATGAACAGCCAGACACGCAACCGGAGCGAAGCGGCGACGCCGCACCCTGACCCCAATCACGGCGATGGACGCGCGCAGGCGTTTGCGTACAATGCGCCACTGCCCAACACCGGAGCCGTATCCATGGCCATGAAAAAGTTCGACCTTGAGAAAAACAAGGCCCTGAAGCTGATGCAATCGACCCACAAAGCCGGCCCCGAGCGCTTCGGCAAAGACTCGGCGCCTGTGGCGCTGGACCGCCGCGAGCAGCGCAAGCTCGATCAGGCCGCTGGCCTCGTGCCGTTCGCGTGCAAGCTCAACGCCGATCTCGTCGCGCAACTCAAGACGCGCGCGGAACAGCATCCGGAAGGCCTGACCGGCCTGTTGACCGAACTGCTGCAAGCGGGCCTGGCGAAAGACGCGTCCTGACGCGTGCTTCAAGCCACGAAAAAAGCCAGAACGAATCGCTTCGTTCTGGCTTTTTTCTTTTACGCCGGCCTGGACGCAATCTCAGCAATATCAGGCCGGATCGCAGGGACGCTTTAGTTCTGCGTGCCCTTGTCGCTCGTGCCGGCTGCCGATGCGGCGTCCGAGACGGCCGCACGCTTGCCGTGATGCTTGAGCTTCTTGTGCTGCTTCTTGGCCTTGGCCGGTGCGCTGGCTGCCGGTGCGGTAGCGGCGGCGCCCGATGCGTCCTGAGCCAGAGCCTGAACCGAAATCAGTGCGACGGAGGCTGCGATAAGCGAGGCGAGAATCTTCTTCATCTGTTGTTCCCCAAACCTGACAAATATGACCGGCACGTTGTGAATTGAATTTGCATAAAACGGCGAAAAGGTCCGCTGGCCGATCTGGGCGGCCGTTTCGCGCGAAGCAGTATCACGCAGCGTTAGCGCTTTGTCATCCGCATTCGAGGTGGTGTATTTTCCGGGAGACAACTGCCTTTCAATTCGGATACGATCGGTGTCCGGCTGAAATTTCGCACGCTTGTTCGCGCTCGTTGAAGCTCGTTCACCCCTGCAGATTCCCTCGATTTACCCCGTCATTGCGGTCTGAATTCCCTTGAAACCGACTTCCCGTCAACACCTGCGCGCCAATCTGCTGATGCTGCTGGCCGCCATGATCTGGGGCTCCGCCTTCGTCGCGCAGCGGCTGAGTCTCGACGCCATCGGCCCGTTCCTCTTCACCGGCCTGCGCTTTCTGCTGGGCGCGGCGATCGTTTCGGCCTTCGTGTTCGCGACGCGGCGCGGCTCGCGCGGCGCGGCACACGCCCCGCGCGGCTTTGATGCCGCCCTGATTCGCGACGGCGTGGTGCTCGGCCTCGTGCTGTCCGTGGCGATTTCGCTCCAGCAGGTCGGTCTGCGTTACACGAAGATCGCCAACGCGGGTTTCATCAGCTCGCTCTACGTGGTGCTCGTGCCGATATTCGGCGTACTGCTGCGCCATCGCACCGGCGCCGGAACGTGGATCGGCGCGGCACTGGCCGCTGCAGGTCTGTATCTCCTGAGCATCAACGAGCATTTTTCGATCATGTACGGCGACTGGTATCAGCTCGGCTGCGCGATCGTGATCTCGATCCAGGTCATGCTCGTGGGCCACTACGCACCGCGCCATGATCCGCTTGCACTGTCGATCGTGCAGTTCATTGCCTGCGGCGCGGCCTGTCTGGCCGTCGCGATCGGTTTCGAACCGCTGCGTCTGGCCGATATCGCGCGCGCCGCGCCGGCTATTCTTTATGGCGGCGCGATGTCGGTGGGCGTCGGCTACACGATTCAGGTCGTCGCGCAACGCGACGCGGCGCCCGCACACGCCGCCGTGATCTTCAGCATGGAAGGCGTGTTTGCCGCGATCGCCGGTTGGGCGGCGCTGGGTGAAACGCTTTCGACGCGCGCACTCGTCGGCTGTGCGCTGATGCTCGCGGGTCTGCTCGCCTGCCAGTTATTGCCCGCCTCGCGCAGCCGCGCCAATGGGGAAACTGGGGAAACGCATGCAGAAACCAATGCGCAAACCATTGCGGCAAAACAATCCGTCGAATCGGCGTGATTTTGTCTGTTAAAGACAGCTATTCGTGACAGACCTTACGCGAAGAGGCGCTCGCGCTTCAGCAAGCAAGCCGCATTCAGGCATCGGACAATCCGCATCCGTCTGCGGCGGCGCTGTGTCCGCGCACCATCGAAATCCTCCAGCGCATTCCGTCAATTAAAGCAGCGATGTTCGCGATGCTGCCCGCGAACGGTTCGCTCAATCCGCACCGCGATCCTTTTGCAGGATCGCTGCGCTACCACCTCGGCCTGATTACGCCGAACGACGAGCGCTGAGAATGCAGCCACGGATCTGAAAAGCGTCGCCTACGGGCGGCGTTTTTTTTGCGCCACGCAGTGTCGCGGCATGCCGAGTTATCCACGGCAAGCTCTGAATAAGCTGGGGAATAACCCCGGGACGAACTGTGGATCAGTTCTTGATAACTACGCGTGCCCGGCCAAAGAGCAAAAAGTTATCCTCGAAGCCCTGTTGGGATACAGAAATTGTCCGCATAGCTGTGCGGATCGCATCGGCTTGAAACCAATGAGAAATACCGTGTTATCCACAGGATCTGCCAGGGCTTGTTAACTATTACTACGTTTACATACAGATATTCGTAAACCCAATTGGTTAACGCAAATCCCCTGCTGCTGCTTTGCTCATCCAGCGCGCTCACGCGCGAAAACAGAATCGACGAAACGCGGCAGGCCCAGTAATGCCCGTCGTACTATCGAGCGCCGGACCTCGGCGCGCCGCCCAGAGAAAAGCACGGTCTCGTTGGCCGAGAACACCGCGTCGCCGTCCCGGCACGCCCACGCGAAACAATGCGCGGCGCTTGCCTCCTGCGCATCAAACCAGCCGATACTCGCCAGCGTCACGCTCGCGTGCCCGGTGCGCTGTACGAGCAATGCTTCGGCTAATGCACGCGCGAGCGATTCAGTAACGCGTTCGTCCGCCTGAAGCGCCACGCTCGCGCCTGGCAACTCCGCCAACGCGCGTCGGGTATGCGCGACGATGCCTACATCCAGGCACACCACCGCGCCCGGCAGATCCGCAAGCGCGGCCGTGATCGTGCCGGCGGTACAGGTTTCGATGCTTGCGAGCACAAGCTCGCGCGACTTCAGATAGCCGGCAATCTGTCTGGAAATATTCATGGGCACAGGACGTAAAAAAGGCGTGCGGCGATCAGGCCGGCACGCCATCAAGACGATGTAAACACCACCGGCCGTATCAGCCGCCGTTCATCATCCGTTCGATCGACGGTTCGAGCTTGCGCAAGCCAATCGTCGCCGGCTCCTGCTCGACCACGCCGAAAAATTCCGTACGGCTCGGCGCCGGATCGACCAGCATGTTGCGGGCGAGGCGTCCATAGCGCGAAGGCGGCAGCAGACGTTCGGGCGGAATCACCTCGAACGACGTGCCGATGGCGATAAAAATATCGTCGTCGCTCATGGCTTGCTGGATGCGCCAGAGCGTCTCGTATTCGGGGGCGGCTTCATTGAAGAACACGACGCCGGGCTTCACGCTCTCTACCTGCCCGCACGACGGACATGCGGCGTTAGCGTCCAGCGCCCCGCCGCCGGTCGGGAAACGGTACTCGCAGTCGGTGCAAAGCAGCGAAATCATGTCGCCGTGCAGATGCGTCACCTGACGCGCACCGGCCTGCTCCAGCAGGCCATCGATATTCTGGGTAATGAGATGCATGCGCTGCGTGCCCCAGGTGTCCTGCCAGTGGGCGAGCAGGCGATGCGCATCGTTAGGCTGCGCGCCAGCGCATTCGGCGATGCGCTGGTTATAGAAGCGGAACACGGCAGGCCGGTTACGGCGCCACGTGTGGTAATTGCAGACCTCGTCGATGCTGGTGTGGGTCCAGATGCCGTCGCCGGTGCGAAACGTCGAGATACCGCTTTCCGCTGAAAGCCCGGCGCCGGAGAACACGTAGAGGCGTGGCAGCCGTTGTTGTGAGGACGTTTGCTTTTGTTCGGTTAGTTGCATAAATGACGCCTTCAGATGCGGGAGGATGGGCTGGATTCGATTCGCGCCATTATGACGCCGCGTCTGAGGCTTGAGGCAGGCGGGAAGGTTGCGCCGTCGACTTACACCCGGTTACAGCCGCATGCAGGCCGTATCACCCTGGAACGATTCCACTGCCTACGATCGCGCCATTCGGAGACACGAGGAATCACCATGAAGCGCGCACTGCAAATTTCGATATTGTCGGCGGGTCTGGCCTGCGCCCTTGCGACCGGCGAGGCGTCTGCCCACACGGACCTGAGCGTCATGCTGGGCGTGCCGGTGCCCGTCTATGCCGCGCCGCCGCCTGTGGTCTATCAGGAGGCGCCGGTGGCCTACGCGGCTCCGGCTTACGGTTACGGCTATGGTTACCGCGACGAAGGCGATGACGACGATCGTCGCTGGCACGATCACGGCCGCCATCGCGGCTGGTACAAGCATCACCACGATGACGACGACGAGCAATAAGCATCTGGTTGATCGCGATGCGGTTCTCTTGCGCCTGCGGCTTCAGCTGAGGGCCCGTGAGCAGCCTGGTAGCCCAGCGCTGAGGGGCTCACCCGCCTGACATCGTCGAACGGCTCAGCGCGTGCTCATACGCAGCGCGCAAAACACGCCGACAAAGAAAAAGGCGCCGGATTTTCATCCGGCGCCTTCAACCATCTTCTTTGGGGAGCACCATTAGTATCGGATAACGGGTGCCACAAGTTTCGGTTAACTCTCACGAAATCATATCGTTATGAAATTCTCTCTGGCTCGCTAGCCACGAAACTGGTGTGCAGGCACTCATTTTTCTCAAAATCGGCATCGATACCATTAGTTCCGGTTAACGGTCGGCGAAGAAAAAGGCAGCCGAGGCTGCCTGTCCGTTCAAATGTCGCCGGCGAAGCGCTCGTCAGCGTCTGGGTCGTACTGCCCCATGATTTCAAGAGGAGCGACTGGCGACCAGTTCGCGGGCCGTTCAACCTCGAGCAAATCGAAAGCTCGTTGTTCTGCGGCTAACTTCTCAG
>NZ_DASZJJ010000017.1:0-11474 GCF_035948235.1 Paraburkholderia sp. | reverse complement strand
AATGAATCTACATCCCGGAGGCGAATTCGTGGAACTCAAGATTCTGAAATGGGGTAATAGCGCGGCGATCCGTTTGCCGGCATTGCTGCTCGAGCAGATCAACGTGTCGATTGGGACTTCACTTTCAGTCGACGTGCTGCCTGAGGGCGTTATGCTGAAGCCCGCAAAGCCGAAATACTCGCTGGATGATCTGGTCGCGCAATGCGACCCAAAAGCACCGCTGCCGGAAGATCTCGCGGCCTGGGGGCAATCGAAGCCGGTGGGGCGTGAGGCATGGTGAGGCGTTCACGGTTTGAACGCGGCGATATTGTGCGCGTCAGTCTAAACCCGACCTCGGGGCGCGAGCAGCAGGGCGATTTTCGACCAGCGCTTGTGTTGTCGCCAGCGGCATTCAACTCGCTTGGCGTGGCTCTGGTCGCGCCGATTACGCAGGGCGGTGATTTCGCCCGCTTCGCGGGATTTGCCGTGCCACTGTCCGGTGCTGGAACCGAGACTCAAGGTGTAACGCTTGTCAATATGATCAGGACGCTCGATCTGGAGGCACGTGGTGCACGTAAGATCGAACGTGCGCCACCGGAAGTCGTTGAAGACGCATTGGCGCGCCTTCAAACAATCATCGAATGAAAGTGAAGCAGGCGCCTACTGTTCGGCTGCCTGTTTCCTGTCAATTGCCAGCCCGCCCCACCGGCTGCGCGCCTTGCCCAGCCGCCGGTTTCTCCTGATCCGGCTCCCAGCCTCCGCCCAGCGCGAGGAACAGTTTCACCTGATCGAGCGCCACCTGGCCTTCCGCCGCCGCGACCTGCGAATGCGCGCTGGTGAGCGTGCGCGTTGCGTCCAGATCGGAAATAAACGATTCACGGCCTGCCGAGTACAGCCGGTGCGTTTCGTCGGCCGACTGCTGTGCCGACGCATAAGCCGTGCGCAGCGCGTCTGCGCGCTGATCGTCCGCGGCATACGTTGCGAGGCTCGACTGCGTTTCGCGCAGCGCATTGAGGACCACGCCGTCGAAGTGCGCGAGCGCGCCACTCGTTGCTGCTTCGGCGCCGCGCACGCGGGCGCGCTGACCGTTGGCGGGGAACGTCCAGTTGATCAGGGGTCCGAAAGACCAGCTGTTGGTCGTTGACGAGAACAGATCGCTGGCGATACCCACCGTACCTACGCTCGCGCCGATGCTGACCGACGGATACATATCCGCAATCGCCACGCCGATTTTTGCGGTGGCCGAAGCCAGCTGACGCTCGGCTTCGCGCACGTCGGGACGGCGGCGCAGCAAGGCCGCGCCGTCGCCGACCGGAATCGGCTGCCTGAGCTTCGGCAGGCGGTTGCAACTGAGCGCGGCAGGCGGCAGATCGGCGGGCGCGCGCGCGAGCAGCATGGCGAGCTGATATTGCGCGATACGGCGGCGGCCCTCGAAACGCGGGATATCCGCGGCGAGCGTCTGCACCTGCGTCACGCCGCGCGTTACGTCGGGCTGGTTGCCGCGGCCCGCGTCGCGCAGGCGTTTGGTGAGCGCCACGCGCTGCTGTTGCAGCTTGAGCGATTCCTGCGCGATAGCGAGTTCTTCCGCCGCCGAACATGATTCGACATAAGCCTGCACCACGTCCGCCACCACGGTGATGCGCGCGAGGTCGGCGGCGGCGAGCACGGATTCGTCCTCGGCTTCGGCCGATTCCACGCCGCGTCGCAGCTTGCCGAACAGATCGATTTCATACGAGACGTTGATGCTGCCGTCGCCGAGGTTTTCGACCGGCAGCTTGCTGAACAGCAGGTACTGTTCAGCCGATTCCTGGGCGCGCTGGAAGCCCGCGCTCGCGCTGCCCGAAAAACCGCCCTGGGCGTTGGCGACATCGTATGCGGCGCGCGAGCGCGCGAGATTCGCGGCAGCCACGCGCAGGCTCGTATTCGATTTGAGCGCTTCCTGCACGAGTTGATCAAGCGCGGGATCGTCGTAGAGACGCCACCAGTCGTTGGGCACCGCTCCCTGCGAAACGGGCGCCTTATCCGCGCCGGCGATCGGCCCCTGGGCAAGCGGCGCGTTGACGAGCGCCTCCTGCGGCAACTTGTAGTTCGGGCCGAGATTGATACACGCCCCCACGGCCAGCGTGAGCGGCGCAAGCGCGAAAGTGCGCCAAAGACGACGGCGCGTCATTGCGAGGCTCCGCTCGCCATAACCGGCGCGATGGCGGCATCGGAACCGGCAACGGCGGCGCTTGCGCCATTCACGCCGCTTGCGCCACTCGCGCCATTTGCGCCATTACGCTTGTCCTTCTTCTCCAACGCCTCGTCGCGCACCGCGACGGTGGCCGTGCGGCCCGCGATCATGCGGAAATCGTCGGGCACTTCGTCCAGCGCGACGCGCACCGGAATCCGTTGCGCCAGACGCACCCAGCTAAACGCCGGGTTCACGTTCGGCAGCAGGTTGGGGCTTGCCTGGCGGTCGCGGTCCTCGATGGCGGCGACGATGCTCTGCACGTGGCCGCGCAGCGGACGCGACTCGCCCATCACGATGATCTCGACAGGCTGGCCGATATGGATGCCGTGCAGGCGCGTTTCCTCGAAGTAGCCGTCCACGCGGAACGAGTGCAGATCGACCACGGAAAGCACGGCGCGGCCCGCCGATACATATTCGCCCACGCGCGGCGCGCGATCGTTCAGATAGCCGTCGACCGGACTCACGACGGTCGTGCGCTGCAGATTGAGCTTTGCCGTATCCACCTGTACCTGGCCGTCGGCGACCGACGCTTCGCCCTGTTCGACGCGCGTGCGGCTTTCTTCCATGGTTTCGCTCGCCACGAGATTGCCGAGCGCGATGTTGCGCGCGTACTCGCGTTTGGCCTGCGCGAGCGTGGCCTTGCGCTGTTCGAGCGCCGCTTCTGCGAGGCGCAGCGACAGCGTGTAGCGGGCCTGATCGATGACGAACAGCACCTGGCCCTGCTTGACCGGCTGGTTATCCGCCACGTCGACGCTGGTGATGAGGCCGCCCACATCGGGCGCGACCTGGATCACGTCGGCGCGCACGTGGCCGTCCCGCGTCCACGGCGAGAACATGTAGTAATTGACGATGCGCCACAGCACGAGGGCGGCGACCACGACGACGATAAGCGTCAGCAGGATCTGTCCTGCGGAGAACCAGGTTTTTTTCACGTTCACGTTAGTTCACGAAGCGATGCGAAACGATGATGACGGCGGCCAGTACAAAAACATAGATGCCGAGATCGAAAATGGAGCGGTGCCAGACGAGCCGGTAAAAACCGACGCGTGTGAGCACCTTGCCGATCACGACGTTGATGAGGTACGCGATCAGCATCAGCACGAGGACGGCGGGCACGAAGACGCCAAAGATATCGATTTCGCCGATCATGGTGCGGATTTCGAAACAGGTTGATCAGATTGAACAGGACACGTGCTCATGCGCCGGCCTCCGTTGCGCCGCCATGCGGACGTTGTCCTGCCTGGGCGGGGTAGAGCGCGAGGCGCAGGCCCACCAGCGCGTGCAGCGTGTCGCGCAGCCAGCGCTGCGAGACGCGCGCGCGGGGCGTGGGGCCACCCGTGCCGTCGGCTGCGGTGCCGGCGGCGCTGGCCGCTTCCTGGGCGAGACCGCGCGTGGCGACGCGATGCATAGCGTCGTCGATGGTCGAAAGCAGGGCGGGCGAGGCGCTCTGGCGCTGACTGGCTTCGGCGCAGCGTGTGTAATGATCGCTCACGCCCGCGAGCACGCGGTCGATGGCGGCAGGCACATCGCCGTCGAGCTTGCGGCGCGATCGGCGCAGATCGAGCGCATTGAGCGCGATGCGCAGATCGCGGAAGCTCTCGATCGATGGGTGACGGTGTTCGTCGGAAGCCGCGAGACGCGGCATCAGTTGCATCAGACGATCGACCATACGCGAAGTCAGATTGCGTTGATCGGTGAGCGGCGCGGTGGAGGCGGACAGCGCCACATCGGACCAGCTCGAACGCAACAGCCGCCTGGCCGCGAATTCGGCGCCGAATGGGCGCGTCACGCGCGTCCAGACATAGGCGAACAGCAGGCCCGCGACGCCCGCGATATTGCTGTTGAGGAACACGAGGAAGTCGGTGTCGTAGGCGCTCTGGATGCTGATGAATGTCGCCGTGTTCACGGCAGTGAGCATCGTCACCATATTGAAGGCGGGGCGCGGAATCAGCGTGCCGATCAGAATGAACGGTCCGGCGAACATCAGCACGAGCATCTCGAAGTCGTGCACGCGGGGCAATACGACGAACAGATACAGGCCCGCGAACACCACGCTCGCGGCGGTCGCGGCGAAGAAGCGGAACACCATTGGCGCGGGCTCGTCGAGCGCGGCGAAGAAGCAGCAGGCCACGGCCGCAAGCGTCACGGCGCCCGCGCCGTCGTGCCAGCCCGAACTGACCCATAGCCAGCAGGCCACGAGGATCGCGCTCACCGGCACGGCGCACGAGATCAGCATCAGGCCGCGGTCGTAGAAGCGCTCGGTGCCGCCCAGACGCCAGTGGCGGTAGCGCGGGCGCCAGGTGCCAGCCTCGTGTGCGATCAACGCACGCAACGTACGGCAGTCCTGCCAGACGTCGATCACCTGGCCCAGACGCCAGAGCGCATTCGACAGCAGTGCGCCTTCCCAGCTCGTGAGCTGATCGTGTGCCGGCTGCAGCGCAGCGATGCGCGCGCGCAGGCTGTCGGCGGTGCTGTCGCCCGCTTCGTCGTGCATCTCGGCGGCGCGCGTCGGCAGCGGCGCGTCGAACCACTTCGCTGCGTCGGACAGCAGCGAGTCGAGCCCTTCGGGCCAGACGTGCAGATCGCGCCGCAAGGCGATGAGCGGGTCGGCGAGCGCCGAAATCATCGGCAGAAACAGCTGCATGCGCCCGCGCAGATCCTGGGCGCGCGCGAGGATTTCCGGATGCGTGTGGTCGTAGCCCAACTGGCTGAGCAGGAATTCGAGCTGGTTGACCGTGCTGGCCAGACGCTGGCGGCAGGCCGAAATCGCCTTGCCGACGATGTTGCCCGAGAGCGTTTCGCGGCCATAGAAGGCGGCGTCGCGGAACCACGCGTCGGCGCGCTCGATGAGGGTGGGCGCGAGACGGCTCGGCAGGATGTTGCTGCCGATCACGCTCGCACAGATGATGCCGACCGTGATCTCCTCGGTCCGCGCGATCGCCACGTCGAACACGGTGGACGGATCGGTCACCGTGGGGAAGGCGATGAGCGGCATCGTGTAGCCCGCGAGCATGAACACATAGCTGCGCGCCGTGCGGTCCATGATCGCGAGGTAGAGCAGCGTGCCGGTCCACAGCGCCACGATCACGCTGAACAGCAGCGGCGTTTCGACGAAGGGAGGCACGAGCGCGATGGCGGCGGCGGCGCCCAGCGCCGTGCCTAGAACACGATAAAGCGCCTTCGAGCGCGTGGCGCCGACGAAGGGATTCGAGACGATATAGACGCTTGCCATCGCCCAGTACGGACGCGGCAACTGGAACGCCAGGCCGATATAGAGCGCCAGCATCGAGGCTGCGAAAGTCTTGACCGAAAAGAGCCAGTCGCGCAGGGAAGGGTAGGTCATGAGGCCGCTTTCAGCTTTCAGTCATGAAGGGTGCCATCGGCCGGGTCCGGCGCGTTGAAGGCGTTGAGCACGCGCAGCGTGGCTTCCAGATCGGCGCGGCTCACACCCTTGAGCACGCGCGCGCGCAGCCCGCGCAGGTCCTCTTCCATTTTGGCGGTGACGGCGCGGCCTTCCTCGGTGAGCGAGATCGTCTTGGCGCGGCGGTCGTCGGGGTCCTCGTCGCGGCGCACCAGACCGGCGGCGCAAAGCTGATCGAGCAGGCGCACCAGAGACGGGCCTTCGATGCCGACGTGCTCGGCCAGCGTCACCTGGCGCACCGCCTCGCCCAGACGCCCGGCGGTGAGCAGCGGCGTGGCGCAGGCTTCGGAGACGTTATAGGCCGTGAGCGCGCCGTGGCTCGTGCGCCGCCACTTGCGGGCGGCCGTCACGAGCGTGCTGCTGACTGCCAGACGTAAGGTGTGAAGATTCGACATCGGCGGGATGATAGCGTAAAGCGATTCGGTAGCAAACTATCTTTTCCTGCGGCGAACACTTTCCGGATGGTAATCGAGCCGCTGTCCGCGTGCGCTCTGATTGCCGCTTTCCCGTGCCAGCTGTGACGCGCAAGCCACGCAGGTGCAACGCGGGTGCGGCTATGTCATATGTGTTTAACGTCGAGACGCGAAGGGAGCCGGCGGCGGCGCGGGTTTCCGATCGGAAAATTCTGTGCGTTTTCGTGGAAACGGCTGATTACGAAGCTTTCCAGCCGGTGAGCAGGGCGGCCAACTGCGCCATGTCGGTGAAGACGTGGGCGACACCTTCGGCATTGAGTGCCTCGGCACTGCTGTGGCCGGGCGCGGCGGGGCTGTAGCCGAACACGGTGGCGCCCGCCGCGAGGCCCGCGCGCGCGCCTGTCACGGTGTCCTCGATCACGGCGCAGCGGCGCGGGTCCACGCCCAGTCCGGCGGCTGCGGCCAGATAGACATCGGGATGCGGCTTGCTGCGCGGCGTTTCGTGGCCGCTGTAGATGTGCTCGCCGAAGCAGTCGAGCAGGCCCACCTTGCGCAATTGCAGTTCGACCTTGCGGCGATCCGCGCCCGAGGCCACGGCGATGCGGCCATCGTAAGCCGCCCGCACGGCGCGCACGGCGGCGGGCGCGCCGGGAATCTCGATCAGATCGCGCGCGAGCGCTTCGTTGCGGCGCGCGCGGAAGCCTTCGAGCCAGGCGTCGGTGAGGCGAAAACCCGTGTGCTTCTGGATGAGCGCCGCCTCGTCCTTGACCATCTTGCCGACGAAAATGCCCATCGCTTCATCGACGGACAGCGTCCAGCCCAGCTCGCCGAGCATCTGCACCAGCACGATATGCGTGATGCGCTCTGAATCGACGAGCACGCCGTCACAGTCAAAGAGCACGGCGTCGAAGGGGAGTGCGGAGAGTGCGGACATCGTCGGGTGGAAGTTTTGTAAGCCGAGGCGCGATGATAACCGGGATACGGGTGTGGGGTGGGAGTGGGGCGCAGGAGGGGCGTTGTCCTGCCGACTGGCACAATACGCGTTTTTCCCAGATTTTCGCTTCAGCATGCCGACCGATCCCCACGCCGACCAGCCTTCCACGCCCGAGCTTCCCGGCCGCGCGGCCTATACGCAGTTTGCCGACCGTTACGCACAGATGGCGCCAGAAAAACCGCATAACGCGCTTTATGAGCGCCCCGCGACCGCCGCGCTGCTCGGCGAAGTGGCGGGCCTGAGCGTGCTCGATGCGGGCTGCGGCCCCGGCATCGTCAGCGCGGAAATGGCGCGCGCGGGCGCCACGGTGAAAGCCTTTGACGTCACGCCCGCCATGGTCGAACTCGCGCGTGCGCGCTGCGCCGACCTGAGCGTGGACGTCGCGCAAGGCGATCTGGGCCAGCCGCTCGCGTGGCTCGCTGACGCGCAGTTTGACCGTATCGTCTGCTCGCTCGCGCTCGACTATGTGGAGCGCCTCGCGCCCACTTTCGCCGAATTCCATCGCGTCGCGCGGCCCGATGCGCGACTGGTGTTTTCGATGGCGCACCCCATGCGCGACTGGATCGACACGCGCACGCGCGGCAATCGCCCGTACTTCGAGACCACGCGTTTTGGCCTGCACTGGGGCGGCTTCGGCGAGCCGAAACCTTATGTGGAGGCGTATCGCCGGCCGCTCGCCGATATCGTCAACGCGTTGCTCGAAACCGGCTGGCAGATCGACGGCATGCTGGAGCCGAAGCCGGCCCCGGAGATGAAGGCCGTGGCCCCGGCGCTTTACACGGAGCTTGCGCTCGCGCCCGCGTTCCTCTGCATACGGGCGCGTCGCGCGTGATCCAGCCTTGATTCAACCTTAGCGCCGCGCGGCCGCCGACAGCGACTCTTCGAGCGCGGCCACGCCTGCGGGCAGATCGACGTCCGCGCCCAGGTCGCGCATGGTGCGCCCGAGCGCGTGGACGGTGCGGAACAGATGGTGCTCGCGGCATTGCTCGCCCATCTGGCCGATCCGCACGATAGGCAGTCCGAACGATCCGGCGATTTCAACCTGATACTGCTGCGAGATATGGTTGCACACGTCGCGCGGCGTAAGTCCCTCTGGCAGCCCGATGCCGACCACCGAATTCAGGCGGCACTCCTCAGGCGTATAGAGTTCGAGGCCGAGCGCGGCGACGCCGCTTTGCAGTGCCAGCGAGCAGCGCTGATGGCGCGCGAAGCGCTTTTCGAGCGTTTCCGTGCAGACCAGCCGCAGCGCCTCGTGCAGCGCAAGCACGCCCGATACCGGCGCGGTGTAGTGATAACCGGCTTTGTGCCAGAAGTTTTCCGCGAGCGTGGCGTCCAGGCACCAGTGCGTATTCGGCTCGGTGCGCTCGCGCACGCGTTGCCACGCGGCGTCCGAGAACGCGATCAGCGACACGCCGGGAATCGACGACAGCCCTTTCTGGCCGCCGGTAATGACGGTGTCGATGCCCCATGCGTCCATTTCCAGCGGCATCGTGCTCAGCGTGCAGACCGCATCGACGACGACCAGCGCCCCCGCCGCCTTCGCGATGCGCACGATGTCCTTCAACTGGCGGTTCCAGACCGTGTTGGAAGTCTCGCCGTGCACGATCGTGACGATCGCGGGGCGCGTGCGCTCGATGGCCTGCGCGACGGCGTCCAGCGAGGCGATCTCGCGGTCGCTCACGTCGAGCGTGGTGACGTCGGCGCCGATGCGGCGCGCCATCTCCGCCATCCGGCCGCTAAAGAAGCCGTTGACAATCGAAAGCACGCGCGTGCCGGGCCATGCGAGGTTCGAAATCGCCATTTCCATCGCCGCCGAGCCGGGGCCGGCCACGCCGAGCACCCAGTTCGAACGCGTCTGGAACACGTAACGCGCCATCGTCTTCACCTGGTCGATTACGCGCGCCATGGTGTCGCCGAGGTGATTGATGACGACCGAATTGGCCTTCGCGACGGCATCGGGGATCGGCACGGGGCCCGCGCCCATCATGAGCAGCGGCTCGTCGGGCAGGATCTCGGTGAGTGGATCGACCGCCGGACAGGCGACCGGCAACGCGGCGGCGGCCGCCGCTGCCCGTTGCGGGATCAGGGTGTCGGTTAAGCGCGTGTTGTCGGTCATGGTGAGTTCCTTAAGGTGCAGCAAAACGCTGCGAGTGAATAGTGCACGCACGCTGGCGGCAGGGGAAAAGCAAAGTGTTCTCCGGCGCGGCCCGCAAAGCCATGTACAGTTGCGCACATTTCCTCTGAACAGTGGGACGGCGCGCTGCGAGCCCGTGTCTGGCGGCCTATAATCGCCGCTTCAAGTTGCTTGACTGGGCTTTGCTTCGGGTTTGGCACCGGGTTTTGCACTGTACGCGCTTGCGCCGGATTCGTCGATTCATCGCTTTAGATTATCAAGGGGCACGCAGCATGCCGCAATTCGCCGTCGACAACCCGTTCCTCGAAACGTTGGGCGTGAGCATCGCGCAGTGGCGCGAGGGCTACGTAGAGCTGCTCATGCCGATCGACGGCTCGAAGCTCAATCGCCAGGGCGTGCTGCAAGGCGGTGCGATTGCCACCTTGCTCGATGCGGCCGCGGGCTATGCGGGTCTCTACGCCGATGCCGACGCGCCGAAGCGTCATGGCTTCACGCTCTCGCTCACGACCAATTATCTCGACAAGGGACTCGGCGAGTTTGTGCGCGCCAAAGGGTATCTGGAGCGCGGTGGCCGGTCGATCTTTTTCGCGCGCGCCGAGGCATGGGTGGACGATCGCCTGTTGATCGCCAGCGCGCAGGGTACGTTCAAATATTCGAAGACGGCTTGAAGTAATTCGGAATCCATATCGATTCGCGGGCAATAAAAAAACCCGCGAGCCATGAGGCCGGCGGGCTTGTTCGAAGCGTTTAGCCCAGCAACAACGCGTCGTCGTCGAGTTTCTCGTGGCGCGTCTGCTCGAACATGCGCAACAGGTCCGGTACATCCAGACCGCGGCGCTCGTCGCCGGACACATCCAGCACCACCTGGCCCTGATGCAGCATGACCGTGCGCTGACCATAGTCCAGCGCCTGGCGCATGCTGTGCGTGACCATCATGGTCGTGAGCTTTGCTTCCTCGACGATACGCGCCGTGAGTTCGAGCACGAACGCGGCGGTCTTCGGATCGAGCGCGGCCGTATGTTCGTCGAGCAGCAGGATGCGCGATGGTTGCAGGGACGCCATCAGGAGGCTCACCGCCTGGCGCTGGCCGCCTGACAGCAGGCCGATGCGATCGCTCAAACGGTTTTCCAGGCCCAGATTCAGGAGGCGCAGCTTGGCGCGAAACAGTTCGCGGTCCTGCTTTTTCAGCGCCGGGCCGAAGCCGCGCCGCTTGCCGCGCGCCATCGCCAGCGCCATGTTTTCTTCGATCGTCAGCGCTTCGCAGGTGCCCGCCATCGGGTCCTGGAACACACGCGCGACCAGATGCGCGCGATCCCAGGCCTGCTTCTTCGTGACGTCGTTGCCGTCGATGGTGATCTTGCCGCCGTCCACCATCTGATCGCCGCTAATCGCATTGAGGAAGGTGGATTTGCCTGCGCCATTCGAGCCAATCACGGCGACGAACTGGCCGGTGGGGATTTCCAGCGTGAGACCGCGCAGCGCGCGCGTTTCGATCGGCGTGCCGGGGTTGAAAGTGAGTTTGAGGTCTTGTGCGCTGAGCATGGCTTAGGCTCTCCCGTTCTTGCGGCCGAACAGCTTTTTGCGCGTCGCGGGCAGCACGAGCGCGATCGTCACGAGCAAGGCTGTGACGAGATTCAGATCCTGCGCCTTCAGGCCGATGAAATCGCTGTTGAGCGCCAGCGCAATGAAGAAGCGATAGAGAATCGCGCCCAGCACGGCGGCGAGCGTCGTGAGCACCAGACGGCGCGCGGGCAGAATGCTTTCGCCGATGATGACGGCAGCCAGCCCGATCACGATGGTGCCGATGCCCATCGATATATCCGAGCCGCCCTGGGTCTGCGCAAACAACGATCCGGCCAGCGCAACGAGCGCGTTCGAAAGCGCCATGCCGGCCAGCGTCGCGCGGCCCGTGGCAATGCCCTGCGCGCGCGCCATGCGCGGATTCGCGCCGGTCGCACGCAGCGCGAGACCGTATTGCGACGAGAAAAACCAGTCCACACCGAACTTCGCCGCAAGCACGACCACCAGCAGCGCGAGCGGACGCAGCACGTAGTCGGGCAGCCACGCGGGCTGAATCATCGTGAAGACGGTGGATTCGGTGATGAGCGGCACGTTCGGTGCGCCCATCACACGCAGATTGATCGAATAGAGCGCGATCATCATCAGGATGCTGGCGAGCAGATCCATGATTTTCAGGCGTACGTTGAGCCAGCCCGTGACAAAGCCGGCCGCCGCGCCCGCAATCGTCGCGCACAGAGTGGCGAAAAATGGGTCCTGGCCGTGCGCGATCAGCGTGGCCG
>NZ_DASZJJ010000016.1:0-15283 GCF_035948235.1 Paraburkholderia sp. | reverse complement strand
AAAAGAAAGCCGCTCACACCGCTAGTGTGACGCCGTCCACCTCTATTCGTATAGCGGAGTGGTGACTGGGCATTGATCGCACCTCTCGCCATAAAACGAAGTGACAAAGGACTCATTCATCCCGTTGCTCGCTTCGCTCGCTACGGTTGGGTTTGCGTGGGAAACCAGCAGTACTTCTAACTTTCCTCGGTGACCGGCAAACAGCCGGTTTGTGGTTATGCCCCACGGGGGCGAAGCGCCCTGGATGTGCGGGCGTCACCACTCCGTTATTGCGCGCGTGATGCGAGCAAGACCAGTCACCACTTCGATATTCGGCAAGTGGTGGACTGCGTCACACTGGCGGTTTGAGCGGCTTTCTTTTGCCTACTTTTCTTTGCCGCTGCAAAGAAAAGTAGGTGCCGCCCCGCACAGGGGCAACGCTAATAGACCGACACGACCACAAGGAAATGCCAACACCTCAAGAATGCCCACGCGCCGACTCAACAACAGGCGCATCAGCCGCCTCAGGCGCACGCTGCTGCTGAAGCGCCCACATCTGCGCATAAAGCCCCTGCGCCTCAAGCAACCCGGCGTGAGTACCCCGCTCAACAATCCGCCCACGATCCATCACAATAATCTGCTGCGCGTGCACAACAGTAGAAAGCCGATGCGCAATAACAAGCGTCGTCCTCTCCCGAGCAATCAGATCCAGCTCATGCTGAATAGCCCGCTCGGAACGTGAATCCAGCGCCGAAGTCGCCTCATCGAACAAAAGAATCGGCGGATTCTTGAGCAACGTACGCGCAATGGCAACCCGCTGCTTCTCCCCACCCGAGAGCTTCAACCCGCGCTCCCCGACAGGCGTGTCATACCCCTTCGGCAGACTCTCGATAAACGCATGAATATGCGCCGCGCGCGCCGCCGCGATCACCTCATCGCGACTCGCCGTAGGCCGCCCATAAGCAATGTTGTAATAGATCGAATCGTTAAACAGCACCGTATCCTGCGGCACGATCCCAATAGAAGCACGCAGCGAATCCTGCGTCACATCGCGAATATCCTGCCCGTCGATGGTAATCGCCCCACCGGCGCCACGCTCAAGATCGTAAAAACGGAACATCAACCGCGCGAGCGTCGATTTACCCGATCCGCTATGCCCCACCACCGCCGTCGTGGTGCCTGCCGCGATCGTAAAACTCACGTCGTGCAGAATCTGCCGCGCCGGCTCATACGCAAAGTTCACCTGCGTAAAGCGCACCTCGCCACCGCGCACAACGATCGCAGGCGCATTGGGCACATCGGGCACTTCGCGCGCAACCGTGAGCAGCGTGAACATGCGATCCATATCGGTAAGACTCTGCTTGAGCTCGCGATAGACCACGCCCAGAAAATTCAGCGGAATATAAAGCTGCAGCATGAAGGTATTGATCAGCACGAGATCGCCAAGCGTCAGCTTGCCCGCCATCACACCTTGAGTCGCGTGCCAGAGAATAAACACCAGCCCCGTGCCGATAATCGCCTGCTGCCCAAAATTCAGCGCCGAAAGCGACCGCTGCGACTTGATCGCCGCCGCCCGATAGCGATGCAGATTCTCGTCGTAACGGCGCGTCTCCCATTCTTCGTTGCCGAAGTACTTCACCGTCTCATAGTTGAGCAGCGAATCGATCGCCCGCGAATTGGCGCGCGAATCCAGCTCGTTCATCGTGCGCCGGAAATGCGTGCGCCACTCGGTCACCTTCACCGTAAAGACGATGTACGCAGCCAGCGCCGCCAGCGTGACGAGCGCGTAATACGCCTCGTATTTCACCGTGAAAAAGCCAAGCACGAGGCCCACTTCCACGAGCGTCGGCAGGATCGAATAAAGCGAATAGGAAATCAGTTGTGTGATGCCGCGCGTGCCGCGTTCGATATCGCGCGACATGCCACCGGTTTGCCGATCGAGATGAAAACGCAGCGACAGCGCATGCAGATGGCGAAACACTTTGAGCGCGAGCTGGCGCACCGCGCTTTCCGTCACCTTCGAAAAAAGAATCTCGCGCAATTCGGTGAACAGCGACGTCGACAGCCGCACCGCCGCATACGCCACCACCAGCAAGCCGATGCCGCCCATCAGCACGATTGCCGGCGCGTGCTCCGCGCGGCCGAGCGCAGTCAGATGCCGCACCGGCGCAAGACCGTCGACGATGTGCTTCATCACGATCGGCACGCCCAGGTTGGCGACTTTCGCGCCGATCAGGCAGGTCAGCGCAAACGCAACGCGCCATTTGTACGCGGTGAGATACGGCAGCAGCGAGACGATGGTCTGCCAGTCGTTGCGCGGCCCGGTGGCGGGCAGCGCGGGTTCGTTGGAGGCGGGGAAACGGCGCATGGGCGATGAAAGTGCTTGAACGTGCCACATGCACACGAGCACGGGACACAGCGAGAGTCGGGGGACGCTAAAGACAGCTAACGACGGGTTAGGCGTGGGCTTCTACTCCAGCGCTCAGGCCGGCTGGCCGACCCGCTGCGCATGGCGCTTTCCCGTACAATTCCTGATCGCTCTATTGTCGCAGAAGGCGGCATGCGCCGCTGGGCGCGCCCGGACGGCGCGTTTTCCGCAGGCTGCACCAAGCCGTTCCTGCCCCGCTTCTGTCCTGCTTTCGCTTTTTCCCTGGATTCCCGATGACCGACTCTTATCCGCTTCCCCAGAAGTCGCCCGCGCTGCGCGTCGTGCCGCAGCCCTCGGACGCCAATGTCCACGGCGACGTGTTCGGCGGCTGGATCATGTCGCAGGTCGACATCGCCGGCTCGATTCCCGCCAGCCGCCGCGCCAATGGCCGCGTCGCGACCGTCGCGGTGAACTCGTTCCTGTTCAAGCAGCCGGTGTTCGTCGGCGATCTGCTGAGCTTTTACGCCGATATCGTCAAGACGGGCAACACCTCGGTGACCGTACAGGTCGAGGTCTACGCGCAGCGCATGCGTCTGCAGGACGAAGTCGTCAAGGTCACCGAAGCGACGCTCACCTACGTGGCGACCGGCAGCGACCGCCGTCCGCGCGCGCTGCCCGCAGCATAAAGACGCTCACGCGCGCGCCGCGGCCGTCGGCGCGCGTTGTCCTTTTAACGCCCAGCCGGCATTAATCCGCCCAGGCGAGCCCCGCGCCCTCTTCGTAGGCCGCGCTCGCCGACAGCAGCGCGGCAATCTCCGGCCCCGGCAACGGCGGCGCGAAGAAGTAGCCCTGCAACTCGTCGCACGCCCGCTCGCGCAAGAACGCGAACTGCTGCGACGTCTCCACCCCTTCCGCGATCACCTGCAGACGCAGTTCGTGCGCCAGCGCAATGATGGCCGCCGTGATGGTTTCGTCGTCGCTGCTGGTGCCAATATCCGCCACGAACGAGCGGTCGATCTTGAGCCGGTCCACCGGCAGCCGCTTCAGATAGCTCAGGCTCGAATAGCCCGTGCCGAAGTCGTCGATGGCGATGCCCACGCCCTGTTCGTGCAGCGCGTTGAGCATCGATACCGCCTCTTCCGTGTTGCGCATCAGCGTGCTTTCGGTGAGTTCGACTTCGAGCCAGCACGGCTCCAGCCCGGTCTCCTGCAACACGCTGCTCACCAGTTGCGCGATATCGCGCTGATGGAAGGTCTTCGCCGACAGATTCACCGACACGCGCACCGGCGGCAGGCCGGCATCCTGCCACGCGCGGTTCTGGCGGCAGGCCTCGCGCAGCACCCAGTCGGACAACGGCCCGATCAAGCCGCTTTCCTCGGCGACCGGAATGAATTGCGACGGTGAGACAAGACCCGCTTCCGGGTCGTGCCAGCGCACCAGCGCCTCCATGCCGACGATGCGCCCGCTCTCGATCTCCACCTGCGGCTGGTAGTGCAGCAGGAATTCGCTGTCGCGCAGCGCGCGGCGCAGACGCCGCTCCAGATTCATGCGCGCGCCCGCGGCCGCGTTCATCTCCGGCTCGTAGAACTGGAAGGTGTTGCGGCCCAGCTCCTTGGCGCGGTACATCGCCACGTCGGCTTTCTTGAGCAGGGTTTCGGCGTCGTTGCCGTCCTGCGGGAACACGCTCGCGCCCATGCTGCAACCGACATACAGCTCCGTGCCGTCGATCATCACCGGCTCCGAAATCATCTGGCGCGCGCGCTCCATCCAGCCAATCAGCGATTTTTCGTCGATGGTGTCGGTGAGTACGATCACGAACTCGTCGCCGCCGTGGCGCGCCACCGTGTCGCTCGTGCGCGTGCAGCGCGTGAGCCGCTCGGCGACCACGCCCAGCAGCCGGTCGCCGACACTATGGCCCAGGCTGTCGTTGACGTTCTTGAAGCCGTCGAGGTCGATGAACACCACGGCCACGCCGCGTTCGTGCCGCTGCGCCGCCACCAGCGCCTGCTGCAGACGGTCGCGCAGCAGATTGCGGTTGGGCAGCAGCGTGAGGCTGTCGTAGTTGGCCTGATATTCGAGCTGCTCCTGATAGCGGATCAGCTCGGTCACGTCGTTGATGATGCCGATGTGGTGCGTGATGCGCCCGTCCAGATCGGGCACCGGCGCGATCAGCAACTGGTTCCAGAACAGCGCGCCGTCCTTGCGATAGTTGCGCAGCACGGCGCTCACTTCGCGGTTGCCTATGAGCGCCTGGCGGATCGCCACCAGGCCGTCCTGATCGCGATCGTCGCGCTGCAACAGACGGCAATCGAGGCCGATCACATCGGCGGGATCGTAGCCGGTGATGCGCCGGAACGCCGGGTTCGCGTACTCGATCAGGTTGCTGCCGCCCGGCCCCGGGCCGGTGATCAGAATCGCATTCACGCAGGCGTCGAGCGCGCGGCTTTGCAGACGCAGCGCGAGATCGGCGCGCTTGCTTTCGGTGGTGTCCGAATAGGTGCCGAGCACGCCCATCACGCGGCCATCGCCGTCCAGCAGCGGCAGCTTGCTCGTGATGGTGGTGCGATGCAGGCCGTCGATCGTCAGGTCTTCTTCGTAATTCAGGCGCGGCAGCCCGGCGTCGATCACCTCGCGGTCCTGCTCGCGCATGTTGGGCGCGTATGCGCGCCACGGCAGATCGTCGTCGGTGCGGCCGACGATCTGCTCGGGATACGAGAGACCCGCATCGCGCGCGAACGTCATGTTGCAGCCCAGATAGCGCGACTGCGCGTCCTTCCAGTAGATGCGCTGCGGGATATTGTCGATCACCGTTTCGAGCATCTGGTTCGAGCGCTGCGCCTCCACTTCGGCCTTGATCTGCTCGGTGACGTCGTCGGCCAGCACGAACACGGCCGCGCGTCCCATGAAGGTGAGCGCGTGGTGCGAAATATCGACGCTCACGAGCGTGCCGTCGCGGCGCACGTGATGCCAGATGCCGGCCATCGTGCGGATGTTCGGCGTGAGCGTATCCGAGCGCGTAAGGTGCTGTTCGAGCCGCGAGACGTCCTCCTGCGGGCGGATCTCGCGAATCGTCATGTCGAGGAATTCTTCCTCGCTGTAGCCGTACTGCTGGATCGCCGCCGCGTTGACGGCGAGAAAGCGCAGCGTTTCGCGGTCGAACACGTACATCGGTACCGGATGGGCGTCGAACAGGCCCTGAAAGCGCTCGTTGCGCGTGCGCATGCCGGCGAGCGCGCGCAGTTTCTCGCGCGCGGCGTTCTCGCGTGCGCCGAAGGTGTAGATCAGGAGCGTCGCGCCCGCGAGCATCGTGACGATCAGCAGGATCGAGGCGCGGCTGCCCGCACGTGTGGATTCGGCGAGCGCTGCGGCCAGCGCGAGATCCTGCTCGCCCTGCAACGCCGAAAGTTTTGCGTCGACGCGATCGACGCGCGTATCGAGGCGAATGTATTCGTTCGCGACCCAGGCCGACGTGCCGATGGGAAGCGCGCTGTTCAACTGGGCGGCGGACGCGCTTGCTGCGTCTGTGGAGGCAGCGGCGAGCACGGGCGCGTTCGGCACGGCGCCCGATGCGGCGTTGGCAGCGGCATAAGGCTCGGCGAGCGAGCGTGGCGCGGCGCTCGACGGCGCTGCGGGATTGGCATACGGCGCGGCGAGCGTCGCGTTACTGGCGAGCGCCCCCGACGCATACGGCTGCGCAAGACTATGCGCACTCACCTGCGGCGAGCCGACGGCACTGGCGCTTGCATAGGGCTCGGCGAGGCTTCTGGCCGTCTGCGGTCCGCCCGAACTCGCCGCATAAGGCGCAGACAGGTCGTGCGGATGCGCCTTATGCGCGTGCGCCTTGTTCGCGCCCAGATGCGCTGCGACACCCATGAACTTGCCGCGATGCGACTCGTGCGTCGCCGCCTTGGGATTCGGCGCAGGCGCGGTGGGCGCAACGGCGGCGGAAGCGGCAATGGTTGGCACGGCGGGCAAGGCTGCCGCCGCAGACGCAGCGCCAGCCGCTGAAGCCGCCGCCGCGCTCGCCTGAACCCGCGCATCGGCGACGCGTTGTTCGGCGCGCGCAAGCGTCTCGTCGATCTCGCGCGCGAGCAGGATGCCTTCGGTCGCCACCGCGTCGAAGCGGCGTGTGAGCGCCGGATCGTTCGCCAGTTCGGCGTGCAGCGCCTGGGCCGTATCGTCGAGTTCGGTGGCGCGGGCCTCGCGCGCATCGGTGGACTCGGTCTCCCCGTCGGCGCCGAAGCGCCCTAACGCGGCCAGTCCGCCGCCCAGCAGGTCACGAAAATGGTCCAGATCATGGCGTACGCGGGCGGCCTGCGAGGCGCGCTGGTCGATTTCGCGTTGCCCGCCAATCTGCGTCCATGCCACGAAAGCGTTTGCGCCGACGGCAGCCACCACCACCACGAGGTTGATGAGGTGCCGCTTCGAAAAATGAAGGTTCATGAATGCCGGAACGTCGTTCGTCGCCGTGCGGCGGGCATGGGATGACTGCTAACGACCTGTGCGCAACAGGCAGGCGCGCGGAGCGCCCTTCCGGATAACGGCAGTTCAGGGCAAGGCTTGAGGGTTGCCTTGCGTAAATTCGCGTGCGCGCAGCGTTTTTAGGGTGAACGCTCTAATTCCAGCGGGGCAACGCATCGATAAAACCGGACGAATTTCAGCACGGCACGGCCAGACCGAATTCATGCATCGCCGGCACGAAATCGTGATTGGCTTCCGGCTTGCGCGCGAGTTTGGCCAGCACATAGCGCTGGAACGGCGCGAGCTGCGCCCAGTCCTCGACACCAGGCGCGACCAGATTCGCGAGCGCCGCCTGATTGGCGATGCCGCCCGGCACGGCGTTGACGTCGCGCCACGCGGGCGCTTCTTCGGGCGAAAACCACTCCGGTTCGACATTGGCATGCGTGCGCAACATCTCGAATAGCGCGTGATCGAAGTTCGGCTCGATTTCGGCGTCGTCGTCGACGGGGAAACGCGCCAGCAGGCGGCGGTCCTCATACGGCAGCAACTGCCACTGCGCCAGCGAGATGCGCAGCCCGAAACGGTCCAGGTTGAAGCGCACGCACATGGGGATGAAGGTGAGGTCCTCGGACGAGACAACCTCGAACTGGAACAGGAGCGGAGCTTCGGTCAATGCCATGGCGATAATCCTCGGGAAGCGGGCGGTGCGGGTGCGGTCGAGCGAAAGATGCCCGCTTGAGGTATTTTAGAACCTTCCGCGCCGGGGGCCGGCCAGCATGCGAGTGTTACTCCAGGCCGCCCGAAGCCGCCTCGCCGCGCCGAACAAGGATCACTGGAGTCCCCGCTTGAATTCCCCGCGTTCCCCCGCCTTCCCTGCCGCGTTCACGCCTTTGCAAGACGCCCAGGATCACGATGAACAGGCTGGCGCCGTCGCGTTGCGCGTGCATCGCCATCGCGGCGAAAGCGTCGAGACGCGCGACGACCACGTCGGTCAGGAATGGCCCGTCGCGCTGGTCTTCAACGGCATCTCGCATGCGGTGATGATGTGCACGCCGCGCGATCTGGAGGCCTTCGCGGTGGGTTTTGCGATCTCGGAAGGCATCGTCGGGCGCAACGCCGACATCCAGGACATCGAAGTGTTCTGGCACGCTGAAGCCGAAATCCCGCACGCCGAAGTCCACCTCACGGTCGTGCAGCAGGCCTTCGTCGAGCTGAAGGAAAAGCGCCGTGCGCTGGCCGGACGTAGCGGCTGCGGCGTGTGCGGCATCGAAAGCATCGATTTGCTCGATCTCGAACCGGAAACCGTGCCCGAAACCGGCTTTCTGGCGCGTCTCGCGCCCGACGCGATTGCCCGCGCGGCGCGCGATCTGCCGCAGCATCAGGCGCTCACGAAACTCACGGGCGGCCTGCACGCCGCCGCGTGGTGCGACGCCGATGGCCAGATCCTGCGCGCCTTCGAGGACGTGGGCCGTCACAACGCGCTCGACAAGCTGATCGGCCAGTTGGTGCTCGACCGTGCCGACACGCAGCAAGGCTTCGTCTTCCTCTCCAGCCGCGCAAGCTACGAACTGGTACGCAAGGCCGCGCGCGTGGGCATGCCGATGGTCGCGACGATCTCGGCGCCCTCGTCGCTCGCGGTCACCATTGCGAAGCGCGCCGGACTGCGGCTCGTGAGCTTTTGCCGCGAGTCCGGTTTCGTCGATTACGACACGGCGGCCAGCGCCGCCTGAGCCGGGCCGCCGGACCGCCGGATCGCCGGACCGCCGGACCGCTTAATCGAACTGCCGGAAATCCGGCTTGCGCTTTTGCAGGAAGGCCGTGAACGCCTCGCGCGCCTCGGGCGCCAGCAGCATCTTGCCGAAGTGCACTGACTCCTCGCTCATCTGCGTCTTGATCTCGTGTTCGCTCGCGCGCTTCATGAGCGACTTGGTCGCGCGCAGCGACGACGCGGGCAGCGCCACCAGCTTCGCCAGTTGCGCGGCCACGAACGCCTCCAGCTCAGCCGCTGCCACGACGCGGTTCACGAAGCCCATGCGATGCGCCTCGGCGGCGTCGAAGGTTTCGCCAAGCAGCAGCTTTTCCGCCGCGCCCTGGTAGCCCGCGATACGCGGCAGCAGCAGCGACGAAGCCGCTTCGGGGCACAGGCCCAGTTGCGCGAACGGCATCGCGAAGCGCGCCGTGTCGGCGGCATAGACCAGGTCGCAATGCAGCAGCAGCGTCGTGCCCACGCCGACAGCCGCGCCCGCCACCTGCGCGACCAGCGGCTTTTCGAAGGTCGCGATGGTATGCAGGAACTTCATCACGGGCGAATCGCCGCCGGTGGGCGGGTTCTTCAGGAAGTCCTCGATATCGTTGCCGGCCGTGAATATATCGGCGTGACCGCGCAGCAGCACGGCGCGCACGGCGCCGTCCTCGTGCGCCGAAGCGAGCGCATCGGCCATCGCCTGATACATCGCGGGCGTGAGCGCGTTTTTGCGCTCGGGGCGGTTGATGGTGATCGTCAGCACGCCGTTTTCGCGTGCGATCAGGATTTCGTTGCTCATGAGGTGTCTCGATAAAAAAACGGTTCGCAGACCGTGAAGCCTGCGAACCGTATGTCTTATGCGCTAGCGCGTGATCCGCTTACAGGCGCTCGATAATGCCAGCAGCACCCATGCCGGTGCCGACGCACATCGTCACCATGCCGTACTTGTAGTTGCGGCGGCGCAGGCCGTGCACGACCGTCGAAGCGCGAATCGCGCCCGTTGCGCCAAGCGGGTGACCCAGCGCAATCGCGCCGCCCAGCGGGTTGATCTTCGACGGATCGAGGCCCAGATCCTGGATCACCGCCAGCGACTGCGCGGCAAACGCTTCGTTCAGCTCGATCCAGTCCAGGTCGTCCTGCTTCAGACCCGCAGCCTTCAGCGCAGCCGGAATCGCTTCCTTCGGGCCGATGCCCATGATTTCCGGCGGCACGCCGCGCACCGCGAAGCTCACGAAACGCGCGAGCGGCGTGAGGTTGAACTGCTTGAGGATCTTTTCAGAAACGACGATCAGCGCGCCCGCGCCATCCGAGGTCTGCGAGCTATTGCCCGCCGTCACCGAACCCTTGTTCGCGAACACCGCGCGCAGCTTCGCGAGGCCTTCGAGCGTGGTATCCGCACGCGGGCCTTCATCCAGCGAGATCAGGCGTTCCTTCACCTTCACTTCGCCGGTGGCGAGATCGGGGAAACGCTCGATGATCGTGTACGGAGCGATTTCGTCGTTGAATTCGCCCGCCTGTTGCGCAGCCAACGCGCGGCGATGCGACTCCACCGAAAACGCGTCCTGCGCTTCACGGCTCACCTTCCAGCGCTCCGCCACTTTCTCGGCGGTCAGGCCCATGCCGTAAGCAATGCCAACGTCTTCGTTACGGTCGAAGATGTGCGGCGAAAGCGACGGCTTGTTGCCCATCATCGGCACCATGCTCATCGATTCGCAGCCGCCTGCGATCATCGCGTCGGATTCGCCCACGCGGATGCGGTCGGCGGCCATGGCCAGCGCCGTCAGACCCGAGGCGCAGAAGCGGTTGACGGTCACGCCGCCCACGCTCTGCGGCAGCCCCGCGAGCAGCGCGCCGATACGCGCCACGTTCAGGCCCTGCTCCGCTTCCGGAATCGCGCAGCCGACGATAGCGTCTTCGATCACGCTGGTGTCGAGGCCCGGCACCTGTGCGACGGCCGACTTGATCGCGTGAACCAGCAGTTCGTCCGGGCGGGTGTTCTTGAACACGCCGCGCGGCGCCTTGCCGATGGGCGTGCGGCTCGCGGCGACGATGTATGCGTCCTGCAACTGTTTGCTCATCTGTAACTCCAGTATCTGGTGTGCGTCGTGCCGCTTAGTTGCGCACCGGCTTGCCGGTTTGCAGCATGCCCATGATGCGTTCCTGCGTCTTTTGCGTGCCGAGCAGATCGACAAAGGCGCGGCGCTCCAGCGTGAGCAGCCATTCCTCGTCGACGAGGCTGCCCGCTTCGACGTCGCCGCCGCACACCGCTTCCGCGATACGGCCCGCGATCAGGTAATCGTGATCGCTGATGAAGCGGCCATCGCGCATATTGACGAGCGACGCCTTGATGGTCGAAATCGCCGAGCGGCCCGCCACCGGAATCTGCTTCGCGCGCAGCGGCGCACGGTAGCCCGATGCGCTCAAAGCCCGCGCTTCCTTCTTCGCGGTGTCGAGCAGTTCGAACACGTTGAAAACGATCGTGTCCGAGGGCTTCAGATAGCCCATCGTGCGCGCTTCGAGCGCCGAACCCGAAACCTTCGCCATCGCCGCGTTTTCGAACGACTTCTGCAGGAAGCGCAGCAGGTCGCTGGGCACCGCGCCAATCTGCGCCGCCGCTTCTGCTGCGCGCAGTGCGGCTTCCTTCAGGCCACCGCCTGCCGGAACCAGACCCACGCCCACTTCCACCAGACCCACATAGCTTTCGATGTGTGCCACACGCTTGGCGCTGTGCAGCATGATTTCGCAGCCGCCGCCGAGCGCAATGCCCGACACCGCCGCCACGACCGGCACGTTGGCGTACTTCACGCGCATCATCGTGTCCTGGAACTTCTTCACGAACGGCTCGATGCCCTTCGCGCCGCCCATCATGAAGGCGGGCATGGCTTCTTCGAGGTTCGCGCCCGCCGAGAACGGGCCGCCCGGCGCGCCGAGCTTGAGCGACGTCGGCTGCCAGACCACCAGGCCGTTGTAGCCGTCTTCGGCGATCTCGATGGCCTTCACGAGCGAGTCCAGCACGCCCGGGCCCATCGTGTTCATCTTGCTCTTGTACGAGACGATGACGACGTCGTCCTCGCCCGCGCGGTCATCGACCCATGCGCGCAGATGCTCGTTCTCGAACAGCGTCTTGCCCCAGGTTTTCGGGTCGCGTGCATTCGATTCGCCGAACAGCGCCGCGCGGAACACCTGACGCTCGTAGACCGGCAGATTCGAACGCGGCTCGAAGCGCGCCGCCGCGGGCGACCACGAGCCTTCGCCACCGTGCACGCCGCCATTCGCGGCGACCGGGCCTTCGAACACCCAGGCGGGCAGCGGCGCGCTGGAGAGCGTCTTGCCCGCGTCGATGTCTTCCTTCACCCATTCGGCGACCTGCTTCCAGCCTGCGGCCTGCCAGCCTTCGAACGGACCTTCGTTCCAGCCGAAGCCCCAGCGGATTGCGAGATCGACGTCGCGCGCGTTATCGGCGATCGATTCCAGATGCACGCCGATGTAATGGAACACGTCGCGGAAGATCGACCACAGGAACTGCGCCTGCGGGTGCTCCGACTCGCGCAGCAGCTTCAGACGTTCTGCGGGCGGACGCTTGAGGATGCGGCCCACCAGTTCGTCGGCCTTCGCGCCGCCATCCACGTACTCGCCGGTATTGCCGTCGAGCACCTTGATCGCCTTGCCTTCCTTGCGATAGAAACCGCCGCCCGTCTTCTGGCCGAGCGCGCCCTTCGCGACCAGACCCGCCAGCACAGCCGGCGTCTCGTAGACCGGGAAGAACGGATCGTCCTTGAGGTTGTCCTGCATCGTCTTGATGACGTGCGCCATCGTGTCCAGACCGACCACATCAGCCGTGCGGAACGTCGCCGACTTCGCGCGGCCCAGACGGCTGCCCGTCAGGTCGTCGACTTCGTCGAAACGCAGACCGAACTTTTTCGCTTCCGTGATGACCGCGAGAATCGAGAAGATGCCCACGCGGTTGGCGATGAAGTTCGGCGTATCCTTCGCGCGCACCACGCCCTTGCCGACCACGCTCGTGAGGAACGATTCGAGCTGGTCGAGGATTTCGGGCTGCGTGTGCGTGGTCGGGATCAGCTCGACCAGGTGCATGTAGCGCGGCGGATTGAAGAAGTGCACGCCGCAAAAGCGCGCCTTGAGGTTGTCGTCGAAACCTTGCGACAGTTCCGTGATCGACAGACCCGAGGTATTGGTGGCGAAAATCGCCTTCGGGCCGATATGCGGCGCGACCTTCTTGTAGAGGTCGTGCTTCCAGTCCATGCGCTCGGCGATCGCCTCGATCACCACATCGCATTCCGCCAGCTTCGCGATATCGTCTTCGTAGTTCGCGGGCGTGATGTACTGCGCGTCGTCCTTCACGCCGAACGGCGCGGGCGACAGTTTCTTCAGCGTCTCGATCGCCTTGAGCGCGATAGCGTTCTTCGGGCCTTCCTTCGCGGGCAGATCGAACAGCAGCACGGGCACGCGGGCGTTGATCAGGTGCGCGGCGATCTGCGCGCCCATCACGCCGGCGCCGAGCACGGCGACCTTGCGAATATTAAGATTGCTCACGTTGTTCCTCCAGCGGATATGCAATGTCGAGCGAAAACGGAATAAATACGGGATGTTTTCGCGGCGCGAACCGGAGGGTTATTTTTCTGACCGGTGCGCCGCTTGAGAGATTCGGTGATGCGGTGTTCAGTGGTGCGCTCGCTTAAAGGCGCAGCGCACCACCTGAGCGCTTAGAACAGCGCTTCGTCGACTTCCATCAGCGTCTTCGAACCCGCGCGCGCCTGGCGGATCGAGGTTGCCGTTTCGGGCAGCAGCTTGGCGAAGTAGAAGCGCGCCGTGGCCAGCTTCGACTTGTAGAACGGATCGCCCGAGCTTTCCTTGTCCAGCGCGATGCGCGCCATGCGCGCCCAGAAGTAGGCGAACACGAGGTGGCCCGCCGTGCGCAGGTACGGCACCGCGGCCGCGCCCACTTCGTCCGGGTTCTGCATCGCCTTCATGCCGATTTCCATCGTGAGCTTCTGCATCTTGTCGCCAATGTCGGCGAGCGGATTCACGAACTCCTGCATCTCGGTCTTGATGCCTTCGGCTTCGACGAAATCCGTCACCAGCTTGCCGAACTTCTTGAGCTTCGCGCCCATGTCGCCCAGCACCTTGCGGCCCAGCAGGTCGAGCGACTGGATCGTGTTGGTGCCTTCGTAGATCTGGTTGATACGCGCGTCACGCACGTATTGCTCCATGCCCCACTCGGAGATAAAGCCGTGGCCGCCAAACACCTGCATGCCGAGGTTGGTGCTGTCGAAGGCGTTATCGGTGAGGAAGGCCTTGATGATCGGCGTGAGCAGCGCGACCAGATCGGCGGCTTCCTTGCGCTCGGCTTCATCGGCGTGGGACAGCTCCTTGTCGATCTGCAGCGCCGACCAGTACGTGAAGGCGCGCGCGCCTTCGGCCCAGGCCTTCTGCGTGAGCAGCATGCGGCGCACGTCCGGATGCACGATGATCGGATCGGCGGCCTTTTCGGGCGCCTTCGGGCCGGTCAGCGCGCGCATTTGCAGACGCTCCTTCGCGTAGACGAGCGAGTTCTGATAAGCGACTTCGGTCAGACCCAGACCCTGCATGCCCACGCCCAGGCGCGCTGCGTTCATCATCACGAACATGGCGTTCAAGCCCTTGTTCGGCTCGCCGACGAGCCAGCCCGTCGCGCCGTCCAGGTTCATGACGCAGGTCGAGTTGCCGTGGATGCCCATCTTGTGCTCGATCGAGCCGCACTTGATGCCGTTGCGCTCGCCCACTGCACCCGATGCGGTCGGGATGAACTTCGGCACGATAAAGAGCGAAATGCCCTTGGTGCCTTGAGGCGCGTCCGGCAGGCGCGCGAGCACGAGGTGGATGATGTTCTCCGCCATGTCGTGCTCACCGCTGGAGATGAAGATCTTCGTGCCGGAGATCGCGTAGGAACCGTCGCTGTTCGGTTCGGCCTTGGTGCGCAGGATGCCGAGATCGGTGCCGCAGTGCGGTTCGGTCAGGCACATCGTGCCGGTCCACACGCCTTCGACGAGCTTCGGCAGATAGGTCTTCTGCAGCTCGGGCGTGCCGTGCGCGTGCAGACATTCGTAGGCGCCGTGCGAGAGACCCGGATACATGGTCCACGCCTGGTTCGCCGAATTCAGCATTTCGTAGAGCGCGTTGTTCACGAACGCGGGCAGGCCCTGGCCGCCGTATTCGGGATCGCAGCCCAGTGCGGGCCAGCCGGCTTCGACGTACTGTTTGTACGCTTGCTTGAAGCCCGTCGGCGTGGTGACGACGCCGTCGCCGGCATACGTGCAGCCTTCGCGGTCGCCGACCTGGTTCAGCGGAAACAGCACTTCCGAGCAGAACTTGCCTGCCTCTTCCAGCACCTGATTGATGGTGTCGGCGTCGAGGTCAGCGTGCTTCGGCATCTGCTTGACTTCGCCTTCCACGTTCAGCAGTTCGTGCAGCACGAATTGCATGTCGCGCAGCGGCGCGGTGTACTGTCCCATGTTTTTCTCCCTAGATAGAGCTTTAGAGTTTCGGGCTTTCGCGTACCGCCGCGACGCTGTGCGCGGCGCTCGCTACTCGCTCACGCTCTGGTACGAAACAATCAGTTTTTCGAACGCGGCCCACGTATGCTCCACCGCGTCCGGCAGGTGCAGGAAGCGGCCGTCATGATGCAGGCCGAGTGTCACGCTATACAGTTCGAACAGCATCAGCGCGGGATC
>NZ_DASZJJ010000015.1:0-1803 GCF_035948235.1 Paraburkholderia sp. | reverse complement strand
CAGCATTCACTATTGCGCTGGCCGGTCACTTTTTGGCTACCGTGGCCGCATCATAGGAGTCAGCGAATTTATTTGTCAATAGCAAATAGATTCGTCCAAAGTAAACCGAGGCAACCTGCGCGGCCACACTCCCGGCAGCCGTCCGGACGGCGCGTTTATGCTTCGTCTGGTGTCCATTGCGGCCAGATCATCGCCCTACGCCCCTTCGGAGGAATCAATGAAAGCCATCAAACTGTTCGCGCCCGCCGGGCTCGACAACCTCAAGCTCGTAGATATCGCCGCGCCCGGCGAGCCGCAGGCGGGCGAAATTCGCGTGCGCGTGCACGCCAGTTCGCTCAACTATCACGACCTGGGCGTCGTGCTCGGCCGCATGGGCGCCCCCGATGGCCGCATTCCGATGGCGGACGGCGCGGGCGTCGTCGAAGCTGTCGGCGCTGGCGTGACGGAATTCGCCGTTGGCGACCACGTGGTCTCGACGTTCTTTCCGCCGTGGCTGGACGGCGCGCCCACGATCCCCGACTTCTCCGCCACACCCGGCGACGGCGTGGACGGCTACGCTCGCGAAGCGGTGGTCGCACCGGCCGCAGCGTTCACGCACAGCCCGCGCGGCTACACGCACGCCGAAGCCGCCACCCTCACCACGGCGGGTTTGACCGCCTGGCGCGCGCTGGTGGTGGACGGTGGGTTGAAAGCCGGCGAAACGGTGCTGGTGCTCGGCACGGGCGGCGTTTCGATCTTCGCGCTGCAATACGCGAAGGCGATGGGCGCGACGGTGATCGCCACCTCGTCGTCTGACGAAAAGCTCGAACGCGCGCGCCAACTCGGTGCGGACCATACGATCAACTATCGCCGTGAGCCGCAATGGTCGCGTCAGGTGCTGGAGTACACGAACGGACTGGGCGTCGATCACGTCGTGGAAGTGGGCGGTCCTGGCACGCTCGAACAATCGATTCTGGCGACCCGCGTGGGCGGCCATATCGCGTTGATCGGCGTGCTGACCGGCATCGAGGGCAAGGTGCCAACCGGCACGATGATGCGGCGACAGCAGCGTCTGCAGGGTTTGATCGTTGGCAGCCGCCAGCATCAGATCGATCTCGTGCGCGCCATCGACGCAACCGGCGTCAAGCCCGTAATCGACCGTTCGTTCCCACTCGAAGCGATCGGCGACGCGTTCCGGCTGCAACAGGCAGGCGGACACTTCGGCAAAATCGTTCTGGAATACTGATCGATCAGATGGGCGCGCGTGTGATGGGTCCGCGCGCGAATTGCTCGCGGTAGGCGGCCGGACTCGTCAGCGCAATGCGGCGGAAGTGTCGCCGCAGCGATTCTTCCGAGCCGAAGCCGGCGAGATCGGCCACACGCTCCATCGGCAGATCGGGCCGCGATTCGAGCAGATCGCGAGCGATGCTCACGCGCTCGCGCACGACCCAGGCGTAAGGGCCCATGCCGGTCGCGTCGAGAAATTGCCGCTGCAGCGTGCGCGCGCTCATCGCCGCTTGCGCGGCCAGCGACGCTACGCTATGGTCCAGGCGCGGATTCGCCCTCACCCAGTCCATCAGCTTCGCAAGCGGGCTGGCCTCGTCGCGCGGCATCGGGCGCGGCACGAACTGCGCCTGGCCGCCCTCGCGATGCGGCGGCACGACAAGCCGCTGCGCCACGCGGTTGGCCACTGCGCCGCCATGGTCGCGGCGCACCAGATGCAGCAACATGTCGATACCCGCAGCCGATCCCGCCGAAGTCAGCACCTGGCCTTCGTCGATATAGAGGGCGTCGGGTTCGACATGCAGTTTGGGATAGCGTTGC
>NZ_DASZJJ010000014.1:0-3506 GCF_035948235.1 Paraburkholderia sp. | reverse complement strand
CTACGGGGAGCCTTCTGGCTGCTTCTAGACAAGGCGCGCGGCGGCCCACGCACGTGAGACGCCGCGCGCGACTTCACGCCGGTGATAGCGTGCCTTACCAGCGGATCAAGGCCGATCCCCACGTGAAACCGGAACCCATGGTCGGCGTCAACACCAGGTCGTTTTCCTTGATGCGTCCGTCGGCAACGGCTTCGCTAAGCGCAAGCGGAATCGACGCCGCCGACGTATTGCCGTGATGGTCAACCGTAAGCACGACCTTTTCCATCGGCAGATGAAGCTTTTCTCCCAGCGTCTGCACGATGCGCTGGTTCGCCTGGTGCGGCACGACCCAGTCAATATCGTCCTGGGTCAGACCGTTCGCGGTGAGGGCTTCCTGCGAGGCCTGGGCAAGATTCACGACGGCATGCAGGAACACTTCCCGGCCCGCGAGATGCATCGAGCCCGCGGTCTGCGTCGACGACACGCCGCCGTCCGTCTGGATCTTGTCCTCGTGCCGTCCGTCCGAATGCAGGTGCGTGGAGAGGATGCCGCGCGGCGCATCCCCCGTGTAACGCTCAGCGCGCAGAACCACGGCGCCCGCACCGTCACCGAACAGCACGCAGCTATTGCGATCGTACCAGTCAACAACGCGCGACATCGTTTCCGCGCCGATCACCAGTGCGGTGCGCACCTGGCCCAAGCGGATCATATTGTCGGCCACGGCAAGCGCGTACACAAAGCCCGAGCACACCGCCTGCACGTCGAACGCCGCGCCGCCGTGCATGCCGATAGCCGCCTGCACGCGCACCGCCGTCGCCGGCATGGTGCGATCGGGCGTGCACGTGGCGAGGACGATGAGATCGACGTCGGCGCCGCGAATCTCCGCGTGCTGGAGCGCCGCCTTCGCCGCGCCGATCGCAAGATCGGAGGTGTTCTCGCCGCGCGCCGCGATGCGCCGCTCCTTGATGCCGGTGCGCTGCGTGATCCACTCGTCCGAGGTGTCGACCATGCGCGCGATGTCCAGATTGGTCATACGGCGCTCGGGCAATGCCGAGCCGCAGCCGGCAACGCGTGACATCCAGATGCCAGCACGATTGATTTGCGACATCGTAAGTACTCCGTTTAATTTCGACGACACGCCGGGCGACCTGCCGATTCGCTCCGGCGCAGGCGATTTACCAGCTTCCAGCGTTGACAGCGTCGCTCAACTCCGTGTCATCGTTCGCCTGCGGCCGGATAAGGGAGACAAGATGGTCGGCTAGCGATGCGAAGGTCGGATAGTCGAACAGCACCGTCTCGTCGATCTTGATCTTGAGCCGGTCTTCAAGGAAGAACGCGAGTTCGACCGAGTGCATCGAATCGAATCCCGCATCGGCGAAGGTCTGATCAAGATCGGTAGGTACTTGCAACTTGTTGGCCTCGGCCCACTCCTGGATCCAGGCAAGAACCGCCTGCGCGGTCACGTTGGTTCCGTTGACGGTTGCAGCTTGAAGATGGTCGCTCATGACATCGATTTCCTAAGGTCAGATAGAGGAAAGCACGGGCGCTGCCAGCGCGCCCTGCCTTATGCGGGTGAAGCGGAACACGTTGGCCTACGCGGGCATTGCCCGCACGAGCGTCGCGCGGTCAATCTCCCCTGCGTCGGCACGGCTGGCAAACCAGGCGGCCAGGCACTGCACGGAGGGCTCGCGCACGATGGAGTTGTGATCGTCGTCGAACACGTGCACCGTGACGCCACCGCGCGTCAGTGCACGAAGATGCTGCGCCGTCTGATCGCTCGACACACCGTTGGCATTGCGCGCCGCAAGCGCGTATTCGATGCGCGTACGCACCTGTTGCGAACGATGGCGCACCAGAGCCAGTGCACTCACCGCGTGCAGACGCGCGAGATGCGCGAACATGGTGGGATGGGCGCGGCGTCGAACCTCCGCCAGATAGAAGTCATGGTCGAGCATTGCATCGAAGCGCGCATCCTGGAGCCATCGATCGACAACCTCAGTGTCATCGATCGATTCGAAGTCACTCGCAAGCTGGCGCACCCGCGTGCAGAACGCGCCCTCGAACATCGGACTATCGATCATCAGCAAGGGCGGCGCGAGCTCGCCCTCGCCCTCCCATTGCGCGACCATTTCGTGCGCGACGATCCCGCCAAACGACCAGCCGCCGAGCACATCGGGCAACTTTCCGTGCGTAGCGAACAAAGCCGCGCGATAACGCGTCGCAAGCTGCGCGATCGGCAGATACACCGGGACGCGCTCCTGATCCGCATAGGGATGGCGCAACGCCACGATCGTCGGGTCGCGCTGCCACGCGGCGGCGAGATCCTCGTAGCAGAGCACATCGCCGCCAACCGGATGCACGAGCGCGATGAGGGGCCCGCGGCCCTCGCGCAGCGTAATGACAAGCGACGGATCACCACTTGTTTCAGGCGCGTTCTTCGCATCGTTGGCCACCGCGCCGGACAACGCGCCATACCAGGCGGCCAGGCTAGCGATCGAAGCGCCACGCGCGAGCATCGAAATGGGCGGCATCGTGCCGAAGCGTTGATGCAGCCGCACGCGCAATTCCGTCAACGCGAGCGAATCAAGGCCTTGACTGACAAGCGAAAGTTCATCGACGAGGTTGATGCTATCGGACGCGACCGAGGACGCCATTGCGCGCAGCGTCGCGAGCAGAGACTCGGCGTTCGCGGTTGGAACGCCTTCGTTCGTCGCCTGCGCGATCTCGCCGTTCGCAGCGGTATCGACGCTAAGTTGTGTGGCCCGACGCGTGGCAGCGCTGCGCGCGATGTCGGGAAAAGGCAGTTCGAATCGCTCGGTATCGAAGCAATAGCCGGGTGCTTCAGCGGGCCGTGGCGCGTTGCCGTAAAGCTTGCTCCACGTGATCGTCTGCCCCGCGCTGTATAGATGCGCGCAGGCGTGCGCAAAGCCGGTGTTTTCGCTTTCGTCGTCACCTTCCGGGCCATCGGCAAGCGACGAAATCGCCGCTTGCCAGTCGCCGCCGCAAGCCGTGCGCGCGAGGCGCGAGAGCGCCGCGCCGGGTCCGACTTCGACAAACAGCGTGTTGCCGTCGCACGCTGCCAGTAGAGCCTCGTGAAAACGCACCGGCTGCTCGACGAGATCAAGCCAATGATCGACGGTGGCAATCGAGCCGGTCGCAAGCGCGCCGGTGAGCGTGGACACGATCGGGATCGCGCAAGGCGTGAGCGTCAAGGGTTCGAGTGCCTGCTGGAAGGCCTCGCGCATTGAACGCAGCATCGGCGAATGACCAGGCGTGCCATAGGTTTTGAGCAGCGACACGCGTTTGCCTGCGGCCACCATCGCTTCCTGCACCCTCGCGACCGCTTCCTGCGTGCCGCTTACGACCGTCTGCTCCGGCCCGTTGATGCCTGCCACGAACAGATCCGAGCCGAATGCAAACTGCGCGCGCAGTTCATCGGCGCCAAGCGCGATCGCGAGCATCGCGCCCGCAGGCGTGGCGCTATCGAACAGACGCCCGCGCGCTTCCACCGCCTTGACGCCATGCGC
>NZ_DASZJJ010000013.1:0-19702 GCF_035948235.1 Paraburkholderia sp. | reverse complement strand
GACGAGCATCTGCCGAAGATGTGCCGCTTCTGGTCGAGCCTGGTGCTGGGCACCAAGTCGTATCGCGGCAATGTGCAGCAGGCGCACGAACCCGTTCCGGGCATTGAGCCGAAGCACTTCAGCCATTGGCTCTACCTGTTTCTCGACACGGTGCAGGCCCATTACGAACCCGCCGCCGCCGTCCAGTTCATGGAACCGGCGCTGCGCATCGCGCAGAGTCTGCAACTGAGCCGCTTCGGCTGGGATTTCACGATTCCGCCCGAGCAGCAGGCGCTGCTCGACACAATCGCGCCACGGCGTCGTCCCGCAGGTCATGGTCATGATCTGCCTGAGCGTCCTGCTGGCGAGCCATTTCCGGCCAAAATCATCGGTCGCTCGAACGACCAGGACGAAGCCGCCTGAGGCAGACGGCCCCCCCATTTCGGCGTGGTCTGCATGTTTTGGCGGTTAGTTGCAATACTGCACGTCAATCCGCCCCCGTTTTATGCGCATAAGGTACGCCCCCAAAGCGCCGCTTTCCCCATTCGAACTCGTTCTACAGATTCCCCCGAGGCGGATTCGTAAAATTTCTTCATCGCTCGTTGGGCTGCGCGGCGCGATGACTTGATCAATTCCCCACCCCGCGCCGCTGCCAGGCACCGACACGCCTGGCAGCTCTTGCCCGCGTCTTTTCCTTTTTTCTATTCGTGAGGTTCCAACGTGAACGCTTTTCGCTCACTCCTCGCGCGCGGGCAGGACATTTCGACGGCTACGACGCCGCCGGTCAAACGCAAGACGCTCTGCGGCGTTGCCGCAATGCTGGCCCTGTGCGTAAGTACGACGTCCATTCCCGGTGCGCATGCCGCCGTTTCGACAGGTTTCAGCTACGGCCCGGCATTCGACCGCGCCCCGCTTGTGCAAGACCTGACGTTGCCGGGCGCGCAGCCGGCCACTTCCTTCGATGCGGTCTGGCCGTCGCTGCGTGACGTCGATGGCGTATTCGCCCAGCCGCTCGCGCAGAACGGCGATGCCGCTCCGTTCGGCATGCGGATACAGTCCGAGGATCAAGCGCACGGGACCGTCTGTTCGCGCCTGGCCTCGATGTGTCTGCCGCTCGCCGACGTCTACAGTGAGCAGACGATTGAGGTTTCGAGCGCGCATCGGTGGTTTGGCCATGTGATTGAGCTACCGGCGATCGACTCAACCGGGTTCGATCTGGCCGCCGCTCCAGTTCACGCGGCGGCCGGTCCGATTGACACGACCCTGCGGGCATCGCTTGAGCAGGCGGGACTGCCCGCCAGCGTCATCACACAGATCGCTGCCCTTTTCTCGGGCCACGTGGATCCCGATGCACACGCGCAACCCGGCGACACGTTCCGCCTGATGCTGGACGCCGTCGATGGGCAGGAAACGCCGCGCATCGCCTCCATCGAGTTGCGCCTGCATGGCGAGACGTACGACGCGCTGTGGTTCACCGCGCCCGGAGCCGCTCACGGTGCGTACTACACGCTCGACGGGAGCTTGCTTGCCGGGACGCCATTCGCGATGCCGCTGGACTATCGGCGCGTGAGTTCGCCGTTCGGCATGCGCACGCATCCGGTCTTTGGCGAGCCGCGCTTTCATGAAGGCGTCGATCTGACCGCACCCGTCGGCACGCCGATTTACGCCGCGGCCGCTGGCACGCTCGAACTGGCCGCGCGCGAGCATGGCTACGGCAAGCTGGTCGTGCTGCGTCACGACAACGGCTATTCGACCCGTTACGCGCATATGGCGTCGTGGGCGAGCGGACTGCGTTCGGGGCAGCGTATCGAGCAGGGTCAGGTGATTGGCTACGTCGGCCGCACGGGTGTGACGACCGGGCCGCATCTGCATTTCGAAGTTCGCCGCGACGACCAGCCGCTCGATCCGCTGACGCTGACCTCGCATGAATTCGTCGCTCCGCTAGACGGTGCGGCGCGATTGGCTTTCGAAGCGCGCGCCGAAGCTGCACGCACGAGTCTCGCCGCATTGCCGCAGCCCGCCAGCCGGATGGCGTCGATCAAGATGCCGGGACGCTCTATCGGCTAAGGACGGCGGCCCGAGCCTGCGTGCCGATCTGAGGGCGCGGGCCGACGTTCCGATATCCCAGGACTAATGGCGAAAGCAGCCGCGCAAGACAGAATAATTCCGCAATACCTGAACTATCTCTCAGGCCCCGTCGGCCGTATTCCCCGACTTCACGCCCCAGCGAGCCAACGCCGCATCGTCGCTGGAGCGCGCATCGACCCAGCGCGCACCGTGTTCGGTCTCTTCCTTCTTCCAGAACGGCGCTTCGGTCTTGAGATAGTCCATGACGAACTCGCACGAAGCGAACGCATCGCCACGATGCTTCGAGGTGGTCGCCACCAGCACGATCTGGTCGAGCGGAGCGAGCTTGCCGACCCGATGCACGATCAGCACATCAATGCCGGGCCAGCGCTCCTGCGCCTGCGCCACGATCGCTTCGAGCGCCTTCTCGGTCATCCCCGGATAGTGCTCAAGCTCCATGCCCGCGACGCTGCTGCCGTCGTTGAGGTCGCGCACGGTGCCCACAAAGCACGCCACCGCGCCGATCGATGGATTGTGCGCACGTAACTGCGCCACTTCGGTGCTCAGGTCGAAATCTTCGGTCTGCACGCGTACAGGCATGGTCAGGTTTCTCCTCGCGCCGGCTCAGCCGCCCGTGACCGGCGGGAAGAACGCCACTTCGCAGCCTTCGGTGATGCGGGTGGTGGGTTCGGTCATGACGTGGTTGCAGGCCATGCGCAGCGCGCGTCCTTCCGCCAGCGTTTCGGCCCACACGCCGCCGCGCGCGCGCAGCCAGCCGCGCACGTCGCCTACCGTGGCGATGCCATCGGGGACCGTAGCCGTTTCATCGGCGACGCCCAGCGCTTCACGCACGCTCGCAAAAAATTTCAGTTGAATCTTCATTGATGAGACCTGGTGAGGCTTAGTACAGCAGTTCGGTAAATGGAATGAAACGCACGGTCTCGCCCGCGCTGATCGCATGATTGGGCGGATTGTCGATGATGCCGTCGCCCCAGACCGTCGACGTCAGCACCGCCGAACTCTGATTCGAGAACAGATCGAGACCACCCGCCGAATTCACGCGCGCACGCAGGAACTCGTTGCGGCGGTCAGCCTTGTTCTGGCTGAAGTCGGCGCGCAGCGACAGCGCACGCGGGCTGACATGCGCCACACCCGCCAGACGCAGCAGGAACGGCCGCACGAACAGCAGGAAGGTCACGAAACTCGACACCGGGTTGCCCGGCAGGCCGATGAAGAACGCCTCGCCGTCTGCGTCGCTACCCTGCGGGCGGCGCACCGCGCCAAAAGCGAGCGGCTTGCCCGGCTTCATCGCGATCTGCCACATGTCGATACGTCCTTCGGCCTCCACGGCGGGTTTGACGTGATCTTCCTCGCCGACCGACACACCGCCCGAGGTGAGAATCAAGTCATGCTTCGCGGCCGCGTCGCGCAGCGTCTCGCGCGTGACGTCGAGCCGGTCGGGCACGATGCCGTAGTCCGTCACCTCGCAGCCGAGGTTGCGCAGCAGCCCCGTCAGCGTGAAGCGGTTCGAGTTGTAGATCGCGCCCGGCTTGAGCGGCTCGCCCGGCATCGTCAGTTCGTCGCCGGTGAAAAACACCGCCACTTTCACGCGGCGCGTGACCGTGAGCGTCGCGCAGCCCACCGACGCCGCCAGCCCCAGTGCCGCGGGCGACAGGCGCGTGCCGACCGGCAGGATCACCGAATCCTTCTTGATGTCCGCGCCCTGTGCCGTGATCCACTCACCCGCCTTCGGGTTGTGCAGGATCGTCACTTCGCCATCGGCACTTTCGGTCTGTTCCTGCATGACTACGGCGTCCGCACCCGGCGGCACCGACGCGCCGGTGAAAATGCGCGCGGCCGTTCCGGCGGCCAGCGGCTGCGGCGCGTGACCGGCCGGAATACGCTGCGAGACCGGCAGGCGGCGCCCACCCTGAGCGAGATCGGCCACGCGCACGGCGTAGCCATCCATCGCGCTGGTGTTCATGGGCGGCACGTCGAGCGGCGACACCACTTCGGCCGCCAGCACGCGGTTGAGCGCGTCGAAGGTCGACAGCGTTTCGGTCGGGGCGAGCGGCTTGGCGGCGGCCAGCAAGGTCGCGAGCGCGTCGGCGGTCGAGATCATCGGCACGCGCGGAGCTGGGGCGGCGGAGGGAGTATTGGGCGTGGACATGTGCGGGGATGGTGGCCAGGCGTGCGGCGGCAGGCGTGCATCAGGCACCCAGGCGCGCGCGCCATCGACAGTGATGGTCTGTCGTTATTGTAGCGGCGGGGACGCGGCGTTGCGCCCCCCCTCTCCCCCGACCCCTCTCCCTAGGGAGAGGGGAGCAAGATCACCCTCTCCCTGGGGAGAGGGCCGGGGTGAGGGGCGCCTGTTTACAGGCCCGTATGGCCTGCGATGAAGTCCTTCACACGCTTCGCGTCAGCCGGCACCACTTCGAAGCGCTGCGGCAGCGCCTCCAGACCTTCGAACGCGGCGGGACGCTCCGGCTCGCGCTCCAGCGCCTCGCGGATCGTCTCGCCGAACTTCACCGGCTGCGCCGTTTCCAGCACGATCATCGGCACGCCCGGCGTCAGATGCTCGCGCGCCACCTTCACGCCGTCGGCGGTATGGGTGTCGATCATCGTCTTGTAGCGCGTGAAAACGTCGCGGATCGTGGCGATACGGTCGTCGTGGCTGCTGCGGCCCGACACGAAGCCGAATTGCTGCACGCGCACAAAGTCGCCGCTCGCGGTCAGATCGAAACCGCCCTTTTCTTCCACGTCGCGGAACAGCTGCGTCACGCGCGCCGGATCGCGGCCCAGCAGGTCATAGACGAAGCGCTCGAAGTTCGATGCCTTCGAGATGTCCATGCTCGGGCTGGTCGTGTGATACGTCTCCGCCGAGGCGCGCACGCGATAGATACCCGTGCGGAAGAACTCGTCGAGCACGTCGTTTTCGTTCGTCGCCACCACGAGCTTTTCGATCGGCAGGCCCATCATGCGCGCGATATGGCCCGCGCACACGTTGCCGAAGTTGCCCGAGGGCACCGTGAACGAGACACGCTCGTCGTTACTCTTCGTCGCTGCGAAGTAACCCGCAAAGTAGTACACGACCTGAGCCACGACGCGCGCCCAGTTGATCGAATTGACCGTGCCGATCTTCTGTTGCGCCTTGTAGGCGTGGTCGTTCGAGACGGCCTTGACGATGTCCTGGCAGTCGTCGAACACGCCTTCGACGGCCAGGTTGAAGATGTTCGGGTCCTGCAGGCTGAACATCTGCGCCGTCTGGAACGCGCTCATCTTCTTGTGCGGCGATAGCATGAACACGCGCACGCCCTTCTTGCCGCGCATCGCGTATTCCGCAGCGCTGCCAGTGTCGCCCGAAGTCGCGCCCAGAATGTTCAGTTGCTGACCGGCCTTGGCCAGTGCGTACTCGAACAGGTTGCCGAGCAACTGCATCGCCATGTCCTTGAACGCGAGCGTCGGGCCGTTGGACAGTTCGAGCAGCGAGAGCTGCGCGCCGTTTTCCTCGCCGAGTGTAGTCAGCGGCGTGATCTTGCTGGCGTCCTCGCCATGGCGCACGTTGCAGTACGTCGCGGCGGTATAGGTGCGGCGCGTGATGTCGCGCAGGTCGTCGGCGGGAATGTCGCCGGCGAACTTCGAGAGAATCTCGAACGCGAGATCCGCATACGACAGGCCGCGCCAGCGCGCGAGTTCTTCCTTGCCGATCTGCGGGTATTCAGCCGGCAGATAGAGACCGCCGTCGCGTGCGAGGCCGCCCAGCAGGATGTCCGAAAACGAATGGTGCTCGCCGGCGCCCGCGCCGCGCGTGGATACGTAATTCATTGCCTTATGCCTTGCCTATGCCTTAGTTCAGTCCTTCCATGCGCAGCTTCGTCACCGACGACTTCACCGTCGCCAGTTGTTCGATCTGCGCGATGGCCGCGTTCACGTTCTTTTCGACCGTGCGGTGCGTGATCAGGATGATGTCGGTCTCCGCCTTGCCCTGCGCGTCCACTTCTTCCGATTCCTTCTGCAGCAGCGCATCGATCGAGATGCCGCTGTTGGCGAGGATGCGCGTGATGTCGGCCATCACGCCGGTCTGGTCGGCCACGCGCAGGCGCAGGTAGTAGCCGCTCGTGACTTCGTCGATCGGCAGGATCGGCGTGTTCGACAGGCTGTCCGGCTGGAATGCCAGATGCGGCACGCGGTGTTCCGGATCGGCCGTATGCAGGCGCGTCACGTCCACCAGGTCGGCGACCACGGCCGAGGCGGTAGGCTCCGCGCCCGCGCCCTTGCCGTAGTAGAGCGTCGTGCCCACGGCGTCGCCGTGCACCACGACCGCGTTCATCGCGCCTTCCACGTTGGCGAGCAGGCGTTTGGCCGGAATCAGCGTCGGGTGCGTGCGCAGCTCGATGCCCTTTTCCGTGCGGCGCGCAATGCCCAGCAGCTTGATACGGTAGCCCAGTTCTTCCGCATACTTGATGTCGATGGCGTCGAGCTTGCTGATGCCTTCCACGTAAGCCTTGTCGAACTGCACCGGCACGCCGAACGCGATCGCGCTCATGATCGTGGCCTTGTGCGCGGCGTCCACGCCTTCGATATCGAAGGTCGGGTCGGCTTCGGCATAGCCCAGTTCCTGCGCGCCCTTCAGTGCGGTCGCGAAGTCGAGGCCGCGCTCGCGCATTTCCGACAGGATGTAGTTGGTCGTGCCGTTGATGATGCCGGCGATGTACTGGATGCGGTTAGCCGTGAGACCTTCGCGCAGCGCCTTGATGATGGGGATGCCGCCCGCCACCGCCGCTTCGAACGCAACCATCACGCCGCGCGCGCGCGCCGCCTGGAAGATTTCCGTGCCATGCACCGCCAGCAGCGCCTTGTTGGCGGTAACGACGTGCTTGCCGTTGCCGATCGCGCGCAGCACGAGATCCTTGGCGAGCGTGGTGCCGCCGATCATTTCCGCAATGATCGAAATCGACGGATCGTCGACCACGGCGTTGAAGTCGGTCGTCAGATCGACGCTGCCGGCTTCAGTGCCGAGCGCCGCTGTGGCTTTGGCCGGATTGCGCACGGCAATGCGCGCGATCTCGATGCCGCGGCCCGCGCGACGTTTGATTTCTTCCTGGTTGCGGCGCAGTACCGTGAAGGTGCCGCTGCCTACCGTGCCGAAGCCCAAGAGACCTACTTTGATCGGATCCATGCAGCGTGTGTTCGTCTAAGAGTGTGGAAAGGAATTCGTTTGGGTACGGGCGCGTGTGGCTTACGTACCGTGGCGCTGGCGATAGCCGTCGAGGAAGCGCGCGATCCGGTTGATCGAATCGGTGAGGTCGTCGACGTTCGGCAGAAACACCACGCGGAAGTGATCCGGCTGCTTCCAGTTGAAGCCCGTGCCCTGCACCAGCAGCACGCGCTCCTGCAGCAGCAGGTCGAGGATGAACTGCTGGTCGTCCTGGATCGGATAGAGCTTCGGGTCGAGGCGCGGGAACATGTAGAGCGCCGCCTCCGGCTTCACACAGGTCACGCCCGGAATCGCCGTTAGCATGTTGTACGCCAGTTCGCGCTGACGATACAGGCGCCCGCCCGGCTGGATCAGCTCGTTGATGCTCTGGTAGCCGCCCAGCGCCGTCTGGATGGCGTACTGGCCCGGCACATTCGCGCACAGGCGCATCGACGCCAGAATGCCGAGACCTTCGGTGTAGTCCTTCGAGCGGCGGCGGTTTTCGCCCGTCATGCCGGAGAGGAACATCCAGCCCGCGCGGTAGCCGCACGCGCGATAGCTCTTCGAGAGGCTGTTGAACGTCACGGTGATGACGTCCTCGGAAAGCGAGCCGAGCGCCGTGTGCGTCTTGCCGTCGTAGACGATCTTGTCGTAGACCTCGTCGGCGAACAGGATCAGGCCGTGCTCGCGGGCGATCGCGATCAGGCCCTGCAGCAGTTCGTCCGAGTACAGCGCGCCGGTCGGGTTGTTCGGGTTGATGACCACCAGCGCGCGCGTGTTCGGCGTGATTTTCGCGCGGATGTCGTCAAGATCGGGCATCCACGCGTTCGATTCGTCGCAGATGTAGTGGATGGGCGTGCCGCCCGAAAGCCTGACCGCCGCGGTCCAGAGCGGATAGTCGGGCGCGGGCAGCAGGACTTCGTCGCCGTCGTTCAGGAGCGCCTGCATGGCCATCACGATCAGTTCGGACGCGCCGTTACCGATGTAGATGTCGTCGAGTTCGACGCCTTTAACGCCCTTTTGCTGCGCGTAATGCATGATCGCCTTGCGCGCGGCGAACACGCCCTTCGAGTCCGAATAGCCCGAGGAACCCGGCAGGTTCAGGATCATGTCCTGGATGACTTCGTCGGGCGCGTCGAAACCGAACGGCGCGAGATTGCCGATGTTCAGCTTGATGATGCGATGGCCTTCTTCTTCGAGGCGCTTGGCATGCTCGAGCACCGGCCCGCGGATGTCGTAGCAGACGTTCTGCAGCTTGTTGGATTTGAGGATCGGTTTCACGGCGGGCGGTCGGATTAAAAGCCTGGTACGGGCTGAAACGGGGTTGATCGGATGGATGGGCGGCAGCGGCACGGCGAATTGCGGCGCGCGGACGGCTGCGCACGGGTGGCGCAGGTGCAAGAATACGGCACAGATGCCCGCACGCGCAGATGAGGCCAGCCTGCAGCTTGTGGCTGCGTTCGCCCCGAAAAGGGTGGATCCGGGCGGATGGCGTGAAGCGGATGCTGCAGGGGCTGCCGCTCGTGGTGGCCCTCAACGCGTGCACGAATTGAGCACCTGCGTCGGCGCGGCCACCAAAAAGCTATAATTTAGCGGATTTTGGCCGACTTCCGCAATGCGCAAGAAGCCGCGCCGGCCCGCCAGCCGCGGGCGCGACGGAAATGGGGCGCAAAGCTGACGCATGATGCGCAGCGTCTAACCGCGCCGCCGCCGACCGCGACCGCCCTGCCTGCGATCTTCCGGAATTGAAGTTTTGAAACTACACCAGGACTCCAGCGCCGCGCTCAATACCGTCACCGGTTACGGCGCCGACTACGTCGAAATCAACCTCGAACGCCACAACGGCAGCATTCTCGTGATGCCCGAAGACCCGGTCATTCCCTGGCCGGTGAAAGCGTTCGACGATCTCACCGCCGAACTGTTCGACATGCTGCTGCCGCTCAAGCCGGAAGTGGTCGTGTTCGGCAGCGGCTCGCGCCTGCGCTTCCCGCATCCGCGTCTGACCGCCGCGCTGGCCGCGCAGCGCATCGGCGTCGAGGCGATGGACTTCAAGGCCGCCTGCCGCACCTACAACATCCTGATGGCCGAAGGCCGCCGTGTGGCCGCCGCTCTGCTGATCGAAGCGTAAGCGTAATGAGAACCTGATCCGGCGCGCCCGGTAGCAGAGGGAAAGCGCGTGAAAGCCTGATCGGCGTCGGGTCTACGCTTCGCGCGCGGACGGCGGTTAAGCGTCCCTTCAGGTTGGCCTGGCGCGACGTAGTACACTTGCGCGCCGCGCGGGCGTCGCGGGCGCCCGAGGCAGGAATACCTTCGGGACGCCGCACCGCCCGCAAGCCCGCAACGTTGACAAGAACAGGCTGCAATCCATGAACGATACGCCCTCGAGGCTGCCGCTCAGCCGTGGCGCGATCCTGCTGCTGATCGTCGCGCTCGCCGTGATCTGGTTCCTTCCGCTCGGCTGGCGCCATCTGCTGCCCAGCGACGAAGGCCGCTATGCCGAAATGGCGCGCGAGATGCTCGCCTCCGGCGACTGGATCACGCCGCGCTATAACGGCTACAAATATTTCGAGAAGCCCCCGCTGCAAACCTGGATGAACGCGCTCACCTTCGCGTGGTTCGGGATCGGCGAATGGCAGGCGCGCCTCTACACGGCCCTCACGGGCTTCGCGGGCGTGCTGCTGATCGGTTTCACGGGCGCGCGCGTGTTCAACGCCGCCACCGGTTTCTTCGCCGCGCTGGTGCTCGCCTGCGCGCCGTACTGGAACCTGATGGGCCACTTCAACACGCTCGACATGGGCCTGTCGTTCTGGATGGAACTCACGCTCTGCGCACTATTGCTGGCCCAGCGCCCGAACCTGCCCACGCGCGAGGCGCGCCTGTGGATGTGGATGTGCTGGGGCGCAATGGCGTTGGCCGTGCTCTCGAAGGGGCTGGTCGGCCTGATCCTGCCCGGTGCGGTGCTGGTGCTCTATACGCTGGTGGCGCGCGACTGGGCGCTGTGGAAGCGGCTTTACCTCGTGAGCGGCCTGATCGTGTTTTTCGCGATCGTGTCGCCGTGGTTCATCCTCGTGCAGCAGCGCAACCCCGAATTCTTCAACTTCTTTTTCATCGTCCAGCAGTTCCAGCGCTACCTCACGCCCGCGCAGAACCGCCCCGGCCCGTTCTATTACTTCGTGCCGGTCATGCTGGTGGGCTTTCTGCCGTGGCTGTCGGTGAGCATCCAGAGCGTGCGTCACGCGCTGCGCACGCCGCGCCAGCCCAACGGTTTCGCGCCCGTCACGCTGATGCTGGTGTGGACGGCCTTCATCTTCCTGTTCTTCAGCGCGTCGCACTCGAAGCTGATTTCGTACGTGCTGCCGATCGCCCCGCCGCTGGCCCTCGTGATCGGCCTGTACCTGCCGCTCATGACGCGCAGGCAATGGACGCGCCATCTGATCGGCTACGCGCTGCTGGCCGTGGCACTGATGGCGGGCTCTTTCGTGCTCACGCACCTGGGCGATTCGCGCAACCCCAATGCGCTTTATCGTGAGTTCCAGGTCTGGGTGTTTGCCGCCGCCGCGGTCGCCTTTGTCGCGACCATGGTGGGTCTGCGCTTCGCGCGCGCCAAACGCACCGCCGAGACGGGCGCGCAAGCGCCGGCCCTCGCGCTGGGCGCCGCCTGGCTGCTGCTCGCGACCATCGCGGGTACCGGCCACGATGTGTTCGGCACGCTCAGCTCAGGCGCGCCGCTGGCACCGGCCGTGCGCGCGGCCATCGCCAGACTGCCCGCCGATACGCCGTTCTATTCCGTGGGCGTGCTCGATCACACCTTGCCGTTCTACGTGCGCCATTCGATGACGATGGTGCAGGTCACCGACGAGTTGGCCTTCGGCATCAGCGAAGAGCCGCAAAAATGGGTGCCGACCGTCGCCGACTGGGAACAGCGCTGGAAGGACGAACGCTATGCGCTCGCGCTGCTGCCCGTACAACGCTATGACGAGCTGGCGGCGCAAGGCTTGCCGATGCAAGTGGTCGCCCGCGACGCGCGCCGCGTGATCGTCGAAAAACCCCAGCCCTGAGCGTCCAGGGGACGGGCAACCACAATCCGGCAGCGCGGCGATCGCGCCCCGCACTTGAGCGATAATGCGGGGCGCTTTCGCAGATGGCGCCGGACGCAGGAATCCGTCCCCCAAATCGGCGTTACTGCCGGCGCTACGCATCCGTTACCGCATCAACCAGCCAACACGATGAATCCGATTTCCCTGATATGCATCCTCGCCGGCGTCGGCCTGAATGCCTGTGCGCAACTGTTGCTCAAGGCTGGTGTCAATGCCGTTGGACACTTCGAATTCACCCGTGCGAACATCCTGCCCATTGGCTGGAAGCTCGCCACGCAGTTGCCGATCCTCGGCGGCCTGACCTGCTATGTGTTCAGCGTGGTGGTGTGGATCGTCGGCCTGTCGCGCGTGGACGTGTCGATCGCCTATCCGATGCTCTCGCTCGGCTACGTGGTCAACGCATTCGCGGCGTGGTATCTGTTCGGCGAAGTGCTGAGCATCCAGCGCCTGATCGGCATCGGCATCATCCTGATCGGCGTGGTTGTGCTCGCGCGCAGCTAAAGCGCACGGTTCACGCATCACCCCTGTTCGCGCAATACCCCAGCGCAATACCCCAATCACCCCTGACGTTCTGATCCAGAAAGCACTCATGACCCAGACACCCGCATCGTTCCTGCCGTTCGTGAAGCCCGAAATCGACGAAGAAACCATCGCTGGCGTCGTCGACGTGCTGCGCTCGGGCTGGATCACCACCGGCCCGCAGAACCAGGCGTTCGAAGCCGCCCTGTCCGAATACTGCGGCGGCCGTCCGGTGCGCACCTTCAACTCGGGCACGGCGACGCTGGAAATCGGCCTGCGCATCGCGGGCGTCGGCCCCGGCGACGAAGTCATCACCACGCCGGCCTCGTGGGTGTCCACCAGCAACGTGATCTATGAAGTGGGCGCGACACCCGTGTTCGCCGACATCGACCCCGTCACGCGCAACATCGACCTCGACAAGCTCGAAGCCGCCATCACGCCGAAGACGAAGGCGATCATTCCCGTGTTCCTCACTGGCCTGCCGGTGGACATGGACCGCCTCTATGCGATCGCCCGCCAGCACAAGCTGCGCGTGATCGAGGACGCCGCCCAGGCGTTCGGCGCGAGCTGGAACGGCAAGCGCATTGGCGCGATCGGCGACATCGTTTCGTTCAGCTTCCACGCCAACAAGAACCTGACGTCGATCGAAGGCGGCGCACTCGTCCTCAATAACGAGGACGAAGCCGAACTGGCCCGCAAATACCGCCTGCAGGGCATCACCCGCACCGGCCACGACGGCATGGACTGCGACGTGCTCGGCGGCAAGTACAATCTGACGGATGTGGCCGCCCGCGTGGGCCTGGGCCAGCTCAAGCACATCGAGCGCTTCACGGAGCAGCGCCGCAAGCTCGCGCATGCGTATTTCACAGGCTTCGAAGGCAGCGCCGCCGTGAAGCTGGGTGTGGGCCTGCCGCTGGCCGACATGACCAACAGCAACTGGCACATGTTCCAGATCACGCTGCCGCTGGAGCGGCTCACGATCTCCCGCGCGGAGTTCATGGAGCAGCTCAAGCAGCGCGGCATCGGCACGGGCGTGCACTACCCGGCGATCCACCTGTTCACGCTGTACCGCGAACGCGGTTTCACCGAAGGCATGTTCCCGCACGCGGAACTGCTCGGCAAAACCACGCTCACGCTGCCGCTGTTCACGCAGATGAGCGTCGCGGACGTGGCGCGCGTGTGCCGCGCCATCGACGAAGTCTGCACGCAGTACGCAAAGTAAGCACGAAGTCACTACGCGCGACAAGTACATGCAAGGCAAGGGCGCTGTTCGGTCAATCGCGCCCGTCCAGCGGCCCTTACACTGTCGCGCTGCACGTATCACGCAAGGCATTACCCCGAGCATTACCCCACGCATCACCCCAACGGAAAAGACGCACACATGAGTCAAACGGAACAACGCACCTTGACCCCGGAAACGCCGGAAGTCTCGGTCATCATTCCGGTCTACAACGAGGAAGCCGGCCTGAAGGCGCTGTTCGAGCGCCTCTACCCGGCGCTCGACAAGCTCGGCACCTCGTACGAAGTCATCTTCATCAACGACGGCAGCCGCGACCGCTCGGCCGCGATGCTCGCCGAGCAGTTCCGCGCGCGCCCGGACACCACGCGCGCGATCCTGCTCAACGGCAACTACGGCCAGCACATGGCGATCCTCGCGGGCTTCGAGCAGGCGCGCGGCGAGATCGTCATCACGCTGGACGCCGACCTGCAGAATCCGCCCGAGGAAATCGGCAAGCTGGTCGAGAAGATGCGCGAAGGCTACGACTACGTCGGCACGATTCGCATGCAGCGTCAGGACAGCCTGTGGCGCCGCAAGGCTTCGCAGGCCATGAACCGCCTGCGCGAGCGCATCACGCGCATCAAGATGACGGATCAGGGCTGCATGCTGCGCGCCTACAACCGCCACATCATCGACACGATCAACCGTTGCGGCGAAATCAACACGTTCATTCCGGCGCTGGCCTACACGTTCGCCCAGAATCCGGTCGAAGTCGACGTCGCGCACGAAGAGCGCTTCGCGGGCGAGTCGAAGTATTCGCTCTATAGCCTCATTCGCCTGAATTTCGACCTCGTGACCGGCTTTTCGGTCGTGCCGCTGCAATGGCTGTCGTTCATCGGCGTGATCCTGTCGCTCGGTTCGGCGGGCCTGTTCCTGCTGCTGCTGATTCGCCGCTTCGTTCTGGGCGCCGAAGTGCAGGGTGTGTTCACACTGTTCGCCATTACGTTCTTCATGCTGGGCGTGATCATCTTCGCGCTGGGGCTGCTGGGCGAATACATCGGCCGGATCTATCAGCAGGTGCGCGCGCGGCCGCGCTACCTGGTGCAGACGATTCTCGAAGAGCGTAACGGCCGCCCGGTCGTCGATGTGCCGCGTCAGGACATCGTGCAGGGCGTGCAGGCGTCGCTCAATATCGGCGCGCCGGCTGGCCAGAACGGCCAGGCCAGCGCGCAGACCAGCAGCCAGCCTGGAGCACAGTCATGAAACCGCGCGCAGTCGTCTTCGCGTATCACAACGTCGGCGTGCGCTGCCTGCAGGTGCTGCTCGCGCGCGGCGTGGACGTGGCGCTCGTCGTCACGCACGAAGACAGCCCGAGCGAGAACATCTGGTTCGGCAGCGTGAAATCGGTGGCCGAAGAACACGGCATCGACGTCATCATGCCCGCCGACCCGAAGAGCGCCGAGCTGCGCGAGGCAGTGAGCGCCGCGCAGCCCGACTTCATCTTCTCGTTCTACTACCGCCATATGCTGCCGGTGGACCTGCTCGCGCTGGCCGCGCGCGGCGCGTACAACATGCACGGCTCGCTGCTGCCGAAGTACCGCGGCCGCGTGCCCACCAACTGGGCCGTCATCAAGGGCGAATCGGAAACCGGCGCGACGCTGCACGAAATGGCCGCCAAGCCCGACGCGGGCGCGATCATCGCGCAGACGCCGGTGCCGATCCTGCCCGACGACACCGCCGCGATGGTGTTCGACAAGGTCACGGTCGCCGCCGAACAAACCCTCTGGCGCGTGCTGCCCGCGCTGCTCGCGGGTGAAGCACCGCATCTGCCGAACGATCTCGCGCACGGCAGCTACTACGGCGGGCGCAAGCCCGAAGACGGGCGCCTCGACTTTTCACAAGGCGCGCAGGACGTCTACAACCTGATCCGCGCGGTGGCGCCGCCCTATCCGGGCGCGTTCACCGACATCGGCGAGCATCGCTTCGTGATCGCCCGCGCGCGCCTCGTGCGTGCCGGTTCGCGCGAGGCCGACAGCGTGCGCGCCCTGGCCGGATTGCCCGCGGGCATCCACGTAAGCGATAATGCGTTTTTCGCCCTCTGCGGCGACGGCCGCGCCATCGCGATCCACGAACTGCGGCATGCGCCGAATCTGCAACATGGCGGTCAAGAGACCGTCATCACGCCTGCCGCGTTCTCCGACCTCATTTCATCTGTCCCTCGTCCATGAAAAAAGTTCTGATTCTGGGTGTCAATGGCTTTATCGGCCATCACCTGTCCAAGCGCATCCTCGAGACCACGGACTGGGAAGTGTTCGGCATGGACATGCAGACGGATCGCCTCGGCGATCTGGTCAAGCATGAGCGCATGCACTTCTTCGAAGGCGACATCACGATCAACAAGGAATGGGTCGAATACCACGTCAAGAAATGCGACGTGATCCTTCCGCTGGTCGCCATCGCCACGCCCGCCACTTACGTGCAGCAACCGCTGCGCGTGTTCGAACTCGACTTCGAGGCGAACCTGCCGATCGTGCGTTCGGCGGTCAAGTACGGCAAGCACCTGGTCTTCCCGTCGACCTCCGAGGTCTATGGCATGTGCTCGGACGAGCAATTCGATCCGGATGCTTCCGCCCTCACCTACGGCCCGATCAACAAGCCGCGCTGGATCTACGCGTGCTCGAAGCAGCTGATGGACCGCGTGATCTGGGGCTACGGCATGGAAGGCCTGAACTTCACGCTGTTCCGTCCGTTCAACTGGATCGGCCCGGGCCTCGACTCGATCTACACGCCGAAGGAAGGCAGCTCGCGCGTCGTGACGCAGTTCCTCGGCCACATCGTGCGCGGCGAGAACATCAGCCTCGTCGACGGCGGCGCGCAAAAGCGTGCCTTCACCGATATCGACGACGGTATCGAAGCGCTGATGAAGATCATCGCGAACAAGGACGGCGTTGCTTCGGGCAAGATCTTCAACATCGGCAACCCGACCAACAACTTCTCGGTGCGCGAACTGGCGCACAAGATGCTGGCGCTGGCCGCCGAATTCCCGGAATACGCGGAAATGGCCAAGAAGGTGCAACTGGTCGAAACCTCGTCGGGCGCGTACTACGGCGCGGGCTACCAGGACGTGCAGAACCGCGTGCCGAAGATCGACAACACGATGCAGGAACTCGGCTGGGCGCCGAAGTCGACCTTCGACGAAGCGCTGCGCAAGATTTTCGAGGCGTACCGCGGCCATGTCGCCGAGGCACGCGCCCTCGTCGAGCAGCAAGCGTAACGCGAAGGACTTCGCCACTTGGCTCGCATCGTTCTGAAAATCGACGTCGACACGCTGCGCGGTACGCGTGAAGGCGTGCCGAATCTCGCGCGCATCTTCGATCGCTACAAGGCGCGCGCGACGTTCCTGTTCAGCCTCGGCCCGGACCATACGGGCTGGGCGCTGCGCCGCGTGTTCCGTCCGGGCTTTCTGAAGAAGGTCTCGCGCACCTCCGTGGTCGAGCATTACGGCATCAAACAGTTGATGTACGGCGTGCTGCTGCCGGGGCCGGATATCGGCGTGGAAGCGGCCGCCGAAATGCGCGCCATCCACGAAGCCGGCTTCGAGTGCGGCATCCATACGTGGGACCACGTGTACTGGCAGGACAACGTGCGTACGCGCGACGCGCAGTGGACCGCGCGTCAGATGCAGAAGAGCCACGACCGCTTCACGCACATCTTCGGCACGCCGCCCGTCACGCACGGCGCGGCCGGCTGGCAGATGAACGAGGCCGCCTTCGCGCAGATCGACGCTTGGGGCATGCAGTACGCCTCGGACGGGCGCGGGCATTCGCCCTATCGCCCGGTCGTGAACGGCCGCACGCTGAACCATGTGCAGATGCCCACCACGCTGCCCACGCTCGACGAAGTGCTGGGCGTGGATGGCGTGGACATCGATACGGTGGCCGCCTGGATGCTCAAGCGCACCGAAAACAATCCGCACGACCAGGTCTTCACGCTGCACGCGGAACTCGAAGGCCAGAAGCTTGCGCCGGTGTTCGAGCAACTGCTCGCCGGCTGGCGCGCGCAGGGCCATACGTTTGCCACGATGGGCGACTATCATGCGGCGCTGGACCCGGATTCGCTGCCATCGTACCCTGTCACCTGGGGCGAGATTGCCGGCCGCTCCGGCGAGCTGATCATCCAGCCCGACTGAAGCGACCGAAGCCCAACCCAAGCCCGATCGAAAGCCGCCGCCCGTCTGCGTTTGCCTGCGCCGGGCGGCACGCCGTTCCGGCGACGCCCGCGGGGACGCCCTCCCCAGCGCAGCATGCTGCAGACTGCGCCCCGCCCGACTGTCGCCTGCCAGCCAATAACAAAGGGAGTGCCACGTGCCTGACGTGACCATCGCAGTCGACCAACCCGTTCCCGACTTCACCGCCCCCGCCACCGGCGGCGACTTCACGCTGTCGAGCCTGAAGGGCAAGAAAGTGGTGCTGTACTTCTATCCGAAGGACAACACGCCTGGCTGCACGCGCGAGGGCATGGAGTTCCGCGACCTCTATCCGAAGTTCAAGAAAGCCGGCGCCACCATCGTGGGCGTGTCGCGCGACAGCGTGCGCTCGCATGAAAACTTCAAGACCAAGCTCGAACTGCCGTTTACTCTGGTATCGGATGGCGACGAAGCGCTCTGCTCGCTCTTCAACGTCATCAAAATGAAGAAAATGTATGGCAAAGAAGTACGTGGAATTGAACGCTCCACGTTCCTCATCGATGCCGACGGCGTGCTGCGCCAGGAATGGCGCGGACTCAAGGTTCCGGGCCATGTCGACGAGGTTCTGGAGGCTGTACAAGCGCTTTGAGGCGCGTTATATTGGGCTGCAATGAGTGCCTGTCCACCCCATATTTTGTCGCGTTTTCCGATCTCTGCGCGGTCCTGCGAACGGTCACTGGATGACCGCTCCAGCGCATTCGGGCAACGCGCCATCAGAGCAGTGAAGCCGCTTGCCTCGTCAGTCGGGGCGGCGGCTTTTTTGTTGGTTTTTTCGGATTTCATACCCACAACGTGGCGTCGGTTTGGCAAACCGGCACGCGTCTACGTCAAGGAGCCGATCGAAGACCAGGCGAACCGGCATTTTCAGACCTGAGCGCGCACCCTGCGCGGTCACGGCGGATGCCTACCCGGCAACCCGCTCGCGCCGCCCGAAAGCGCACCTTACTGGGTAACCCCGGACCACTCGACCCGAATTTTTCGAGGGACACCATGCCTTTGCCTACTCCCCCCAGCAAGCTCGGCAACCTGCTGCCGCCCGAGGAATACAAGACGCGTGCGCGCACGACGCGCAGCACGCGTAAAGCGGCGAGCGAAAACGACGCCGCCGATGTCGACTTTGGCGCGGAAAGCGTCGCCGAACCGATGACGCCCGCCGCCAACGCAGCGACTACGCTGCGCACGGTGCCGCTGCCGTCCGCCAGCGCCGAACTCGCCGCGCTCGAACCCGTGGCGCCCGCGCCCGCACGAAAACGCAAGCAACAGACCGCGGCGCTGCTGCAGCCCGTGCAGGCCCGCACCGAACCGCAAGCCGAAGTGCCCGCCGCCGATCAGGCGCCGGCCGCACCGGTCGCGCGCAGCGGCAGCAAACCCGCCAGCGCGAAATCCACCGGCGGCACGGCGGCACCGGCCACGCGCGGCAGCACGAAAAAACGCGTGCATCCGGAAGAAAGCGTGGAAGTGCAGAAGCTCTTCGTGCTCGACACCAACGTACTGATGCACGACCCGACCTGCCTGTTCCGTTTCGAGGAGCACGACGTCTATCTACCGATGATGACGTTGGAAGAACTCGACAACCACAAGAAGGGCATGTCGGAAGTCGCGCGCAATGCGCGTCAGGTCAGCCGCACGCTCGACCAGCTGGTCGCGAACGCCGGCCCGATTTCGGAAGGCATTTCGCTCGCCCGTCTGGGCAGCCGCGAAGCGCTCGGCCGTCTGTATTTCCAGACCACGCTCACGCATATCGATCCGGTCGACGGTCTGCCCGAAGGCAAGGCCGATAACCAGATCCTCGGCGTGGTGCGCGCGCTGCAACGCGACCGGCCCGATCGCCTCGTCGTGCTGGTGTCGAAAGACATCAACATGCGCATCAAGGCGCATGCGCTCGGCCTGCCCGCCGAAGACTACTTCAACGACCAGGTTCTCGAAGACAAGGATCTGCTGTACTCGGGCATCCGTGCGCTGTCGCAGGACTTCTGGGCGAAGCACGCGAAGGGCATGGAGTCGTGGCAGGACACCAAGACCGGCACCACGTACTATCGCGTGACCGGTCCGGAATGCCTGTCGATGCTCGTCAACGAGTTCGTCTATCTGGAGCCGCAGAACGGCGAGCCGGCGTTCCACGCGATCGTGCGCGAACTCAACGGCAAGACGGCGCTGCTGCAGACGCTGCGCGACTACGGCCACCACAAGAACAACGTGTGGGGCATCACGGCGCGCAACCGCGAGCAGAATTTCGCGCTGAACCTGCTGATGAACCCCGAGATCGACTTCGTCACCCTGCTCGGCCAGGCCGGCACGGGCAAGACGCTGGTCGCGCTCGCGGCGGGTCTGGCGCAGGTGCTCGACGACAAGCGCTACAACGAGATCATCGTGACGCG
>NZ_DASZJJ010000012.1:0-5451 GCF_035948235.1 Paraburkholderia sp. | reverse complement strand
GCTTGAAGACGTCGGCCAGCAACGCCAGTTCGCGGCTTGTCAGGTACATGCGCGGCGCCAGTGACTCTGCGTTGAAAGGGCGATTGACGGGCGGCGAGGCTGCCGCGAACGTTCTAGCTTATAGAGCGGTTCCGGCGACTTCAAGGAAGCGTGCGGGCGCACAACACCGAGGGAAAATCACGAGCGAAAAAGAAAACGGGCAGCCGAAGCCGCCCAATAAAACACACGCCGGCTGGGTTTTCACGTCGCCGGAGCTTGCATCCTACGCGATGCATGCCGCACTGAAATCCTCATTAAAGAGGACAAACGGCGAACAAACTCGCACTCCATGCAATCGTTTCGTGCTCGGCAGCGCGCGCATCCTGTGTCCGTCGAATTTCAGGAAAACTTGTCCGGCAAAAAATTCTCATCGGAAACACGATGCGCGCACAACCGGTAGTAATGACCGGTAACGCCTGAATCCTTATTGCACCACTCGCGTCACGCCACGGCCGCGCGGATCGGCCGCGGCTTCCGGCGTATCGCCGTCGATACGGATGGCCTGGATGTCGCCGTTGAAGTCCTGCCCCTTCAGCACATAGCCTTTCGCCTCGACCTGCTGCGCAAGATCGCCGTTGATCGGCTCATACGGCTCCCAGAAGATCGTGTTGGGCGGCAGCAATTGATGATGGAAACGCATCGCGCCAACCGCGTCCTTCAACGGCATCTTGAAGTCGTAGATGTTGTTGATGACCTGGAAGATCGACGTGAAGATGCGCGAACCACCCGGCGTGCCGATCACCAGCGACACCTTGCCGTCCTTGGTGAGGATCGTCGGCGTCATTGAGGACAGCGGGCGCTTCTTCGGCGCAATTGCGTTGGCGTCGCTGCCGACCACGCCGAACATGTTCGGCACGCCCGGCTTCGCAGAGAAGTCATCCATCTCGTCGTTCAGCACGATACCCGTACCCGGCACCACCACGCCCGAGCCAAAGTAGCCGTTGATCGTGTAGGTGTTCGAAACGGCATTGCCCCATTTGTCGACCACCGAGAAGTGCGTGGTTTCCGCCTTTTCCGGCATCGAGGTGCCCAGACCCGGCTGCACGCTCTTCGTATCGGACGGCTTGTCGGGATCGACATCGGCGGCGCGCTTCGCGATATAGGCGTCGTCGGTCAGTTGCGCAACCGGCACCTTGTAGAAGTCGGGGTCGCCAAGATATTGCGCACGATCCGCGAACACGCGCTTTTCGATTTCCGCGATCAGATGGATATATTGCGGCGAATTGAGCGGCACGTCCTTGAACTGCGGCGCAAGATCGGCCTTCATTTTGAGCAGTTGCACGAGGCCCACGCCACCCGAGCTGGGCGGCGGCGCGGTGATCACTTCGTAGCCGTTCCACTTCGCCTCGACCGGCTGGCGCCAGACGGCCTTGTATTCCTGCAGATCGCGCTTCGTGATCAGTCCGTGGCCCTTCATCGAAGCCGCGATCAGGTCGGCCGTCTTGCCGTCGTAGAAGTCCTTCGCGCCTTGATTGGCGATGCGCGTGAGCACGTTGGCCAGATCGGGCTGCTTGAAGGTTTCACCCACTTTCATGCCGCCGAAATACTGATCGAAGTTGGTCTTGCCGTCGAACTCTTTGGACGCTTCGTCCCGACGCTTAGCCAGTTGCTCGTCGACGACGAAGCCATCGCGCGCGTATTTGATCGCCGGTTGCAGCACCTGCTTCCATTGCAGTTTGCCGAAGCGCTTCTGCGCCTCCCACATGCCCTCGACGGTGCCCGGCACACCCACCGCGTCATAACCATAGAGGCTCTTGCCGGCGATCACATTGCCCTGCTCGTCCTGATACATCGTGCGCGTAGCCGCCAGCGGCGCGCGCTCGCGATAATCGAGGAAATACGGCTTGCCGTTCACATAAAGCGTCATGAAACCGCCGCCGCCGATATTGCCGGCTTCGGGATAGGTCACGGCCAGCGAGAATGCAATGGCAACCGCCGCATCCACGGCATTGCCGCCTTCCTTGAAGATCTGCTCTGCAGCATCGGCGGCGTACTTGTCGGCCACGGCGACGGCAGAGGCGTTCAGTACGGCGGGGCGTTGCTGGGTATCTTTGGCGAAGGCCGGCGTGGCTTCGAGAAAGCCCGCGGATAAAGCGGAAAGTGAAACGAGTGCGAGAGCAGCAGCGGAAATTTTCGTTCTATCGACCAACTTCATTGAGTGACCTCCATGATTCGGTTCATCGTTTAACGCGTTCTTGCCCAGCTTTCACCAGGCTTGTGACCCGGTTCCAACGCTTATAGCACGCGCAGAAAACGATTGCGATCCGGCCATCCGCCGATAGCTCACAGCGCTCAAATGTTTCGGCTCAAGCCTGGCCGCGCCGCCCGCGCGCGATCTCGTCGCCGGCGTTGGCCGGCAGACGCAGAGTGACGGGAATCGACGCCACCGAGAACAGTCCGACCACGAGGAAAGCCGGCCAGAAGTCGGACCATACGATAGTCGGATGCCCTTGTATCCGATGCGAAACCTGCAGCACGATCCCCGCAATCGTCACCCCAAGCCCAAGCGAGACCTGCTGGATCACGCTCGCGACACTGGTGGCGCGGCCAATGTCCTTGCTGGGAATATCCGCATAAGCCAGCGAATTGAGGCCCGTGAATTGCAGCGACGGGAAAATGCCGCCAGCCAGCACGATGAACCAGATCAGCCACACAGGCGTGCCCGGTGAAAACGCGCCGTAGATCGCGATGGCCGCACCCGCGACCGCCGCGTTGACGACCAGCGTGCGGCGAAAGCCGAAGCGCCCCAGCACGCGCGACACAATCGCCTTCATGAAGATCGAGCCAAACGCCGAGGCGCAGGTGATCGCCCCCGAAGCGAACGCCGTCATGCCCAGCCCTTCCTGCAGCGCGAGCGGCAACAGGAACGGCACCGCGCCGAGTCCGATACGAAACAGTGAGCCACCCGCCACACTCGCGTTGAAACTGGGGATGCGCAGAAATTTCAGATCGAGAACGGGACGCTCTGCACGCTGCGCGTAGAACCAGTAAGCCACCAGCAGGAACGCGCCAATCACGCACATCGTCACGGCTTTCGTATTGGAAACCAGCTCGCCGCCCACCAGCGACAGCCCCAGCATGAATAGCGACGCGCCGCCCGCCGAAAGCAAAAAGCCGAACCAGTCGAGCGGTCCCGGATGCTCCTCGTGCATATTGGCGATATGCCGGTTCGCGAGCCAGATGCCAAGAATGCCGATCGGAATGTTGACGAAGAAAATCAGCCGCCAGTGCAGATAGGTGGTGATGAAACCGCCGAGCGGCGGCCCCACGACGGGACCGAGCAGCGCAGGCACGGTCAGGTAGTTGACCGCGCGAATGAAGTCCGATTTTGGCAGCGAACGGAAAATGATGATGCGCCCGACCGGCACCATCATCGCGCCACCGATGCCCTGCACGAAGCGCGCGGCCACGAACATTTCGAGCGAGCGCGAGGCCGCGCACAGCAGCGAGCCCGTCATGAAAATGCCGATGGCCGTGCGAAACACATTGCGCGAACCGAAGCGGTCGGCGACCCAGCCGCAGATCGGAATGAACACGCCAAGGCCGATCACATAACTCGTGACGGCAAGCTTCAGGGTGATGGGATCCTGGCCGAGATCGCGGGCCAGCGCGGGCAGCGAAGTGACGATGACCGTCGCGTCCACGTTCTCCATGAACATCGAGCACGCGACAATGAGCGGAACGATGAAAGCGCCGAGGGCTAGTGGCATGGGCAGGAACGACAGTCAGCCTGGCTGATGGCGTAAAGCTGCCATTATGGCACCGTGTTGCGAAAAGCGGGAAGCCGGCAACAGATGAAGCGGCGCACGATTGCACGCGCATCGACGTGATAAAGCAGAAGGGCCGCCCTTGCGGCAGCCCTTCGGAACAACATTAATGCAGGTTCAACGCCCGATTATTCGGCGACCTGCTTCAGGCGGCTTGCGACCGGCGTGAGCTGCGGCAGCACCTGCTCGGCGGCACGCGTCACATCGTTCGGGAAGTCGATTTCGATCCACGGCGCGCCGGTCACGTCGGCCGTTTCGAATTCCGCGCCGCGTTCGAGCAGCAGATCGCGCAGTGCTTCTTCGTGCGGCAGGTTCGCGCGGCCCGTATCGACATAGCCTTCGACGATCTGTGCGAAACGACGCGCCGTCGCTTCGTTCAGGCGGAAGAAGCCGACCGATTCGCCGATCGTGTCGTATTGCAGGCCAACGGCCAGTTGCTTGCGCAACTCGACGGGCACGCCGTCGCGCAGACACAGCTTCACGGGCTCGTCGCCCGCTTCGAAGTCGCGGTCGATCAAGAGACGGTTGGCCGGCGCAGCGCCAGCCACCAGCGGTGCGAACACGCGCTCGTCGTAGAGCACGTCAGCGTCCATCAGGAGCACATCGCCGCCGCGCGTCATGGCTTCAGCGGTGCGATGCACCGTCAGCACGCTGCCCAGATCGAAGCGCGGATTCATCACCACTTCGACCTTGTGCGGCCAGTTGATGCGCTTGAGTTCGGCCTCGACCAGCTCAGGCTGGAAGCCGAGCGCGAGCACGACTTCGGTGACACCGGCCGATTCGAGCATCTGCAGATGACGTTCGAGCAACGAAACGCCCTCGAATTGCAGCAGACATTTCGGAAACTGTTCTCCAGCGCGTTGCTGAAGGCGCAGGCCGAGGCCTGCCGCGAGAATGATGGCGCGCATGCGCAACGTTCCTTGGGAGAAAAAGGTCAATCGGCGATTTCGACAGCGGGTCCGCGCGGAGCGCGTCGGCGTTGCCAGCTACGTTCGCTGAAATGCAGATACAGAAGGCCCGGCAAACCGAGCACGATTTCGCGCGCACGCTTGGTGAGCGAGAGCGCGAGCGCCGCTTCGGGCGGCAGGCCGACGAGCGGCGCGAGCAGCAGATAGCCGCCCTCCTGCACGCCGAGCGAGCCGGGAATGGCAAACGCCGCGCCGCGGATGGCCTGGCCGATGCTCTCCAGCAGCAGCGCGTCGATCCAGCCCACCGGATGGCCGAGGAAATGCAGCGCGAGCCACACTTCCGCGGTGCCGACGAGCCAGCCCGCGAGGCTCAGCGCGAAGCTGGCCGCAGCGCGGCCGCGTTCGGAATACAGCTCCTTGACGGCGGCGTCGATGGCGTCGGCGCGCGTGGCAAGCGACGACCAGTCGCGCTTGCCGAACACTTTGGCCGCGAGACGCAGCAGGCGGCCAAACAGGCCACGGCGCTGCGCCACGTAAAACAGGGCGATCATGCCGCCGAGCACGACCGTGGCGATCACGGCGGCAAGGCCGAGATCGCGCGGCGCGCCATTGGCGGCGTAAGCGGAAAAGAGCGCGATGCCGAACACCGCGAAGACGATCTGCGCAACGGCCTGCAGCGTCGTGCTCACCGTAATGGCGGCAGCCGCGTCGCGCATCGCCATGCCGCGCTGCGCGAG
>NZ_DASZJJ010000011.1:0-48460 GCF_035948235.1 Paraburkholderia sp. | reverse complement strand
GAAGTGATTCTCGGGCCGCCCACGACTTTCGATTCGTCGAATATCGATAACTTCAATTTCTAGTCTGTTTGCAGTAAGACGAAAACGATTTCATTTGGTATGCAGAATAAAAGGCCCGAATCATTCGGGCCTTTTTCTTTCGGAAATCGCTTTCCATTTATTGCGCTTTCTGACGAGGCATTTCGTCAGCTAATTCGTCTGATTAAATCTTTATCGACAACCGTCATTTATCGCCCTTCAGTTTTGCGCGCATATGCCGATAGCATGGCGGGGCAGTGGCCTCCCGCGAGGTCTGCATGATCTCTGCACCGCGCCAGTTCCGCGTATAACCCCCACGCTTTTAGCGCCGACGCCGCGCAAGCCAACTGCAAGGAAATGACGATGAAGTTGACCCTGAAGATTCCGCTCGCCTTTGCGGCGGCGCTCCTGCTGATGTTTGCGGGTGCGTTTTACGGAATCTATTCGCTGAACCAGTCGCTGAATGTGTATGGCACGACGGTGCAGAACAGCGTGGCCAACGAGCGCGCAGTGATGGCGACGCTGCTCGCCTTCAAGGTGCAGGTGCAGGAGTGGAAGGACACGCTTTTGCGCGGCAAGGATCCGGCCATGCTCGACAAGCACTGGTCTGCGTTCGAGGCGCGCGAGCGCGAAGTGGACACGCTCGCGCAGCAACTCAAGTCGAGTCTGCCGGAAGGCGAAAGCCGCGATCTGATCGATCGCTTTGCCAGCGCGCACGCGACGATGGGACAGGGCTATCGCACGGGACTCGCCGCCTTCAAGGCGGCGGGCTTCGATCCCTCAGCGGGCGATAACGCAGTGGCGGGCGTCGATCGCGCGCCTGCAGCTTTGCTCGACGAAGCCGCGCACAAGATCGCGGCGCAAAGCGCCGACGTGTCCGCACAAGCCGCGGAGCAGGCGCATCGCGCGACGCTGCTCAGCGCGCTGTTGATGGTGGCCGCGCTGGCGGTGTCCATGACGGGCGCATGGTTCTTCAGCCGCACGGTGACGAAGCCGCTTGCGCGCGCGCTCGAATGCACGCAGGCGGTGGCGCAGGGCGATCTCGCTTTCGAGGTGCAGGCGCAGGCGGGCGCGCGCGACGAAACGGCGCTGTTGCTCGATGCGCTCAAGAGCATGCAGTCGAGTCTCGCGGGCGTCGTGAGCCAGGTGCGCAGCCATGCGCAGGGCGTGGCGTCTGCGAGCGACGAAATCGCGGCGGGTAATCTCGGGCTGTCGGCGCGTACGGAAGACCAGGCGGCCTCGCTTGAAGAGACGGCCGCGAGCATGGAAGAACTCACGGCCACGGTGCGCCAGAACGCGCAGAACGCGAAGCAGGCCGCGCAACTGGCCGGCGACGCGGCAGGCACGGCCGCGCGCGGCAAGGACCTGATGAGTGAAGTCGTGGAGACGATGCGCGGTATCGCGTCGAGTTCGGGCGAGATCGTCGACATCATCGCCGTGATCGACAGCATTGCGTTTCAGACCAATATCCTCGCGCTGAACGCGGCGGTGGAGGCGGCGCGCGCGGGTGAAGAGGGACGCGGCTTTGCCGTGGTGGCCTCGGAAGTGCGCACGCTCGCGCAGCGCAGTGGCGCGGCGGCGAAGGAGATCAAGGCGCTGATCGAGGCGTCGGCGCAACGTATCGACGCCGGATCGGCGCTTGTGAACGATGCGGGCAACGTGATCGGCGAAATGGTGGACGCGGTGCAACGCGTGACGGTGATCGTCGATGAAATCTCTACCGCTTCGCAGGAGCAGAGCACCGGCATCGAACAGGTGAACGTCGCCGTCACGCAAATGGACGAAGTCACGCAGCACAATGCGGCGCTGGTCGAGGAAGCCTCGGCCGCGGCCCATGCGCTCGCGGAACAGGCCGCTGAGTTGCGCGAGGCGGTGGGCGTGTTCAGGCTCGCCTGATTATCGCGAGCGAGCGCGGATAAAAAAACGGCACGGATAAAACCGTGCCGTTTGTCTTTCGAGCTCGGGGGCATCCCCGACGCTCAATCCCAGTGGTGGCGCTTGCCGTGGTGATGCTTGCCGTGATAGCCGCGCGAGTAGTCGTCGGCGTAGGAGTTCGAGCGCGAGATATTGCCGCCCAGCGCCGAACCCGCGCCGCCACCCAGGGCCGCGCCGATCAGGCCGCCGCTGCGCCCGCCCATCGCATTGCCAGCCGCTGCGCCCGCGCCGCCGCCCAGCGCGCCGCCGACGATGGCGCCCGTGCGCTCGCGGCGGTTCGACGTGACCGCGCCGCCTGCGCCGCCGCCAACCGCACCCCCGATCACCGCACCCGTGCTGCCGCCCACCGCGCCGCCCAGCGCTGCGCCGGCCACACCGCCGAGCGCGCCGCCCAGCGCGTTGTTCATGTCGCCGGCCATGGCGGGCAACGAAACCGCTGCGGCCAGCGCCGCAATCGCAACCATCGGGAGGAATTTCTTCGACATGGTGGAACCCATTTCATTTTTAAGATGGAGCGGAGTATAGCGGGCAATCTGAAAGGCTTCTGTAACACCAGCAGAAGTAGGGGGTAAGAGCTGTAACAAAATGATCCCAAACCTTCGGCATTGCGCGAGAGAGCATTACCCAAACTGAGACAGTCTCCCTAGACGCTGTGAATCGGCTCCTGGAGCACTGGCCGACCCCATTTCTTACATCCTCCAGGAAAATTCCTACGTGTGCTAACCTGTATATATATACAGTACTCGGCGCGCCGAATGAACCGGAAAGCAGGACGCAATCATGGGACGGGATCATCGTCATTTCCCGCCGCTCACGGCGGCGGAACTCGCCGACATTTACGACCGGCGCCCGCTGCCGGTCGTGCTGCGGCTGCTTTGGGAGATCCACCGGCTGCGCTCGACGATCCGGCGCGCCAACCAGATTCGCCTGATGATCGGTACGCGGGTGGGATCGGCGAATACGCCGGCGGGCATCTGGGAGCGTTTCGAGCAGGATCTGGACGCCGAGCCGTGCCTGACCGATCCGCTTACGCCGCGTCAGAAAGGCTTGCTGCACGAGGGCGAACCGCAAGGGCGTCTGAAGCGGCGACGGCGTAATGGGGACTAAACGCAGGAGCGAATCCGCTGGCTGAAGGCGCGGGCAATGTGAAGGAAGCCGTAGGGTTCGTAGAAATTTGGTTGTAAGTGGCCCTTGTTAGAGTCATCGCAGGCGTCGTGCCTTCCGTGGCAGTTAAAACAAGAGCGACTAACTCATGCTGACAGCCCGCGCGTTCCAGCCCTTCAAGTTACTCGCGTTCATCCTGGCGCCGCTTTTCGCGCTTTTGCTGGCCGCGCCCGCCTGGGCCTTCCAGACGCGTATCGTGTCGATCCCGAGCGCCGCCATGCATCGCTCGTTCGACGCCACCGTCGTGCTTCCCGACGACTACAAGCGCAGCAGCGGCGCGGTTCGCTATCCGGTGATCTACGTGCTGCATGGCTCGGGCGGCAGCTACGCCGACTGGACCTCGAACACGCAAATCGGCAAGCTGGCGGACCGCTACCATGTGATGCTCGTGATGCCCGACGGCGGCCACGAAAGCTGGTACATCGACAGTCCGTTCGATACGGCAAGCCGCTACGAAACTTATGTGGGCACGGAAGTCGTGTCGTATATCGACGCCCACTTCCGCACGCTTGCCACGCGCCAGACGCGGGCAATCACGGGGCTGAGCATGGGCGGCTTCGGCGCGCTGCGCATCGCGCTCGATCATCCGGAGGCCTTCGGCGCTGCTGGCAGCATCAGCGGCGCTGTCGACCCGCGCAACTGCGAGGACGAACCCGGCATCGACCGCATATTCGGCAATCCCGCGCGCCATGCCGATTTCTGGACGCGCAACGCCATTGTGGAAGGCGCGGATACCTTCGAGCGCGCACAGATCGCCCTGACCATCGATTGCGGCGTGAGCGACTCTTTTGTGCAATCGAATCGGACCCTGCACGAAAAGCTCATCGCGCTGGGCGTGCCGCACGATTATGCGGAGCGGCCCGGCGGCCATACGTGGTCGTATTGGTCGAATTCGATCCGCTATCAGGTGCTGTTCTTCGCCACTTCATTCCAGCGCAACGGCTGGCACCCGGCGACGCATCAGGCGTGATCGCTACGCTCCGGTCATGTTTCGCATGACTGATTAATATCTCCGAAATGCTTGTTCAGGCCCGCGCAATGCGGGCCGTTTTTCTTGCTGGCTCCCCTTCGCATACCGTTCCTGGCCCGTCTGGCTGACACGTCTGTGGCACATCGATTGCGCTTTCAGTGGCGTACGCGCGGCACGCCATGAGGCGCTGCCGTATGTCGACAAACGGATCTGCACACGGATCGTTACGAAGGAGAGCAATCATGAACTCGACCATCAAGGCAGTTACTGTGAGTATCGCGATGGCGCTGTCGGGCGCCGCTTTCGCCGCGGGCGCGGCCGGTGGTAGCGCCGGTGCGGGCAGCGGCGGCGGCATGGGCGGCAGCAACGGCGTAGGCGCTGGCGGTGGCAATACGCAGGGCGCGGCAGGCGTGGTGCCGGACAGCAATAGCAACAGCAACAGCAACAGCAACAGCAAGAGCATGAACGGCTATGGCAACAGCGGCTATGGTTCGCCGGGCACGACGGGCGTGGGTGGTGGCCAGGGTGCCGGAACGGGCGCTACGCCCAATGGCCATGGCGCAACGTCGACGATGCCGGGTTCCACTTCGCCCAGTTCCTCGCAATAAGCCATGCGCCAATCGAGGCGGACGCGGCGCAGTCCTTTAACGGGCGTTGCGCCGCGCCTTTCGGACTCAGGCATCGCACTTGCGCAAGGAGCGGAACATGCCTCGACGCGCGCAGGCGGTTGAGTGAATACCGCCCAAACGCACCGAATGGAGCTCAGCAATGACGAGTGAACTGAAACACTGCACCGTGGCCATCCTCGCCGTGGACGGCTTTGAGGAATCCGAGCTTACCGAGCCGCAACGCGCGCTGACCGAAGCGGGCGATGACGAGCTGGCCCTCGTGCGCGACGGCAATTTCGTATCGAGCCGCAAGCCGGACGATCTGCCCGCGTTCAACGCGGAACTGATCGCCTGCCTGAAGGCCGCCGCCTGAACCATGACGCGTAATCGATAAGGATACCGATATGAATATCCACTACCGGAACGAGCCGCCGCTATTCGACGGCGCGAATCTGCAAATGCACTTCGTCGCCGAGGTGGACGGCGAGCCGCTCGATTGCGCCATTACGGCGGAGGCGCTGGAGGATCACTTCGGTGCGCCGTCGGCGCTCGAAGAGCCGTTGCGCGAGGCATTCGAGCGCGGCCAGAGCCGCATCCACACGGTCTGCACGCGCGCCATCGAGCAGGGCGGCGCTCCGGTGGTGCTGCATAGCGGACGCTTTCGCGCACCTGATTTGCCCGATCTGCCCGGCGACACCGACGCGCTGCAGTGAGCCTGAGCGATTCGAACCGGGCATCGAGGAGGTCAACATGTCTCTGATCGTAGCGAGCCGTTTCACGACGTTCAACGACGCCGAAGCGGCCATGGACCAACTGCACACCAACGGATTCGTCGATGAGGACGTGTCGCTGTTCTACGTCAACCCGGGCGGCCAGCACGCGCGCTTTCCGGTCGGCGGCGACCGCTTTACCGATCCGCAATCGCGTTGGGCTTCGCTTGGCGCAGGAGCGGGGGCGGCGGCGGGCGCCTTTGTGGGCGTGATTCTCGCCATCGTTCTCTCGCTCCTCTTTTTACGTTCGCTGCTCGTGCTGGCGGTTGCCGCTGGCGTGGGCGCCTACGTGGGCACGCTCGCCGGCGCGTTGTGGCAGACACGCGGCGGCGGTCGCGGCCGGCGGCCCGATATTGGCCACGATCCCGATGGCACGCCTGCCGTGCGCGAATCAGGTGTGCTGGTGGCCGTGCATGTGAGCGCGGCAACGCAGCAACAGGCCGCGCACGTATTGGGCGCGGCGGGCGGCAAGGAAATCGAGCGCGCCAACGGGCGCTGGCAGGACGGCCACTGGTCCGACTTCGATCCGACCCATACGGTTGAGCCGCTGCAACGCTGAATGATGGACCAGGCGAACTGGAAAACACGCTGTTTTTACCTGCCGCGCAAGCGCGCGGCATCTGACCTTAACCCGGAGTGACCCGGAGACTGGAGGACATCATGCTTCAATACGCAGTCATTTTCTTCATCATCGCTATCATCGCCGCTGTGTTTGGTTTCGGTGGCATCGCAGCGGGCGCGGCATCGATTGCCAAGATCCTGTTCTTCATTTTCCTCGTGGTGTTTCTCGTCACGTTGTTGCTGGGCGTTGTGCGCCGAGGTTGAAGCGCCTGATTCGCTTGACCAGTCTCACGACGAAAAAACGGCCCGCGCTGCCATGCGCGGGCCGTTTTTTTTGATTGACCGTAATCAGGATTGCGAACGTTTTTCAGGCGATCGTGTCCACCACGCCGCCATCCACGCGCAACGCCGCGCCCGTGGTCGCCGAAGCCTGGGTGGAGCACGCATACACCACCATATTCGCCACTTCCTCGACGCTTGCCGCGCGCTGGATGATGGACGACGAGCGGTGCTCGCGCACGAAGGCCGCCGCCACTTCCTCGGCGCTTTTGCCGGTTTTCGCGACTTCGTCCTTGAGCATCGCCTCTACGCCGTCTGAAAGCGTCGGCCCGGGCAGCACGGAATTCACCGTCACCCCCGTGCCGGCCAGACGCTTGGCGAGGCCGCGCGCCACCGCGAGTTGTGCGGTTTTGGTCATGCCGTAGTGAATCATGTCGGCCGGAATATTGAGGCCCGATTCCGACGAAATGAACACGATGCGCCCCCAACCCTGTTTTGCCATCGCATCGGCATAAGCGCGCGAAAGCCGCACACCCGACATCACATTGGTTTCGAAAAAGCGCAGCCACTCGCTGTCGGGGATCTCGAAGAAGTCCTGCTGCTTGAACACGCCGAGATTGTTCACGAGGATGTCCACCTTCGGGAACGCCTTCACGAGCGCGGCGCAGCCCGCCTCGTTCGACAGGTCGCCGACGAAACCCTGCACCTGCGCGCCCGGCACGCTTGCGCGCACGGTGGCTTCGGCGTCGCGCACATTGGCTTCGTGGCGGCTGCTCACGATCACGCTTGCGCCCGTGCCGGCAAGCCCTCTGGCGATGGCCAGACCGATGCCCGCGGCCGACCCGGTGACGAGCGCGAGTTTTCCTGACAAGTCGATTTTCATGCTGGCTCCAGTCTCATGAAGAACGGGCAGTGTACTGCGCGCCCGGTAACGCTGCGCTCAATGCTGCTTTCATGCTTGCTTTTTATTGCGTTCGATATAGAATGCGTTCGTATTGTATCAAGTGATACATAAACTTGAGGAAAGCAAACATGTCCGCGACTCCTTCCACTTTGGGCGTTCGGGTGCCGGACCGGCTCGACGCGCATGCGCTGTTCGCGACGCTTGCCGGCCTGTGCGGCAGCTTTGTCGCCATCGGGCTGGCGCGTTTTGCCTACACGCCACTGATTCCGCCGCTGATCCAGGCGCACTGGTTCACGGCTTCGCAGGCCGTCACGCTAGGCGCCGCCAATTTCGCGGGCTATCTGCTTGGTGCGCTGCTAGGGCGGCCGATTGCGCATGCACTGGGTAACCGTCTTGCGCTGCGCGGCCTGATGGCGACGGCCACGCTGGCGTTTTTCGCCTGCGCGTTTCCGTTGTCTGTCGCGTGGTTTTTCGCGTGGCGGTTGGCTTCGGGCGTGGCGGGCGGCGCGATCATGGTGCTCGTGGCCACCTCGATCCTGCCGCACGTACCTCCCGCGCGGCGCGGCTTCGTAAGCGGGATGATCTTTCTGGGCCTCGGGCTGGGCATTGCCGCATCGGGCACTGCGATTCCCTGGTTGCTGCACCACGGCCTGCGCGCGACATGGATGGGTCTGGGCGTGATTGCGCTGCTGCTCACGGCGATCAGCTGGTTCGGCTGGCCGCGCAGCGATGCGCCGGCGGCGTCGCCCGCGCATGCAAACGCGCCGCATGGCCAGCATCACGCGGCGTTCCACGCGACGGGTGCGCTGCGCGTGCACTATGCGCAATATGCCGCCAACGCGCTCGGGCTCGTGCCGGTGATGGTGCTGCTGGTGGATTATGTGGCGCGCGGGCTTGGACAGGGTGCGGCGAACGGCGCGCATATCTGGGTGCTGTACGGCATTGCGGCGATTGCAGGGCCGATCGTGTGCGGGCAGGTGGCCGACCGCATCGGCTTTCGTCTGACATGGCGCTTTGCGCTGCTGGGGCAAGCGGTGGCCGTCGCTTTACTGGCGCTGTCCAGCCATACGTTTGCGATCTTCACGGCAACGGTGATACTGGGCGCTTTCACACCCGGCATCGTGCCGCTGGCGCTTGGCCGTATCCACGAACTGATCCCGCACGATCATCTGCAGCAGCGTGCCGCGTGGAGCCGTGCGACCACGGCGTTTGCGCTGTTCCAGGCGCTGGGCGGCTACGGTTACTCGTATCTGTTTTCACACACGCACGAAAATTACGCGCTGATCTTTACTTGCGGCGCGGTCGCACTGACGTTGGCATTCGTTATAGATCTGCTCATGAGCCGACGCTCCGGAGCCAACGCAAGGTAATTCGCAGCGCAAACTAAATGATGGAAAACGCCCGCGTGTCGCAAGCACGCGGGCGTTTTTATTTCCACTGGCGCACGCATGCTGAATCGATTGATCCGACGAATGATGCTGGTGGTCCTTATCGATCATCGCTATTCCGGTCAACAGTGTGTTTCACAAAGTCGCATTGTGCGGCATAACTACGACTCATAGAATCGTAGTTATGCGTTGCGACGATGCGATGCGTTTTTCCAGATGCTGTAGTTCGACAGGGTTCGGACTCACGCAACTAACTTCAGGAGTGGACCATGTCGAAGCGAATTCTGATTGTCGGAGCCGGTTTTGCCGGTATGTGGAGCGCGCTGAGCGCAGCGCGTCTGATCGACGAGGCCGGCCGTGCCGATGTCGAAATCGCGTTGATCGCGCCGGACCCGCATCTGCACGTGCGCCCCCGTCTGTACGAGGAAGGCCCGGCGAACATGAAGGCGCCGCTCACGGAAATCTTCAACGCAGTGGGCGTGAAATTCGTGCAGGGCACCGTCGAACAGATTCACACCAATCGCCACGAAGTCACGGGTCTGGATGCGCAAGGCCGCGCGTTCACGATGGCTTATGACCGTCTGGTGCTGGCCACGGGCAGCAAGCTGTTCCGCCCCGCGATTGCCGGTCTTGCCGAACACGCCTTCAGTGTCGACCAGGTGGACGAAGCCGCAGCGCTCGAAACGCACATCCGCAATCTGGCGCAGCGGCCCGATACGCCTGCGCGCAACACCATCGTGGTGGCGGGCGGCGGCTTCACCGGTATCGAAACGGCCGCCGAAATGCCGGCGCGTCTGCGCGCCGCGCTGGGCGAAGATACGCCGGTACGCGTAGTAGTGGTGGAGCGCAACGAAGCGATCGGCCCCGATCTCGGCGCGGGCCCGCGCCCTGTGATCGAAACGGCTCTGCGCGATCTGGGCGTGACCTGGCATCTGGGCCACGGCGTGTCGGCCATCGACGCCGACGGCGTGACGACCGCCGACGGCACGCGTATCGAATCGAACACCGTGATCTGGACGGCGGGCGTGCGGGCCAGCGCGCTGACCGCGCAGATTCCCGCGCAACGCGACGCGGCCGGCCGTCTCTACGTGGATAGCAATCTCGCCGTTGAAGGCGTGCCCGGTGTGTACGCAACCGGCGACGTCGCCAGCGCGGCCACCGACGACGAAGGCAACCGCACGCTGATGTCGTGCCAGCACGCGATGAATCTGGGCCGCTCGGCGGGGCACAATGCGGCCGCCGATCTGCTCGGTCTGGAAACGCTTGCCTACAGCCAGCCGAAATACGTGACCTGTCTCGATCTGGGGCCGTGGGGCGCGGTCTACACGGAAGGCTGGGAGCGCGAAGTGAAGCTGAGCGGCCAGGAAGCGAAGCAGCTCAAGCAACGCATCAACACCGAATGGATCTATCCGCCGCGCGCGGATCGCGACGAGGTGCTGGCGGCTGCCGATCCGCGTCGAATCGTGGTGGCTTGAGATCGTTCACGCAGATTGACGCTGGTGCGGCCATTCAGGCCGCAACGTAAAAACAGGCTCTTTTCAGAGCCTGTTTTTTTGCGCCGGCGTTTTATGTCGGCAATTCAAGGCTGTTCTCAAGCTCGATCGCTGCGCCGGTTCGCGGCGCGTTCGTTGAACCATTGCACCACATGCTTGCCGTGGTTTGCTGGCGCCTTGGAATGCGCGCGCATGGCGAGATCGGCGAGCGTGTGCTTTTTCAGCTCCTCGCGCATGCTGCGTTCGGCGGCTTGCATGACCGCATGAATCGAGCAGGTGCCGCGCGTAGCCCAGGCGGGCGCGGTGTCGTCGAACAGCGCGCATTGCGCGCGGATTTCGCGGCAATCGAATAAGGCTTTTTCGCCGTCGATCGCTTCGACGACATCGTGCACCGTAATCGCCTGCGGCGCGCGCGCGAGCGTGAAGCCGCCGCGAATGCCCTCGGTGGCCGAAACGAGACCGGCCTTGGCCAGACGCGTGAAAAGCTTGGCGGCGTAATCGACGGAGACGCCCTGCATCTCGGCCAGATCGCGCACGCTCGCTTCGCGCACGCCTTCGGGATCGGCCAGATAGAGCAGGCAGTGCAAACCGTACTCGACGCCGGTGCTGATGTAAGACATGGCTATACCACGACTGATTGAATCGGAGTTATAAGCGTATCACGGCTCGGCGGCTCGTGCAGGCTTAAGGACATACGGCGAAAAAAGGTCTCAATGCGCGGTCTGGCCCGGCAACAGTCCGAGCAGCGTGAGCGCAGGCGCGACCGCGCCCGTGAGCCACTCGCGTTCGGGATGAATGCGGGCGATCACGCGCAGGCCCATCAGCACCGCGAGCAGATGTTGGGCCGCTTCCGGCGCGCTGACTGTTCTGGCGATTTCTCCGCTGCGCTGGCCGGCTTCGACGCAGCGCAAGAAAAAGTCGCGGATCTGCGTGATTTCCGCGGCGATGGCGTCGCGTAGCTCGTTGTCGTCGGGAGCGGCTTCCAGGCCGGAATTCACCATCAGGCAGCCGCGTTTGTCCGGATCGTCGAGCGAGCGCTGCACGGTCTCGGCGAAAAAGCCGGCGATGGCGGTGCCCGGCGTGGCAGCGGCTTCGTGTCGCACGATCCGCTCGCGCAGCGAATGCTCCAGATAGTGATCGAGCACGCGCAGAAATAGCGCGCGCTTGTCGCCGAATGCGTTGTAGAGGCTGGGCTGCGTGAGCCCGGTGGCTTTCACGAGATCGCGTGTCGAGGTGGCTTCGTAGCCGCGCGCCCAGAATGCGCCGCAGGCGGCGTCCAGTACGCGGGTTTCGTCGAATTCGCGGGGGCGGCCCATGGCGGCTCCATCGGGTTGAAGACGCTCTATTTTAAATCAATCGATATAAAATGTCCCGAGAGCCACAGAGGTCCGGTTCAGGTGTTCCCCATTTCCGGGTCGCTGATGCTGTCGCGCCCGGTTTCCAGTCGGCCCGCGAAGCGGCGCGTGACGCCGTTTTCCGCGCTTAGCGTGAAGTCGTACCAGCCGCCCGATGGGCCCAGCGGCCAGCTTTGCTCGGCGCGGCCGTTGGCGGGTACGGCGGCGCTCCAGGGCGCATCGGTGCGATAGGCGTTCGGCTTGACGCTGCATGCGGCGGGTTCGCGCCCGCTGTTCTCGATCGTGAGCGTCAGGACGTTGTTCGCCGGGTCGTAACGCAGTCGCGCTTCCGGATTCGCGCCGTGGCGCGCGGCGGCCACGTCGCCGGTAAAGCCGCGATGAAAGCCGTGGGGGCCCAGTACCCAGAGATCGTAGCGGTTGGCGTCGGCCGTCCATGCGTCGCTCAACTGCTTGCCTGATTCGACGGTATAGCGGCGCGGCACGCGCTCCAGGTGCAGCCGGTCATAGACGTGAAAGACCGCGCCGGCGCTGCCTTCGTTGACGAAGGCGAGACGAATTTCGCGCCGCGCGCTCACACTCGCGTGCACATGCAACTGATACGGCAGTGCGCGCGAAGGCCGCGCGAGCCGCGCCTGGCGCGGCAGCGCCTGATCGGCCACGGTGGGTGGCGGGACTGGCTTGAGCTTGCTTTGCTGCGCGTTGAGCGCGTCGGCGGCGGCCTTGTTCGGCGTGGGAAGCGATGTCGTGGTCTTTTCGTTAGGCGTGCTGAAATTAAACGCAGAGGTCATATCGCCGAATACCGCGCGCCGCCACGCGCTGATATTGAGCTCTTCCACGCCAAAGCGCCGTTCGAGAAAGCGCAGCACGGAAGTGTGGTCGAAGGTCTGCGAGTTGACGAAGCCGCCCGTGCTCCACGGCGAAATCACGAACATCGGCACGCGCGGGCCGGGGCCATAAGGCAGCCCGTCCGGCGTGAGCGGCTTTTCGTCGCCGGGCGGGTTGGGCACCGTGAAGTATTCGTGTTTCGTGCTGACCGTGGATTTGCCCGCAAAGCCGCCGTCGCCGTTGGGCGAGGGTGCATCGGGCGGCGGGACGTGATCGAAGAAGCAGTCGTTTTCGTCGTAGTTCAGGAACAGCACAGTCTTGCTCCAGATTTCGGGCCGTGCCGTGAGCGCGTCGAGCACCTGCTGGATGTACCACGCGCCCTGGTTTGGCGTGGAAACGGCCGGATGCTCGCAATAGGCCTGCGGCGAGACGATCCAGCTTACCTGGGGCATGCGGTCGGCGGCGATGTCGTCCTTGAGCGCCTGCAGAAAGCCGCCATCGGGCATGGTATTGCCGATGCCTTTGTAGAGCGGCGCGGCTGATTCGATTTCGGGCGTCCACGGTGCATTGGGCGCGCCGCTGATCGATTCGTGGACCTTGCGAAAGCTCGCGAAACCGCAGAGCGGATTGTCGTTGTAATTGTCGGGCTGGTTTTCGTAGACCTTCCAGCTCACGCCGGCTTTTTGCAGGCGCTCGACATAGGTGGTCCATTGCAGCCCTTTCTCCGAGGGGCCGAGCCAGTCCCAGCCGTTGTTGTTCACCACGGCATGCGGTGCGAACCCGTCGCCGCCGGGGCCGTTCGTGCCAGTCCACAGGAACAGGCGGTTCGTATTGGTGCCGCCATGCAGCGAGCAATGGTACGCATCGCAGATCGTGAAGGCATTGGCGAGCGCGAAGTGAAACGGCAGATCTTCGGCGTCCAGATAGCCCATCGAGGTATCGCCTTTGGACTTTGGCCATTGCGTCATGCGGCCATGATCCCAGGCGCTGTGCGCATCGAGCCATTCATGTGCGCCGCCCGCGAGCAGTGCATTGCCCCGCGTTTTGTCGAGGTGAAACGGCAGCACGCTGCGGGTGCCGTCGCTCTGTTGCCAGACGCTCGCGCCCTGCGGCTGCGGGATCGTGATGCGGTCGCCAAAGCCGCGCACACCCGGCAGCGTGCCGAAATAATGATCGAACGAGCGGTTCTCCTGCATGAAGATCACAACATGCTGGACGTCCTGAATCGTGCCGGTGACGTTATTCGCGGGAATCGCGAGCGCGCGTCGAATGGCCGGAGGAAAGAGGCCAAGCGTGGCGCCCGCGGCGGCGGCGCGCAGAAAATGACGGCGGTCCTTCGAGGTCATGGTGCCAGCTCGTTGCAGGTCGTTACGGGGCGTGGTGGAGCTATCGTACCCGGAACGCGTGCTGGCGGCTTTTATCAAGCCGATGCCCTACGCAAGAAGCTATGTCGTTCTACGAAGCATCTGCATAAGCGTCAACGGCCTCGATTGGCGTCGCATCGAGCACGCCCATGAAGGCTTCGATCAGGCGTGCGTTAGTGCGGCTCTTGAGGTGGTAGAGATATTCGTGCATGACCGGGCCATCCGGTTCGATCGGCACGCTTGCCAGCGCCGCGCCTCGCGGCACTTCGCCCGAAGGCATCAGTGAGCAGCCCAGGCCCTGGCGGATCGCCTCGCAGATGGCTTCGCGGCTGCCGATTTCGATCAGCGCGGCGGGCGTGACGCCACGTCGCTTGAGCGCGGCCTCGGTGGCGTCGCGCGTGCGCGAGCCTGGCTCGCGCAGCAGCAGCGTTTCATGGGAGAGCACGTTCAGATCGGTGCTGCGCCGTTGCGCAAGGGCGTGCGACGGATCGACCACCAGCACGAGCGAATCGCTCGCGATGCGGTGGCGCGCGAGCGTGGGGTCATCGACGCGATTCGAGGACACGGCAACATCGACGCGATATTCGACCAGTGCGTCCAGCACTTCCTTCGAATTGCCCACCTCGATGCCAATCTGCACGTTCGGATAGCGGCGGCGAAACGCCGCGACGGCCGGCAGAATGTAGTAGGGGCCGGTCGTGCCCAGCCGGAAACTGCCCGCGTCCAGCGTGCGGCCGTCGCGCAGTGCGCAATCGATCGCGAGTTCGCTTTCCATCATCCGGTCGATGAGCGGCATGAGCGCCGCGCCCGTCTGCGTGAGTTCGACGCGGCTGCCGCGCCGATGGAACAGTTCGACGCCATAGTGCTTTTCGAGCTGCTGGATACGCGCGGTAACCGTGGGCTGGCTGATCGAGAGATGCCGTGCGGCGGCGGTGATGCTGCCATGCCGGACGGTTTCGTAGAAGGCGGCGACGAGCGGCGCGAGTTGCGGGGCGAGCATAGGGGACGAGGGACGGGGATGAGGGGCGGGGCTTTGAAGGCGGGGCGAGAACGCGGAACTGAATGGCAAATAGGCTCGACTCTACCGTGCGTGCGCGACAGTTTCATTAAGGCGGGAAGGGAAGCGAAAACGCGAGATGCGGGCATCGGGCTTGCGCCGCCTGTTCCTATAACAGTACGGAGGTTCGCCATGAAAGATCAGCGCAAGTCGGCGCCCGCCCAGCCGGAGCGCACGGAGCACGAAGACGACGCTCCGGTCAAACATCCGCGCCACGAAGGCGGCGAGCCGGTAGCGACGAAACACCCGCACGAGCCGCGCTCGGTCGGCAAGCAAGGGCATGAAGACCTCGAGCGCGGTCTGGAGGATACCGACCGCTGGGGCGGCGACGCGTACCAGGAACGCACGCAAAACGATGCCCAGGTGAACCAGAACACGCGTGAAAAGCGTCAGCGTTAAAGGTTCAACGCTTTGATCACAAGGCGCGCGGCACGCGGACTATCTATCCACGCGCCGCGCATGATCTCCATCCATAGTCCGATCAGCCTGTTTTTCCTCCGCCATCGATGCCCGCGCCGCGGCGCCAGACTTCCTTGCCGCGCTCGGATAGTTCGCCGCAACTGTGCGTGCGGTCGGGCTCGGTTCCGTGTACCGCCATCTCGCCGCCCGGCGACTCCTGGGCGCGCTGCTTTTCGTGCTTGCGTTGCGCAACGCGATCGTCCTGCGAGCGTCCTGCGTAGTCGTTCATGCTAGTTCTCCCGGATCGACAGGATCCCGTTGCTATATGCGCATCGCGCATACCTTGCGCGTGAATTCCGCAGCCCAATCAGGGCGCGGCAATGCGATGAAGCATGTCGAGCAGTTGCGAAACGGCAAACGGCTTGCGCAAAAAGCCGACCACATCCGCGTCCGGCGGCGGCGTGACCAAGGCCGATACGAGCACGAGCGGCACGTCGGCCAGCACGCTATTGGCGCGCATTTCGCGCATCAGGGAAAGGCCGTCCATATGCGGCATCATGCAGTCGGAGATCACGACATCGGGCGGCTCGGCCAGTGCGCTCTTGAGCGCATCGAGGCCATCCCCGGCCGTTCTGACCCGATAACCCTCCTGTCCGACCAGTTCTCTCAGGGCATTCAATGTATTGATGTCGTCGTCGACGAGTAAAACGGTAGCCATACGTCGTTTACCTGGGCGGCGCGCGCCCGTGTCCTTCCCGGAGTTTTGACTTTTTTCGCGACGGCGGCTGGCGCCGGCCGGGTCAGGCTTTTGCCTGGCGATGGGGGCGGTGCGCGCAATTTCTGTTCCCATGGCTTTTATCGGATTCATGGCGATCCTCCCTTGGCGCACGCATGAGCGCTTTTCGGCACGCCCGAGTGTGCGCATTGATGAACGCCTTCAGCCCGGCACTTCGCGGCGCGGCAGGGCGCGCGCGTCGAGCGCGGCGACAATCGAGGCCGACACTTCGGGAAAACTGCCGAACGCTTCGTCGGGCAGGCGGCGCAGCGCTTCGAGCACCTCGGGGTCCGCGTGTTCCTGCGTGGCCGCGTCGATCAGCGTGCCGGGGTGCGCGGGATAAGACACGTCGTTGACGGCGCGCTGAACCCGGTCGACCAGCGCCTCGCGTGGATTGCCGGGCGAGGCCGGCGTCGAAGAAACCGGAGTGGTGGGCATGAGCGTCTCCTGCAGGTAATGGCGAGTAAGCCAATTGAATACAGCAGATGCTGTGCCCGTGAAGCGCCGATTATGGTTTTTGCATCGTGGGTCCTGCATGAACGCTAATCAATTTGATGCGCATGCAATCAAATTGCTCCGGAAAATTCCAATCGGAACTATTTACCCGTTAAATCGAGGCAAACGATTTGGCGCTATTGAAAAGCATAAATTCATATGCCGACGCGATTTCTTTAAAGTTTCTGTCCTAAACTGTTGCGGGCCCCTTTTTATTGGCCCGTGGCGCGCGATTCCAGGCGCCGCCCCCAGACCTTGCGTCGTGCGCCGCTCATGCTAGATCCGGTCAATATCCTCCTCGTCACGGTGCTTTCGAGCATCATGAGTCTTGCCATTCTCGGTTCGCTGCGGCCCGCGCGCATTCCCGGCGTGAGCCGCTGGATCGGCGCATACGTGCTGGCGAGCGTGGCGCTCGTGCTCACGGGCATGCAGCGCATGGGGATGCCGCTGCTCACGATCCTCGCGTCGAATACCCTGCTGGCCGTCGCGGTGACGCGCGTGCTGGAGGGCTGCCGCGAATTCTTCGGTTTGCGTGCCCGCGCGCCGCTCGCGCGCATCGGCTGCGGCGTGGTCGCGATCGGCATGGTCTGGTGGTACTGGGTGGAGCCGAGCCTGGCCGCGCGCATTGCGCTGGTTTCGGCATTTCATGCCGCGATTTACGCGGTGATCGGCTGGATGGCGATGCGCCACCGCCCGCCTGGGCGTCCGGTCTACAGCTATCGTTTCGTGACGGTTTCCGCGTGGGTGGGCGCTTTCGCGCATGCCTTGCGCGGCCTGACTTACGGCACGGGCATGGTCGAGCAGAGCACGCTGCTAGTCGCCACGCCGCTCAATGTCGTCTGGCTCGCGCTGGGGATTCTGGTGCTGCCCTCGCTGTCCATCGGCATGGTGCTGCTTGCGCACGACCGTATGGCGGAGCGGCTGGAGCGACTCGCCAACCGCGACGAACTCACGGGCGCACTGACGCGCCGCGCCTTCGTTGCGCATGCGGGCGCGATGATCGAAGCCGCGCGCACGCAAGGTATGCAGGTCGTGCTCGCGATTGTCGATATCGATCACTTCAAGTCCATCAACGACCACTTCGGCCATGCCGCGGGCGATCGCGCGCTGGCGCACTTTGGCCGCGTGGTGGCGACGGGCGTGCGCGAGAGCGATCTGTTCGGCCGCCTGGGCGGCGAGGAGTTCGCACTGCTGTTCCCGGCGATCACACGCGAAGACGCCGTGATGCGACTGGATGCGCTGCGCGTGGCCGCGCTCGCGGTGCGGCGCGGCGGCGACACGCCGTTGCAGGTGCAGGCGCAATCGCCGGCTAACCCTGCAGCGCACTCGGCGCAGACGCCGGGGCTGACCCATTCTGGGCTGACCTTCAGCGCGGGCGTGGACGTCCTGCAATCCGGCGATACCTTGGCCAGCCTGATGGCGCGCGCGGACGCGGCGCTCTATGAAGCGAAAACACGCGGACGCGATCGGGTGGTGACGGCGCAGCCAGCGCCCTGATTGACTGCGCGAAAGTAAAACATCCAAAGCCGGTGTCATAAAGAATTCAAAGAGAAACCGGCAAGCTTTCCGGCGGATGATGAGTCCGCCGGATTCATTCTGGCTTCAGGTCACCCGGCTGACAGCAATGCGCAATGGTTAAAAAAACCTGGCGCTAGACCGTCTGGTTTTCCGCATCTTATGCGCTACGACAGCGCGCAATCGTTTCGCTATGCGTAATAGATCTCGTTGCAGATGAAATCTGCCACGTCGCTGTTTTTAAACGATAATTATCAAAAGGTGTGAGCGAGCTTTTACGCAACATTCACTCCAGCCGGCCGCGCAGCCCCCATGCTCGCGCTGTCGCGGCAAGCACCGGATCCTTCGGGCAGGCGTCTCAATCTTGGTACCCAGTGGCGATCACGCGAAGCGGGAGTCGTGCGGATGTCGAGGCGCTCGCTCATCGCGTCGAGCGAATCGCTTCACTTCGCTTCGCTTGCAAAAACCGCTGCCTCTTGCGCGAACGCCCGACGCATCGACGAAACAAGGCGCACCACGGCCCCCTGATGCGGCCCGTGGCGCCAGCCGGTCCCGCGCGCTGTAGCGCGCCGCGCACGCTCTCGTGCGCCCTTGCATGCGCGCGCAACGCCGATGCATCCGGGCGCGGGCGTAGCCGCTGGCGCAGCCCGCGCGGGCCCCGCTCTCATGCGTGCGCTTCCCACAATTTGCGCGCCTTGCGCGCATTCATCGGTCTTCGATTTTTCCGTATTCAAGCGTCCATGCACGGTGTGTCCGCGCGAGCTTCGTTCGCGCGCGTCACGCCGGCGTGGGCCTATTACCGGCCAGCCATCCCAACGGTCTTCTGACGGGAAGTCGCCTGCGGGGAGGCGGCCATTAACCACAAGGAGCCTGAGATGCAAGTAACCAATAACAATTGGCGGGATGCGCACAACAACGACGCCGCGCTGCCGGCTTTCCTCGCTGCGCGCGTGGACCGCTACTACGGGGAACGTGTGCAGCAAAGCTGGGGGGGCGGCCACATCATGCGCGGCCGCGTTCCCGATGCGAATGCGCTGCATTTGTCGAGCAACGACTATCTGTCGATTGCGCGTCACCCTGAGATTCTCGACGCGATGTGCTCGACGATCCGTGCGGATGGCAACGGATTGCTGATGTCGGGCGTCTTCCTGCACGGCGACGATTGTCCGCAATTGCAGCTTGAAGACCGTTTCGCCCGCTATATGGGCGCTGAAGCGAGCGTGTTGTGCCAGTCGGGCTTCGCGGCCAACACCGGCCTGATCCAGTCGATTGCCAATGCGCAGACGCCGGTGTACGTCGACATGATGGCGCACATGTCGCTCTGGGAAGGGATTCGTAGCGCGGGCGCGAAGGCAATCAGTTTCTTCCACAACGATGTCGATCATCTCGAGCAGCGCATCCAGCGCTATGGACCCGGCATCGTGATCGTCGATTCGGTGTACAGCACGAATGGCAGCGTGTGTCCGCTGCAAGCGTTTGCCCAGGTTTGCGCGGAGTATGACTGCGTGTTCGTGGTCGACGAATCGCATTCGCTCGGCACGCATGGGCCGCATGGCGCCGGACTCGTCGCGCAGCTCGGGCTGGGCGATCGCGTGCACTTCCGCACGGCGAGTCTCGCCAAGGCGTTTGCCGGGCGCGCGGGCATTGTCACGTGTTCGAAGCGCTTTCAGGAATACTTCAAGTGCGAGGCGTTGCCGGCCATCTTCAGTTCCACCTTGCTGCCGCATGAAACGGCGGGGCTGGCGGCCACGCTCGCTGTGATCGAGCGCGACGACTGGCGCCGCACGCGAGTGGCGGCGAACGCGCGCTATCTGCGTTCGCGGCTCGCAGCGCTTGGCTACAACCTCAATGGCAGCGAAACGCAGATCATCGCGCTCGAAGCCGGGCCGGAGCCGCAGACCATCATCCTGCGCGACGCCCTGGAGGCGCGCGGCATTTTTGGTTCGGTGTTCTGCGCGCCGGCCACGGCGCACAACCGCTCGCTTGTGCGGCTTTCGATCAATGCTGCGCTGGCAGAGTCGGAGCTTGAGCGTCTTGTGGATGCGTGCGAAGCGATTCGCGACGAAGTGCAGATGTGGAACTGGCCGTCTACGCGCCGCCTTGTCGAGCGCGGCGCAGGCCGTGCGCGCGTGCGTCAGGCGCCGGTGCTCGCGGATCTGCCGGTGGCGGCTTGAGTTGACGGGAAGCGACGCTGATGACGCGAGCTTTCTATTGAGGCTTGCCTGAAGCTGGCGCAGGCGGTGTGGGAATATTCAGTGTGAATCCCACACCGTCTGGATTTCACGATCGACCTGCTGCAGGTAGGTGTCGTAAGGCAGCACATTGTCGAGCGCGAATCCCGCCGGTTTCTTCACGATCGCGTAGGTATAACGGCGGTCGCTTTCGAAAACCGACGCCTCATGCATGTACGGCTGCCATTCCGCGCACTGCGCGGGATAGTAGCCTTCGGTGCGCCAGAAGTAGGGCACCGCGCGATGGCTGTCGAGTTCGTCGAGAAACGCCGCCGGGGCGCCCTGTTCGACGGCGATTTCACGCACGCCGCGCAGCGATTCGTCGGTGTGCAGGATCAGCAGGTATGAGCAGCCTTGGGCATCGAACATCAACAGGCCGTGCGGTTGATACGAGAGATAGTGTTCGACGATGCCGAGCGATTCGAATATGCCCTGCACATGCCTGGCGAGACCACAATCCTTGAGGAATGCATATTCGGAGACCGCGAGCGCATCGAGCACCGCGCTGCAGGTCTTGTCGAAGAATGCCGCCTGCATGTCTCGAATCGTTTGATTCAGGGTTTCCACTGCGTCAATTTCATGCTTGCGGATGAAGCGGTCGATCACGCCTTCGTTAAAGCTCTTCACGGCGACATGTTCGTCCGCCTTGCCGGTCAGCACGATTTTCTTGATCGCCGGATTGGCCAGGCGCCGGCAGAATTCGATGCCGTTGAGTTCCGGCATGTCGTAATCGACCACCACGACCGAAACCGACTCGAATCGCGTTGACCGATGCACGAGCGAGCGAATCGCATCCACGCGCATGGCGATCACCTGATGCGCATCGTTTTCCTCGGTGCGGTCCAGATAGGGGCTGAAGATGGGCGAGGCGGGCTGGTCCAGTGCCGCGCGACCGTTCAGAAAGCGCAGCGCCTCCGTGGGCGAACTGAAGAGCCGGAATGCCAGTTCCGGATCGAGTTGCAGGCTCAGGTTCGACAGAAAGGCCGCGCTGTCATCGACGAACGCGGCGGTGGTCGGCCAGGAGAGGGGCTGAATGGCTTTCAGAGTGTCTTTCGTCATGGCGCTGGGAATGTCAAAACGAACTCGGTGTACTTGCCTTTCACCGAAGAGCAGGCGATGGCTCCCCCCATCGCTTGCATGACATCGCGGCAAAATGCCAGCCCGATTCCTGCTCCGAGCGCCACGTCATCGGTGGTGGTGGAAGAAGTATAAAAGCGGGTAAAGATATGCGGCAAGACCTCTGATGAAATACCGGCGCCCGTATCGCTGAAAATCAGATGATTAACGCGATTGGCGCTTTCGAGCCGGATCGCAATATGAGCCCCTGCGATACTCCCCATATGCCGGAATGCATTTTTCATCAGATTGAATAACACGTGAACCGTGAGCATTTCCGAACCCATAAATTCGAAATCCGGCCGCAGATTGCAGTGCACGCGCGCGCGATCGCCCTCGCGGAACGGATAGCGCGCCAATGCCGTTTCGACACAATGCGCAATCGAACACGTCGTTGCATTTTGCATGCTGCCACCGGTGAAGCGAGCGGTCGCAAGCAGCATGTCGATAATGGCATTGGAATGGAGTGCCTCCTGCTCAATGCGGCTTACTACGCCCTGCATCGAATAAAGATGCGCGGCGCGTATTTTCGGTACGGGAAGGCGGCTGCGTTGTGCCAGCGCATAGGTATCGAGCAGGGCGGGCAAGTAACGCATCAGGCCGGCCGCACCCACGCGAATCGCCACGAGCGGCGTGCGCAATTCGTGTGCGACGCTGCCCGCGGTGGCCAGCATGGCGCGCTCCTGTTCGATCTGGATGCGGTCGGAATCGTAGTTCGCGACGGCGCCAATCGCCACCGCGAACGAGAAGATCGCCAGATGCGTAAGGTAGTTCGCATTGAGCACGATCGGATCGGTCGTGAGTACATAGGCAAGCAGCGCAAGACCAATGCCGACGAGAAACTGCAGCACGAGCATGAGCCAGTCGAGCAGCAGCACCATCACGAAGGCCGCGATCAGGGCGCTCTCTACCCACACATCGTTGCCGTTATTCTTGAGCAGCATGAAGGTGAAGAAGAACGGCAGCGCGTAGAGCGTGGCGAGGTACCAGTACCACGGCAGCAGCTTTTTGGCTGAGGCGGGCCAGCGCTCGAAAGCGAGAATCGGCACGAACAGCGCAGCGCCGACCAGGCGCAGCCACAGGTTCTCATAGGGCTGCGGAAAGAGGTCTTTCCAGACGAAGTAGTACAGCGGAAAGCCGATGCTCGCGACCACCGCAAGCGGGCGCATGCGCCGCTTGATATAGAGCAGATTGCGTAGTGCCGGCGCGAATGCGCGCGCCACGCGCGGTTTGAGCGATGCGCAACCGCGCCGCGCGCGCGATGTGAATCTCGATACGTTCATCAGGGTGGAATCGCTCATGTTTCGATGCCGGAATTCGATGCCGCGTGCATCACAGCCTGGTCCGCAGTCCGACCCGTTCACAGGTTGGCGATCATGCGTCCACGCTGTGGCCAGGCGGTAACCGCCCACGTTCTGTGCTTGCGTGAGGGTTGCGTGCGGCCGGGTGGTCTCCCGTGGTGGACTCGCTGGCGCGCCGCATGCGCCGCTGCCGCGCCTGGCGCGGCCAGTTGCAGACAATACATCATTGTGACGCGTGGATGTGGCATCGCCAGGGCGGCGATGTCACATTTCGGCATGTCGCGCGCAAGAATGCGCAGTGAGCGATGCGGTCTGCATCTGTGGCCACATCGCGGATCGCTTTCAATCCTCTGGGGAAAGAGGAGGGACGCGGCAGATTCAGCCGGTTGCGCTGTCCTGCGCGCGGAATTGTTCGCGCAGACGGAAGCGTTGGATCTTCCCGGTGGCGGTTTTGGGCAGATCGTCCACGAACATAATGTCGCGCGGATACTTATGCGGCGCGAGGCGCGTTTTCACGAACGCCTTGAGACCCAGCGCAAGTTCGGCGAGTTCGGCGTGCGCCGTGGGTGGCACACGCGCTTCGGCTTTCAGCACCACGAAGGCGCAGGTCTTGACCAGCCCATCCTGCTCGACGCCGATCACGGCCGCTTCCAGCACGGCCTCGTGCTGCACCAGCGCCATCTCCACTTCGATCGGCGACACATACTGGCCGCTCACCTTGAGCATGTCGTCGCTGCGGCCCGCGTAGACGTAGCAGCCGCCCGGCAGACGCCGGTACTTGTCGCCGCTCTTGACCCATTCGCCGATAAAGGTCGCGCGCGACTTTTCGCGATTGCTCCAGTACATCACGGCGGCGCTCGGGCCGCGAATATACAGGTCGCCAATTTCGCCATCGGGCACGAGGCGGCCGGTTTCGTCGCGCAGTTCGATCTCGTAGCCGGGCACGGGGCGGCCGGTGGTGCCGTACTCGACTTCGCCGGGACGGTTGGAGAGAAAGATATGCAGCATTTCCGTCGAGCCGATGCCGTCCAGGATGTCGCTGCCGAAATGATGGCTGAACCGCTCGCCGATCTCGCGCGGTAGCGCCTCGCCCGCCGAGACGCACAGGCGCAGCGCGACGTCGGCGCGCGCGGGCAAGGACGGCGAGGCCATCATGCTCGCGTAGAGCGTGGGCACGCCGTAGAACAGGGTCGGGCGATGGCGCACGAGGCGCGCGAACACGGCGTCGGCGGTGGGGCGTTCGGCCATCAGGATCGTGGTCGCGCCCACCGAAAGCGGGAACGTCAGGCCATTGCCGAGTCCGTAGGCGAAGAACAGCTTGGCGGCGGAGAACACGATGTCGCTTTCGCGAATGCCGAGTATCGGTTTCGCATAGGTCTCGACGGTCCAGTACAGATTCGCATGCGTATGCACCGTGCCTTTGGGCTTGCCCGTCGAACCGGATGAATAGAGCCAGAAGGCGATGTCGTCGCTGCCGGTTGACGCGGCGCGTTCGGCGGCAGGCGCATTATCGATCAGGTCGTGCAGGACGTGATGCTCGCGCGCGATGGGCGGCCCGTCCTCGAGCGGCTGGGAAATCACGAAGCGGCACGCGAAGCGACAAGCGCCGTGTTCAGCCTGCCTTTCTGTCTGGTCGAGCGCGGCGCACACGACGCCCTGCAAGGCACCCGACGCAATCACGAGGCGCGCGCGGCTGTGGCTGAGCATATACACATAGTCGGCGGCGCCCAGCAGCGTGTTGACGATCACGGGCACCACGCCTGCGTGCAGCGCGCCGAGAAAGGCCACGGGCAACTCGACCGTATCTAGCATCACGAGCAGGATGCGTTCTTCGGGCCGCACGCCGAGCGCGCGCAACGCGGCGGAAAAGCGCCGCGCGCGTATTTCCAGCTCGCCATACGAGAGCGTGTCGCGATCGTCGACATAGGCGGGCCAGGCGCTGCGGCCCGCGTTGAGCTTGAACAGATGCGCCGCGAAATTGAACTGAGCGGGCGGTGGCAGGGCGGGCGTGTGTTCGAGCGCCGCAAGCGTCGGCGCTGTCTGGATATCCACGTTGCTTGTCTCCGTCGTTTTCTTCGAGTCGCGCTACGGTACAGGGGGATTCGAATTGATACGGATTGCCAGGTAAATGCTCGTTTGCCCGAACGCGATGCGTGACGCATCTTCAAAGAGGTTTGTCGCCAGGACGACTTTTAGCGGAAAATCAGGGGCAAGCAAAGTGCGTGTCAAGCACTATAGTACATAAAACCGGGTTGAGAGGCCTCTGAAGATGAAGCAGACGTATATCGCCGATGCGCCGGCGAACGACGTGACGGACAACGCGCAGGCCCGCGAGGGGGCCGACGCGACCAGCGGCGCGCGCAGCGAGCGCGATCCTTTCCTGACGGCAATGGGCGAGCGCGTGCGTATGCTGCGCGCGCGCCGCGGCATGACGCGCAAGGCGCTGGCGGCGGAAACCGGCCTGTCCGAGCGGCATCTCGCCAATCTGGAGTCGGGCGTGGGCAACGCCTCGGTGCTGGTGCTGCGGCAGATCGCGGCCACGCTGAACTGCGCGCTGGCCGAGGTGATTGGCGACGTCACGACTTCGTCGGCGGAATGGCTGCTGATCCGCGAATTGCTTCAGGGCCGCGACCCGGACGCGCTGCAGCGCGCGCGCATGGCGCTGGCGGATATGTTCGAGCAGACGCCCGCCGACGCGCATCGCAACGAGCGCATTGCACTGATTGGCCTGCGCGGCGCGGGCAAGTCGACGCTCGGGCGCATGCTGGCCCAGGAACTGAAGGTGCCGTTCGTCGAGTTGACCCGCGTGATCGAGCAACTGGCGGGCTGCCCGCCTTCGGAGATCCATTCGCTTTACGGCGCGAGCGCCTACCGGCGTTACGAGCAGCGCGCGCTGGAGGCCGTGATCGCGGAGCATCCGCGCGCCGTGATCGCCTCGCCGGGCGGCCTCGTCGCGGAGCCTGGGACGTTCAACGCCTTGCTCGCGCATTGCTTCACGGTCTGGCTCCAGGCCGCGCCCGAGGACCATATGCGCCGGGTAATCGCGCAAGGCGATCTGCGCCCGATGTCCGGCAACAGCGAAGCGATGGACGATCTCAAGCGCATCCTCGCAGGGCGTAGCGAGCTTTATGCGCGCGCCGATATGCGCTTCGATACCAGCGAAAAGACCCTGGCCGATGCGTATCTGCAATTGCGCGACCGGCTGGCGGCGCGTCTGGGCGCGGAGCCTGTGCGGCCGGATTGAGCACGGCAGGGGCAGGAGGGGCCTGCATTTCATTTCATTGTCTAGGTTTCGCATCGCTTGATATGCACTAAAGTGCTTTACATGGGTCGGATGCTGCACTATCGTTCAAAGCAACGAGAGGCACATTCCCGCGATGTTCCCGATACCGGAGACGCCCATGGCCGCCGCAGACGCTGCTACTGCCCCGCCTTCCGCTTGTCAGTCCGACTCGCTTCAGGATACGGCCCGCTCCCAGCGGGTCGATTACCGCACCGATCCCTCGCAATATCGACACTGGACGCTGAGCGTCGATGGTGTGGTCGCCACGCTCGGGCTGAATATCGCGGAAGACGGTGGCATACGCGAGGGCTATAAACTCAAGCTCAATTCCTATGATCTGGGCGTCGATATCGAGCTTTACGACGCGCTGCAGCGCATTCGCTTCGAGTATCCAGCAGTGCGTAGCGTGGTCGTTACGAGCCTCAAGGAACGCGTGTTCTGCTCGGGCGCCAACATCTTCATGCTGGGGTTGTCTTCGCATGCCTGGAAGGTCAACTTCTGCAAGTTCACCAACGAAACGCGCAATGGCATCGAGGATTCATCGCGCCATTCGGGCCTGAAATTTGTCGCGGCCGTCAACGGCGCGTGCGCGGGCGGCGGCTATGAACTCGCGCTCGCGTGTGACGAAATCCTGCTGGTGGACGACCGCTCTTCGACGGTCGCCTTGCCGGAAGTGCCGCTGCTCGGCGTGTTGCCCGGCACCGGCGGCCTCACGCGTCTTACCGACAAGCGCCACGTGCGCCATGACCGTGCCGATATCTTTTGCACCGTGGCCGAAGGCATACGCGGCGAACGCGCGAAGGCGTGGCGGCTGGTGGACGACGTAGTCAAGCCCAATCGCTTCGCTGAGACCGTGCAGGCGCGCGCGCTGGCGCTGGCGGCGCAGAGCGACCGTCCCGCGGGTGTGGCGGGCATCGCGCTCACGCGCATCGAGCGAGTCGAGCACGACCACGGCTTGAGCTACGCATGTGTGGACGTGACGATCGATCGCGCGAAACGCACCGCCACGTTCACGGTCAAAGCGCCGGATCTGGCCGCATCGACACGGATCGACAACATCGATGCGATGGTTGCGGCTGGGGCCATGTGGTGGCCGCTGCGCATGGCGCGAGAGCTCGACGATGCGATTCTTTCGATGCGCACCAACGAGCTGGAAATTGGCACCTGGATCCTCAAGACCGTTGGCGACGCGCGCGCGGTGCTGGCGGCCGATGCGGCCTTGCTGGCGCATCGCGATCACTGGTTCGTGCGCGAGACCATCGGCATGCTGCGGCGCACGTTGGCGCGCATCGACGTGTCGTCGCGCTCGCTGTTTGCGCTGATCGAACCAGGTTCCTGCTTCGCCGGAACGCTGGCTGAACTGGCGTTCGCCGCCGATCGAAGCTATATGGCCGCGCTGCCGTCAAACGAAGACGAAGAGCCCGTTATTACGCTATCCGAAGCAAATTTCACGCTCTATCCGATGGTGACGCAGCAGTCGCGTCTCGCGCGCCGTTTTTATGATGAAGCCGCGCCGCTGGACGCCGCTCGCGCACAGATCGGCCGTGCGGTGAAGCCTCTTGAAGCTGAAGCGCTCGGACTCGTGACTGCCGCGCCCGACGACATCGACTGGGCCGACGAAATCCGCATTGCGCTGGAAGAGCGCGCCGCGATGTCGCCTGACGCGCTCACGGGCCTGGAAGCGAATCTGCGCTTTAACGGCCCGGAGACGATGGAGACGCGCATTTTCGGGCGACTCTCCGCATGGCAGAACTGGATCTTCAATCGCCCCAACGCCGTGGGCGAAAAAGGCGCGCTCAAGGTCTACGGTAAGGGCAGCAAGGCGCAATTCGACCCCGCCCGCGTCTGACTTCGCCATCACCGCCAGGAACCGACATGTCCACGCTAAATGCCTCGATCAATTACAGCGACAAGATTCCGAACAATGTGAACCTCGCCGAGGATCGCACTTTGCAGCGCGCGCTCGAACAATGGCAACCCAATTTTCTTTCGTGGTGGGGCGACATGGGACCGGAAGGCTCGAACGGTTTCGATGTCTATCTGCGCACGGCGGTAAGCGTGGATGCGGGCGGCTGGGCGCATTTCGATCACGTCAAGATGCCGGACTATCGCTGGGGCATTTTCCTTGCGCCTGGAGACGCGGATCGCAAGATCCACTTTGGCGCGCACAAGGGCGAAGCCGCGTGGCAGGACGTGCCCGGCGAGCACCGCGCGAATCTGCGCCGTATCATCGTTACCCAGGGCGACACCGAACCCGCATCGGTCGAGCAGCAACGGCATCTGGGACTGACCGCGCCGTCCCTGTACGACTTGCGCAATCTCTTTCAGGTCAATGTGGAGGAGGGGCGGCATCTATGGGCGATGGTCTATCTGCTGCATCGCCATTTTGGCCGCGATGGTCGTGAGGAAGCCGAAGCATTGCTGGAGCGCAGATCAGGTGACGACGACAATCCGCGTATCCTGGGGGCGTTCAACGAAAAGACGCCCGATTGGCTGGCGTTCTTCATGTTCACCTATTTCACGGATCGTGACGGCAAATTCCAGTTATCGGCGTTGGCGGAATCGGGCTTCGATCCACTTGCGCGCACCACGAAGTTCATGCTGACTGAAGAAGCCCACCATATGTTCGTGGGTGAATCGGGCGTCTCGCGCGTGGTGCAGCGCACGGCGCAAGTGATGAACGAACTGGACACGAACGATGCGAAGCGCCTGCGCGAGGCCGGTGTAATCGACCTCGAAACGATCCAGCGCTACCTGAATTTCCACTATTCGGTGACGATCGATCTGTTTGGCGCCGATCATTCGTCGAATGCGGCCACGTTCTATAGCGCGGGCCTCAAAGGCCGTTATGAGGAAACGAAGCGCGACGACGATCATCAGCTCGAAGGCCAGACCTATCGCCTGCTCGACGTGCAGGACGGTCGGCTGGTCGAGCGCGACGTGCCGATGCTCAATGCCATGAACGAGGTGCTGCGCGACGATTACATCAAGGATTCAGTGGCGGGCGTGAACCGCTGGAACAAGGTGCTGGAGAAGGCCGGGATCGATTTCCGCCTGAGCGTGCCGCACAAGGCATTCAACCGCCGCATTGGCACCTTCGCGGGCGTGCGCGTTGCGCCGGACGGCCGCGTGATCGACGAAGCACAATGGGCCGCACACGAGGCAAACTGGCTGCCGGGCGCCGCAGATCGCGCTTACGTGGCTTCGCTGATGGGCCGCGTGGCGGAGCCGGGCAAGTTCGCCAACTGGATCGCGCCGCCCGCGATGGGCATCAATCGCCAGCCCGTCGATTTCGACTACGTGCGTTTCGATTGAGGCGTGCGCGGCCATGGATACACGCGTGGAGATGGACACAATCAGGCAACATCTGATCGATCCTGAGATCTGTATTCGCTGCAATACGTGCGAAGAGACTTGCCCCATCGATGCGATCACGCACGACGGCGTCAACTACGTCGTGAAAGCGGAGGTCTGCAACGGCTGCATGGCCTGCGTGCCGCCGTGCCCGACCGGTGCGATCGACAACTGGCGCCATGTGCTCAGGAGCGAAGCGTATAGCGTAGACGTTCAGTTCGGCTGGGATGAGTTGCCCGCGCAGGATGCGGATATGAATGCCCCTGCTGAGGCCGCGATACAGAGCGATGCGCCGACGGTTGCCTCCGATACCGTGCGCGGCTCGACCATCGCGCCCTGGTCGGCGGCGCGGCCTTATGTGCAGCTCTATACGCACAAGGCACCGGCCATGGCCACCGTGGTCGGCAATTACCGGCTCACCGACGCCGCCGCGCAAAGCGATATCCGCCATATCGTGCTGGATTTCGGCGCGCTGCCGTTTCCGGTGCTCGAAGGCCAGTCGATTGGCATTCTACCGCCCGGCATGAACGCCGATGGCCGCGCGCATCACGCGCGCCAATACTCGATTGCCAGCCCGCGCGACGGCGAGCGGCCCGGCTACAACAACGTCTCGCTGACCGTAAAGCGCGTGAAGCACGAAAACGGCGACGGCGTGTGCTCGAACTATCTCTGCGACCTGAAAAAAGGCGATGTGGTGACGGTGATCGGTCCGTTCGGCAACACCTTTCTGATGCCGAATCATCCGGATTCGCACCTGCTGATGATCTGCACGGGCACGGGTTCCGCGCCGATGCGCGCGATGACGGAGTACCGGCGTCGGCGCAAGGAGACCGGCAGGCTCATGCTGTTCTTCGGCGCGCGCACGCGCGAGGAGTTGCCTTACTTCGGACCGCTGACGAATCTTCCGAGGGAGTTTATCGATACGAATCTGGCGTTTTCGCGCACACCAGGCCAGCCGAAGCGCTACGTGCAGGATGCCATGCGCGAGCGCGCCGACGATGTCGCGCGGCTTCTCGACGATGCCAACACGCACGTCTATGTTTGCGGCCTGCGTGGCATGGAGGACGGCGTGCTGGAGGCGCTCGAAGCCATCGCCGGATCGCATGGCCTCGACTGGACGGCGTTGTGGGAGCGGCTCAGGCGCGAAGGGCGGTTGCACCTCGAAACGTACTGAATACGTCTGAGGAAATTCGCCGAAAGGCATTTAAGCACGATCGTTCGCAACAAGGTAGGATGTCGCCATGCGCTGCGCCGGGGATTGCCGGACGCAGCTCGCTTAACCGATGGAGACGCTTACCCATGAACCTCGTTGCCGAACTTCCCGCCGGCCTGACTGGCCTCGAACAACTACAGCAGATGCTCGCGAATGGCCGCGTCGCGCCCATCGGCGAGACGCTGGGCTTCAGGCTCCTGGAAGTGGAGGAGGGGCGCGTCGTGTTCGAAGGCGTGCCCGGCGTGCACGCGTATAACCCGATCGGCACCGTGCACGGCGGCTATGCGGCCACGCTGCTCGATTCCGCCTGCGGTTGCGCGGCGCATTCGCGCCTGGGCGCCAACCAGGCCTATACCACGCTGGAATTGAAGGTGGCCTATCACCGCGCGATGACGGCCAGCACCGGCCCCGTGTACGCCGAGGGCCGCGTGCTGACCATCGGCCGCCGCGCGGCCTTCACCGAAGCGACGATCAAGGACGCGGCCGGCAAGCTCTACGCGTCGGCCACCTCGACGCTGCTGGTGTTCGAGCGCGAGGCGGCCGGCGGCTGAGCGGTTGCGATCGCACCGGATGGCGCTTAAATCGCCCCGTGCGCCTTGTCTTCGACGAGCTTCACGATCGTATGCAGCAGACGATTGGCGGGCGTCGCGATCCCCAGCGCCTCGCCGCGTTGCACGACAAAACCGTTGAGATGATCGATCTCGCTGCGCTTGCCGCGCGCGAGATCCTGCGCCGTCGACGAGTACTGCTCCTGCATGGTCTCGGCGATACGGCGCACGGCCACGTCCACATCGGGCGGCAGCGTCACGCCGTCGGCCTGGGCGACGGCCTTGCATTCGGCCACCACATCGCGCATCGCGTCGCGCACGCCCACGCCCTGCACGAGCCGCCCGTACGGCAACTGCGCAATCGCCGAAAGCGCGTTGTACGCGCAGTTCAGCACCAGTTTGGCCCACAGCGCGCCGCGCACATTGGCCGAGACTTCCGTGGGCACGCCCGCGGCGATGAGTGCGCGCGCAACGGTTTCGCTGCTGTTCTCACCACTGCGTGATGGTTCGATCACCAGCTCGCCGCGGCCGTTGTGGCGCACATGACCAGGACCGGCCATTTCGCTCGCCACATAGACCACCGCTGCGGCGACATCCTGGGTGATCGCCGTGCGCAGCCGCTCGGCGTTATCCACGCCGTTCTGCAGCGTCAGCACGAGCGCGTCGTCCAGCAGATGAGGCGCGATGGACTTGCCCGCGCTCACCGTGTCGGTCGACTTCACGCAGAACAGCACGAGCTGGGCGCCTGCGACGGCGCTGGCATCGGCGCTCGCGCGCAGATGAGGCGCGCCGATGCGTTCGTCGAAGCTCTGCGTTTCGAGCCGCAGGCCATCACGTTCGATCGCTTCGACGTGCTGGCTGCGCCCGATCAACACCACATCGTGGCCTGCGCGCGCGAGCATGCCACCGTAGTAGCAACCCACCGCGCCGGCGCCCATGACGGCAACTTTCATCTGCATCCTTCCTTGCTCAATGTCGTTGTGAACGCAACGGATTCGCTCGTTGGCGTGCTTTAACGCAGCTCGAAACCGAGGGCGTTGAGCGCGTCGCGCAGACGATCGCGGCCATGCAGCGACTCGCGGCTGCGCCAGCGCGCGAGCGAACGCGAGGTCCAGCCCGCCGCGCTCTGGCCTTGCGCGGTCTGGAAGCCGCCGATCACTTCGTCATATTGGGCGATGCCTTCTTCCTGCGAGGGCGCGTCGTATTGCTCGCGATGGAGCACGACCGGCTGCGGCAGGCGCGGCTTGATCTGCGCGGGGCGCGATTCGTCCGCGTAACCCACGCACAGGCCGAACACGGGCAGCACGCGCGGCGGCAGGCCCAGTTCGGCGGCCACCTGCTCGGGCTGATTGCGGATCGCGCCGATATACACCCCGCTCATGCCGAGCGACTCTAGCGCCACCACGGCATTCTGCGCCGCGAGTGCCGCGTCGATCACGCCAACGAACAGCGTTTCCATATAGTGCAGACCTTCGGCGCTTGCACCGGTGCGCCCGGCCGCGGCTTCAAGGCGATTGAGGTCGGCGAGCCAGACGAGGAAGAGCGGCGCCTCGCGGATCTGCGACTGATTGCCGGCGAGCGTCGCCAGTCGCTCCTTTCGCTGCGGATCCTCGATCGCCACCACGCTCCACGTTTGCAGATTCGACGAAGTCGAAGCCGATTGCGCAGCGGCGATCAGCGTTTCGAGCGTGCCGGCGGGAAGCGGTTTGTCCGCGTAATTGCGCACCGAGCGGTGCGAGAGCAGCGAGTCGAGCGTCTCGTTCCAGGCGGGTAGTGGCGCGCTCCAGGGCGTGCCATAGCGCGTTTCGAGGGCACGTTGAGCGGCGGCGGACGTCTCGGGCGAGGTGACGGTGGACATCGGGTCTATTTCTCCGGCAGATACGATTGAAAGCGGTGTGCCCAGCGTTCTTTTGATTGCTTGAGGCGCGAGCGCCGTATGGTACATGGGCTGCGCGATTGGCGCTTGAGGCCGCGTGCACGCCGCAGACAACTGACCCGGCACGCGCACGCGTGTCAGGCCAGCCCGCTCACTTCGCAAAACCCGGCTCTCAATCTGCCTTTTGCTGCTGCGGCGTGCAGATTGAAGTAATCGACTGACCGACCAAAGCGCGCCGCACAAACGGCAGGGAGTCATGCAGGGGAGCATTCACTGTGCCGTTGTGCTCTAACCCCTCGTTGCCGACGCTTGTTTATCGCTTTGGATGATCGAGAAAAAAGCGAAGCATTTCGGCACTCGCGTTAGGTCCGGCGGGGTCCGTAAAACTTCCGCGGGTGTCGCCGCCCGCCCAGGCATGGGGCGCGCCATGCACGGTCCACAATTCCGCTTCCACGCCGGCGCTGGAAACCAGGTACGTCACCGTACTGCCACGTTTTCTGTGTCCGGGGTCTGGCGTTTCGCCATCGCGTTTGGCGGTTACTTTAAATCCATGGACAAGCCGTGCGGCGTTCGCCACATCGACAGTCGCATCCGCATCCCCATGAAATACAATCACGGGCCGAGCTGGCAACGCTGCATTGGACCTGCGCGCACCGACACCGCCTTTCATGGCCGCCAGTGCGGAGGGAAGATCGTGCGCACACTTTGCCGGTAAACCAGAATGGATGCCGGCCGCCGCATATAAATCGGGGTACTGATCAATCATCACCGCCGCCATCGCACCTCCAGCAGAAAGGCCTGCGATATACACCCTCGCTGGATCGACGGCATGTGTCGCGATGATATCGCGCGTAATACCCGCAATTATTGACGGCTCTCCGCTGTCGCGCTGCTGGTCTGCGGGCTTGAACCAGTTCCAGCACTTTGACGGATTGGCCTGCTGCGGCTGAATTGGATAAGCGACAAGTAATCCGTGCGCCGCGGCAAGCGTATTCATCTGCGTTCCGGCTGCGAAATCGTCGGCATTCTGGGTACAACCGTGCAACATGACAATCAGCGGCTTGGGTTCGTCCACAGGGGTTGTCGGCACGAATAGTCGATATTGACGCTGTCCCGCTGCATTCGAATAGCTGAGCGTGTCGAAATGGCAGCGATCTTCCACATCGGGATTTTTCTGGCGCCGGGCTACGGGGGGCGATCGTGTGGATGCAGGGGGCGTAAGCACTTCGCCGCGCGCCTGGGTTCTTTCGGCATAGGGCGCCTCGCGCGACGGCTCGCGGCGTAAAGCGCGCTGGATGATTTCCGTTGCCTCGGCGGGACCGCGCGTACGCAATAGCATCATCGCTTCACGCATTGAATCCAGAAAACCTTCATTCAGTTTCATGACCTGTCCGGTGAGTGCCAGAATTCGCTGGGCTAGCGGATCCTGTCGGCGAGCGCCGCCTTGACGGCGATAGAAGCGTGGAAGCTACCCAGCACAACGACACTCTCGATTGTCGCGAGCGCGAGTTCGACGGACACATCGTCGGCGATGCTGGCCAGCCCCAATACCTGAATGTTCAGGCGCTCGTGCGCCACGCGCAGCGCCTCCAGATCGTCGCGGGAAAAATGCTGGATGCCGAGTACGAGTGCGCGGCGTTCGATCGTCTGACTCATGGCCGCAGCGTGTATCGCAAGCTGGTTACGAATTGCGGTGCGTATGAGATCCGTACGGTTCGAATAAAAGCCTTCTTCGACCAGCAGATCGATTTGCCCCAGATCGACGGGGCCAAGATTGATCGTGATTTTTTCCGATTCACCGCCTTTGGGACGGGCCACGGCAGTCGCTGCGACCTTCTTCACTCTCCATCCCCTGAACATCCACATGGATGGTTATAGGCTTCCGGTCGCTGCCCTGCAACATGAAAATTAAGGGCGTAAGCGACGGGTCATCATGCTAACCGGGCACGTCTGATGCGAATACGGTGTATCAGCGAAGCGGTTCTTCGACAATTTCTGGAGACGATAATGCCTTATTTAATTGGTTGGCTACTGGGTGTTCCGTTGTTTGTTCTAGTCATTATTTATCTGATTTTTCGTTAAACGATCAGAGTTATTGCCTGCTTAAAAGATTGATATTCAAGATCGGCTTATGTCAGGAAGGATCGACGAATCGTTGTGGACAAAGTCGGGCCCGCCAACCCGACTGTCGATCCAGCGGAATGCCCAACGGCAGCCGCATTCGATCGCCTGATCCTCGAATTCAAACCACGCAATATCGCGTTCGATATGCATCTCCGGCTCGTTAGCCGACCCCGCCTGGCCGCACGTTATCCGGGCGCGGGCGAAGTACTTGCCTAAGTACTCATCGGGTGTCGGGTCGATAACCCAGCCTTTATACTCTGCGCGCATGATCGACCTCTCATAGCGAATGCGGGTGGTAGAACGGACTTTCGCCCCATCAGCAGCGGTCCTTTGCGGACTTCCAGGCGTTCATGCGAACGGGGATGTTCATCAGAAGCGCAAACGGCATTCCAGCGCTGAGAAGGCGCAGAAGAATTGAGCGGGACGATCGATAGGGCCGCTGGCCCTATCGCGGCAGTGACTCCCGCGGCTACGACGCGGGAGCGTCGATCAGCATGGCGAGATCGCTCACTTCGATGGTCATGCCGTATCGCGTCTTGATTGCGTGGCCCCAGGCTCGCACATGAATTTCGGGCTGAAGATAATCGGCAAGCGCCTCGGCTGCGTGCGGTGGCATGCGAATGGAGGTGCCGTCCTTGAGCAGCGCACCCCGCAGTTCGCCCCGCGGACCGTAAAGCGCCTGTTGAATCTGACCGTCGGTTTCTACCGGTCTGGCGGTTGGCTGCACGCGTTCAGGAGCGGCATGATCCGGTCCTTCGTCGAGGATGGGCCGTCCGCTGCTGGTGGTCACGAGCACCGCTGCGACAACGTCGGCGTGCCGGGGTTTGAGGCCACGAACGCTGATGCGCTCGCCCGGCTTGATGTATCGTCCGATCGTGCGGCCAAGATGGGGCGGCACATGCACCTGAAGGCGACCATCGAGAATCATGCCGTCGATATCGCCGTGCGAGTTGATCAGGAATTGCGACACGCGGCCGCGTCGTTCGGATAAACAGGCTGGGTCGATCCAATGCATCATCAAATCCTGGTTGGGTATGAAGGGTGCGGCCGGTCCCGCAAATTTCGCACCTGGGAATTGCCGGCAACTCGCACCGTCAACCGTCGTGCTATGCCGCTCAAGCGATAAATCTCTGCTGCCATGAAGAAAACACCGCAGAATTCGAACGACAGATCCTGTTTCGTGCGTGTTCGCGGCGCACGCGAACACAATCTCAAGAACGTCGAAGTCGATATTCCAAGAGATGCGCTGGTGGTTTTCACCGGGATTTCGGGCTCGGGCAAATCGTCGCTCGCATTCGGCACGCTTTACGCGGAAGCGCAGCGGCGCTATTTCGAATCCGTGGCGCCTTACGCCCGGCGTCTGATCGAACAGGCCGGCGTACCGGACGTGGATGCAATCGAAGGCTTGCCGCCCGCAGTCGCACTGCAACAGCAACGCGGCACGCCTGGCGCACGCTCCTCGGTCGGCAGCGTGACGACGCTTTCGAGCGTCGTGAGAATGATGTACTCGCGCACGGGCAGTTATCCGCCGAAACAACCGATGCTTTACGCGGAAGACTTCTCGCCCAACACGGTGCAGGGTGCATGCCCGACTTGTCATGGACTCGGGCGTGTCTACGACGCGACCGAACGCTCGATGGTCCCCGACGATTCGCTCACCATCCGCGAGCGTGCTATCGCGGCCTGGCCGCCCGCCTGGCATGGGCAGAACCTGCGCGATATCCTGGTCACGCTGGGCTATGACGTCGATACGCCGTGGCGCGATTTGCCCAAGAAGGATCGAGACTGGATCCTTTTCACCGAGGAACAGCCCACCGTTCCCGTCTACGCAGGCTTTACGCCGCAGGAAACGCGTGCTGCGCTCAAACGCAAGGCCGAGCCCAGCTATCAGGGGACATTCTCCGGCGCGCGTCGTTACGTGCTGCACACCTTCGCCAATACGCAGAGCGCGTTGATGAAAAAGCGCGTGTCGCAATACATGATCAGCAGCGAATGCCCGGCATGTCATGGCAAACGTCTGAAGCCAGAAGCGCTTTCGGTGAAGTTCGCAGGTCTGGATATTGGCGAGCTTTCCCAACTGCCCATCGAGAGGCTCGCCGCCTTGCTCGAACCCGTGTCGCGAGGGGAATGGCCGTCTGACCTTGCGTCGGTCAGCGGCGCGACGCTCGACCGGAAAAAGCGGCTCGACGCCACCGCGCGACGTGTCGCGGCGGGCGGCTCGGCGCATCGGGCCGCGCCCGACGTGCGCCGCACCCCCAATCTCTCCGACGAAAAGCGTGTTGCCGCGCAGCGGCTGGCGATCGAATTGCTGGATCGTTTGAAGACCTTGATGGATCTGGGTCTGGGCTATCTGGCGCTGGACCGCGCAACGCCAACGCTGTCTGCGGGCGAGCTTCAGCGGCTGCGGCTGGCGACGCAACTTTCGTCGCAACTCTTCGGCGTCGTCTACGTGCTCGACGAGCCGTCAGCCGGCCTGCATCCCGCCGATGGCGACGCGCTCTTCGAAGCGCTAAAGCGCCTCAAGGCGGCGGGCAATTCGCTGTTCGTGGTCGAGCATGACCTCGCGTTGATGCAGCGTGCGGACTGGCTCGTCGATGTCGGTCCTGAAGCGGGCGAGGCGGGCGGTCATGTGATCTATAGCGGGCCGCCCGCCGGTCTCGCTGACGTTGCAGCTTCGCATACGCGCCGCTATCTGTTCGCCTGCAATGAGCGCGATGGCGTCCCCGCACTGCGCCGCGAGCCGCGTGAGTGGCTGCGCGTCGAAGGCGTGAGCCGCAACAATCTGCGCGATCTGGATGTGGCCTTCCCGCTAGGTTGCCTGAGCGTCGTCACCGGCATATCGGGGTCGGGCAAATCGAGTCTGGTCAGCCAGGCGCTGCCCGATCTGGTCGCGCAGCGGCTCGGCCACGCGGTCGAAGCCTCGCAGGACGAGGAAACCGAAGCGCTGCTCGCCGCGCCACAAGCGGCGACTGACGGGCGCATCGTCGCGGGCATGGAGCGGATCCGCCGGCTTGTCAGCGTCGATCAGAAGCCCATTGGCCGCACGCCGCGCTCCAATCTCGCGACGTACTGTGGGCTCTTCGACCATGTCCGCAAGCTGTTTGCGGACACCCCAGCCGCGCGCAAGCGTCGCTACAGCGCGGGCCGCTTCTCCTTCAATGTCGCGCAGGGACGTTGCCCGACGTGTGAAGGCGAGGGCTTCGTGATGGTTGAACTGCTCTTTTTGCCGAGCGTCTACGCGCCGTGTTCGACCTGCCACGGCAATCGCTACAACCCGCAGACGCTCGAAATACGCTGGCGCGAGCGCAATATCGCCGAAGTGCTGGCGATGACGGTGGACACGGCATGCGAGTTCTTCGCGGGCGAGGCGCAGGTCATGCGCTCGCTCGAGGTGCTGCGCGCGATCGGCTTGGGTTATCTTCGGCTAGGCCAGCCGGCAACGGAGTTGTCGGGTGGAGAGGCGCAGCGCATCAAGCTGGCTACCGAACTGCAGCGCGCGCAGCGCGGCGACACGCTCTATATCCTCGACGAGCCCACCACCGGTTTGCACCCCGCCGACGCCGATCGATTGATGGTGCAGTTGCATGCGCTGGTGGACTCGGGCAATACCGTGATACTCGTCGAGCACGATATGCGGGTGGCCGCGCAAAGCGACTGGATGATCGATATCGGTCCCGGCGCGGGAAACCAGGGCGGCCGTATCGTCGCGAGCGGCGTGCCGGAAACGGTAGCTCGTTCGACGCAGAGCAGGACCGCCCCCTATTTGAGGACGGCGCTCGATTCGCTGGCTCACGGCAAATGATTGCCGCCGTGGGTCAGCGTCGACAGCTATTTACTGGCTGTTGCCGGCCGGCGTCGCTTGCATCATCGATGGCGTGGCTGCCGTACCAACTGGTTGACTTCTTGCCGCTGGCTGCATTTGTTGCGGTTGGGGCAGCGGGCTTGTCGGTCCGGAAATCGGGTCGCCGTGATACGTCATACCTGCTGTTGCTGCGCTGTGTGCATTGCCGGCGTATCCGGCCTGCGGCAGTACGCCACCGGCGATAGCCGCGAGAATGGCAAGGGTCGTCAGCGGTGTTTTCATCGCGTGCTCCGGTTTATGCCCTGCCAGAATGACAGTGCGAATACCTGCACTTACGTTCAAAACCTTCTGCCGGATGCGTGTTCTTGTCGATTTCCCGCGGGCAGTGGAATGTCGGCCTGCGCAGTCCTATGCTGCCTCGCGCGGAGGGCCGCCGATGTGCCGCCCCAGTTGTTCGGCACGCCGGTAGATCGCCTCCATCAGCAGCCTGGCGCTGCCCGATGGCGGCGAAAATTTCGAATAAACGAAAGTCGATGTCATTTCCAGGCTCTCGACCAGCGGGCGGACGACACAGTCGGCGCTCCTGCGCAGCGAACTCGTCGACGATGGCCAGCCCAAGGCCCCCGCGTACGAGCGCCAGCGCCTGATCGGCGCGGGTTACGTCGACAACCGATGTGAGATCGACATCGGCTTGCTGGCAGGCGTGCACGATCACCGTCCCAAAGGGAATGTCACGGCGGAACAGAATCATCGGCTGTGCCTGCAGGTCGGCCAGTGCAATGCGCTCCTGTGCCGCGAGCGGGTGATTGGGCGGCAGGGCGCAGACCATGCGCCCGCGCATGAAGGGGACGACTTCCAGATGCTCGTGCTCGATCGGCATGGACGTCACGGCGACATCGACGGTTTTGCTCAACACCTCCAGCGGCATCTCGGCCATGAGCGTCGTGTGCCAGTCGACCCGCAGCCCGGGCAGCCGGCGTTTGAGCTCGACGATAGCGGGCGCCACGATCGTCGTCGCAAGCGACGGGCTGCACGAGATTCGCAACAGGCTGGCCGGGCCGAGCGCGAGGGCGCGCGCGAACTCGTCCACGCGTAGCGCCGACTGGTAGACCTGCTCCACTTCCCGAAAGAGCGCCTGGGCTTCCGCCGTGGGGATCAAGCGGCCTTTCACACGCTCGAAAAGACGCAGGCCCAGCGTGGTTTCGGTGTGCGAGACGAGCTTGCTGATAGCCGGTTGCGACACGTAGAGCATCTTCGCGGCCGCATTGATCGAACCCGTGAGCATGACCGCCCGGAACACTTCCATCTGGCGAAGCTTGAACCGCATCGTTTCCTCGTGGCGCGTCGTCGCGCACATTGAGCCATTAACCAAAAGTTATAGGATAGCGGAAACTCGGCATACGACAGCCGGACGGCAACTCCCTAGTATTTCCATCGAGCAGCGCGTCAGCCGCAACAGGGCACGAGACCCGGCGGCGCGTCACAAGATCAACGATGGAGACGAGATGAACCCAGTCCAGACACCCAGGGTGCTTGCGGCTCAAGCCGCTCAGTCCGGCCAGGCGAGCGCTGCTGCCACGCGCACGCGAGCGCGCTTCGGCATCCTTGCGCTGCTCGCGGTCGGCACGATGATCAACTATCTCGACCGCAGCGTCGCGGGCATCGCCGCTCCAGGAATGAGCCACGATCTGAACCTGACGCCCGCGCTCATGGGCGTGATTTTCTCGGCGTTTTCCTGGACCTATACCGCTTCGCAGATTCCCGGCGGCCTGTTGCTCGATCGGATCGGCACGCGCTGGACCTACTTTTTTGCGCTGACGCTGTGGTCTTTCTTCACGGGCCTGCAAGGACTCGCCACCGGGTTTGTCTCGCTGCTCGTCATGCGCCTGTTGATCGGCGCCGCTGAAGCACCGTGTTTTCCAACCAATAGTCGCGTCGTGGCGGTGTGGTTTCCGCAGGGCGAACGCGCGCGCGCCACGGGCGTCTACACGTTTGCGGAATACGTGGGGCTGGCGTTTCTCAGCCCGCTGCTTTTCTGGCTCGATCAACGCTACGGCTGGCGCGTGCTGTTCGGCATGGTCGGCGCGGTGGGCGTCGCCTTTGGCGCAGTGTGGCTGATGCGCTTTCGCGAGCCGCATCAGTCCACGCGCGCCAATCGCGCCGAACTCGACCATATCGCACGCGGTGGCGGCGTCGTCGACGGCAGCCGTGAGGTCACGCGCTTTCGCTGGGCCGACGTCGGCGCGCTGCTGCGCTGCCGCAGCATGCTGGGTATCTGTATCGGCCAGTTCGCCTGCAATTCGACCAACGTGTTTTTCCTGACGTGGTTCCCCACCTATCTCGTCACCGAGCGCCACATGCCGTGGTTGAAAGTGGGCATCGTCGCCGTGCTGCCCTTTATTGCGGCTTCGGTGGGCACGCTCTCGGGTGGCTGGATTTCCGATGCGATGCTGCGTCGTGGCGTCTCGCTGAACTGGGCGCGCAAGCTGCCCGTGATCTCCGGCCTGTTGTGCGCGGCGACCATTGTCTTTGCCAACTACGTCGATTCGACCGCGGCGGTGATCGCGATCCTGTGCGTGGCGTACTTCGCACAAGGCATGTCCGCGCTGGCCTGGGGCATCGTCTCCGATATCGCTCCGAAGGGCCTGCTGGGCTTGAGCGGCGGCATTTTCAATCTGTTCGCGAACGCAGCTGGCATCGTCACGCCGCTCGTGATCGGGCTGATCGTCAACGCGACGGGCTCCTTCGTCTACGCGCTTGCCTTTATTTCGGCGGTCACGCTGATGGGCGCGCTCTCCTACCTGTTCGTGGTGGGCGACATCAAGCGGATCGTCTTCCCGAACACCGGTTCTTCCAGCACCTGAATTGAAAAGGAAATGTTTGCCATGAGTCACACTCTCGACGGCCAGATTGCGATTGTCACGGGCGCCGCGCGCGGCATCGGGCTCGGTATCGCACGCCAGTTGAAAGCGGACGGCGCTCGCGTCGTCATCTGGGATCTCGATATCGGCGGCTGCGATGCGAAGCGGCTGGGCTTCACGCCAGATCATCTGGAGTCCGTAGATGTTTCGTCGTTTGAATCGGTAGCACGCGCATTTGAAGGTACGGTTGCCGCGCTGGGCCATGTCGATATCCTCGTGAATAACGCGGGGATCAACGGACCGGTGGCGCCAAGCTGGGAATATCCTGTTGATGCGTGGCAGCGCGTGCTGGCCGTCGATCTGAACAGCGTGTTCTATACGTGCCGCGTAGCGGTTCCGCACATGCGCGAGCGCGGTGGTGGCCGCATTCTCAACGTCGCCTCGATTGCCGGCAAGGAAGGCGTGCAGTTCATTTCGGCTTACTCGGCGGCGAAGGCCGGTGTGATCGCCTTTACGAAAGCTGCCGCCAAGGAACTCGCTCACGACAACGTGCTGATTAACTGCATCGCGCCTGCGATGGTCGAGACGGAACTGTTCCGTGAGATGTCGGATGAGCACATCACCGCGAGCAAGGCAAAGATCCCGATGGGGCGTTTTCTGCAGATCGAAGAGGTTGGCCGGATGGTGAGCTGGGTGGTGAGCCCCGGCTGCAGTTTCACCACCGGCTTCACCTTCGACCTCACGGGTGGGAGGGCGACATATTGAAGCCGTCTGGCAATGCAACACGGCCGCTTGCCGTCGCGCATTTAACCGCACTGGAGGCGCCGCCCGTAGAGTGCGTGCGTCTCGCGGCGAAGGCGGGTTTTGACGGTGTCGGGCTGCGGCTGCATCCGGCCACGCCCGGTGGCATCGCTTACCCGATTGTGGCAGGCAGCGCTGCGCAGCGAGAACTGCGCGATACGCTGGCGGGCGTTGGGGTTGCGCTGTTCGACGTTGAATTCATCCCGATCGTGCCTGAGTTCGATCCGCGCTCCTTCGAGTCGCTGTTCGAAGCGGCGGCTTCGCTTGGTGCGTCCAGCGTGAGTGTCTCTGGCGATGATCCCGACGAAAATCGCCTCGCAGCAAATCTTGCTGCGCTCGCCGGTATCGCAAAGTCATTCGGATTGCGAATCGATCTGGAGTTTATGCGCTGGCGGCATGTTGGTACACTCGCGCACGCTCGTGCAGCCATCGAGCGCGCCGCACAACCCAATCTGGCGCTGGTGATCGATGCGCTGCATTTGTCGCGCTCGGGCGGCACGCCTGATGACGTTGCCGCCATGCCGTCGGCGCAGATTGGCCTCATGCAGCTTTGCGACGCGCCGCGCGCGCTGCCCGTCTGCGACGACGACGCGATCCGCGAGGCTCGCATCGCGCGGCTTGCGCCGGGTGATGGCGCATTGCCGCTCGAAGCGCTGCTTCACGCGGCGCCGCGCAATGTCGCGCTGAGCGTTGAAATGCCGATGCCGTCTCTGTCCGCCGATGCACGTATGAAGCTCGCCTGGCGCAGCGCGCGACGCGTGGTGGATAGCGCAAGCGTTGCGGCAAAGGTCTAAAACAGGAAACCCGTATGTCCGTATTCGACGACGACAAGATCGATTGTCACTGCCACGTATTCGACCCCGTTCGCTTTCCGTATCGCGAGGACACCGCTTATCGGCCCGCGCAACAGGAACTGGGCACGCCGACGCAGTTTGTGCGCGTCATGGACACCTATGGCGTGCGCCACGCGTTGCTCGTTGGCCCGACGAGCGGCTACAGGACCGACAACCGCTGCCTGATCGACACGCTCGAAAGGTGGGAAGGGCGCTTTCGCGGCATTGCCGTGGTCGACAGCAACATCGATCGCGGCGAGCTTGTCGCGCTGCGCCGCGCGGGCGTGGTGGGCGTGGCGTTCAACCCGGCCATGGAAGGCCTAGACCTCGTGACGCGTGCGGGCCCGCTCTTCGCCTTGCTGGCCGACCTCGGCATGATCGCCCAGGTCCAGGTGGAGGGCGAGCAGATGAGTGCGCTGGGCGAGTGGCTTGCGCGCCAGCCCACCACGATCGTCGTCGATCACTGTGGGCGCCCGCAAAGCGAAAGCGGAATCAGTCAGGCTGGCTTCGACGCGCTGTTGCGGCTGGCCGACAGCGGCAGGACTTATGTGAAGCTGTCGGGCTGGCAAAAGTATTCGAGCGGCCCGCATCCCTATGAAGACACGTGGCCTTATGCCCACGCGCTGTTGCGCACCTTCGGGGCCGAGCGCTGCGTGTGGGGTTCCGACTGGCCGTTTCTGCGCGCGCCCGAGCGGCTCGATTATGGTCCGCTGCTGACGCTGTTCGCGTCGATTGTGCGCGACCCGGTCGTGCGGCGTCAGATTCAATGGGACACGGCACGACGGCTGTTCGGTTTCGAGCGTTCGACGATCGCTTGATGAATGTGGCGACATGCCGGTGTACAACCGGCTAGCGATTGCAACGTGGTTGATTCAACCTGCGGCGATCATGATCGCGCCCGTGGCGACGAGCGCGCCTTGCCACAGCCATTCGAAATTGATCCAGCCGCGCCGCAGGATGCCCAAGCCCAGGTATTCATAGGCGAGCAGCGCAATGGCGGCGGTTGTCGCGAGTGTAACGGCCGTATGCAGCACCGTAAAAGCCGCTGATACCGCGAGCGGGCCGCCCGCAGTCATGCCACTGCCGCAGACGGGAAGTAGCGCGGGCATCAGCATAAGACCCGCACCATGCAGCGTCGCCATCAACGCCGACCACGCCGCGAGGCCCAGAAACCCCGCGGTCATGCCCACCCGCACGCGATGCCGATGCCCATAAGCATGCTGCCAGGCGGCCCAGCCGATCAGCAAGGCACCCAGCACCCAATGCAGGCCGCTGTGCGCGAGCGGGGGCATCCACGCACCCAGCATGGCGATCGAACCCGTAAACAGCAACACGGACGCCGCATGACCGAGCGCGATGGGCGGCAGCGCCAGCAACAATGCCGAGCGGCTACCGCGCTGTAAGCCGAGCGCGGTCGCGAAGAGCCAGCCCATCGCAGGATTGACGCCGTGGAAGACGCCGCTGGCGACCACGGCGCTCCACGCGGCCCAGTGTGCGTTCAGACTGCCCGCCAGGTTTTCCATGCCGGGCAGCGTTAAGGATAGCAGTACGAATCAGACGAACAATCGCCGCCCTCCAGCCGGATCTGGTGGGGCCGATGCGTTTTTGGCCATTCGACGAAGAAGCGTTCATCGAAATCGAGGCCGCCATCAGGACCGGCATCGAGCTTGACCATCCAGCCGTCGATTCCTTGCGGATAGAACTGCGCGTCGATCGCACCGTACAGCGAGTTCGTGAAATAGACGCGGCGGCCGTCGCGGCTCACTTCCACCATTTGCGGGCCACCGTTGAGCGCACGGCCTTGTGCCCCTGGATGCGTCGCGTTCGACACGATGCCGCCCACGCGTACCTTGCCCGTCAATTTAGGATGTTCGGGGTCCGAAACATCGTATTGGCGCAGGTCGCCGGTTCCCCAGCACGCCACGTAGAGAAAGCGGTCGTCGAGTGAAAGCGCAATATCGGTGACGAGCGGCGGCACGGCCGAAAAGCCCTTGAGCATGGGCGGCAGCGTTTCCGGGTCGGCCGGTTCGGCGGGAATTTCGATGATCTTGCGCGCCGCCCACTGGTCGCCGTCCAGATACCACTGCCAGATCGAGGCCGAAAGATCCTTGAGACTGATGACGGAGTTGACGAAACCATAAGGTTTGGTGGGATCGTGAGCGGGACGCAGTTCGAAGACGAGCTGGTTTTCCGCGCCGAAATCGAGCACCTGTTTATGCTTGCGCGTATGCAGATCCCAGAAGTGCAATCGGTGGCCGTACTGGCCGCCGAGCAGCACTTCGGGCACGAGGCCGTTTTCGAACGCCGCGGGCAGGCCCCATTCGCTCGTCACGAGCGTGTCATAACCGAGGTGCCACCAGCCGTCGTAGGCCAGTTGTTGCGGACCACGATCGATTTCCCATTGGCCGAGAATATCGAAGCTTTCGTGATCCATCAAAAAGATGCCGCCGGGTGCTTCGCCCTCGCCATTGGCGAGCGCGGTCACATAAATGCCATCGGGGCCGCAGTGTACCGTGTGAGGGCGCGAATAGCCCGCGCGCCGTGCGACGTCTTCCGGTTCATGCACGCGCACGATGGAAGGGCGGCGCGGATCGGGCTTCGTATCGACTATATGAATACGCGAAGAACGCAGCCCAGGCACGATCAGATAGCGGCGTTCCGTGTGTGCGTGCGGCGCGTTCGGGCAGAGGCACGAACTGCACGCGTTCCAGCCGAAATGATGGAGTTCGTCGCCGGTGTTTGGCATGGCGAGGCGATGGACGATGCGCCCGTATTCGGGCGAGGTGGGATCGAGATCGACTACGTCGAGCGAATCGGGCACGCTGCCAGTAGGGTCAAAACTCGCCACCCACGCGAGCGTTTCCGCTTTCGCTCCGGCCGCCAGCCGCGCAGAGGGATAAAAGCTCGGATCCGGCTTCCATGTCGCCATCTTTGCCTCCTCTTCGATAGGGTCGAGCGGCTATCATGACCCATTTAGCGCATGTATGGATCGCGTTTGCGCGACTTTTTTAAGCGCTTATTCCTGTTGGGTTTGAGCTTATAAGTGGGGGTGATAAGGCGCGCGATTATACGTTCCGCGAAAACAGTGAATTCGCCGCGTCGGCATTTATCTGGCGCTCCGATCTTTCTAGACTTAACTCACCGGTTCGCAGCCTGCGCTGCACCGAACAAGTCAAGTTATCGGAGGTGTAGTCATGAAGTCGCTGATCAAGGCAGTTGCGCTGGCCGCGGTACTCGCAGCACCGGCCGTTTCTTTCGCTCAATCTCAGGCCGATAACGGTCCCGTTACGCGTGAACAGGTGCGTAACGAGCTAAAGGCGCTCGAATCGGTAGGCTGGCGCCCGAATGTGGCCTCGCCGTATTATCCCGAGGATTATCGCGCCGCCAAGGCGCGTCTCGATGCACGTAACAACAGCGGTTATGGCCCCGCAATGGACGGCACTTCGCAAAGCGGCGCCGCGAGCAACTACTCGCCGCCCGTCTATATGAACCGCTAAGGGTTCGCTGCTGTAGCGCTATATGACACGCGGCCCGGATGGAAACATCCGGGCCGCGTTGCTTTATCGGCGGACTTCAGTGCGATGTCGATAGATCGGCATCCTGATGTTCGATCCAGGCGAGGGTTTCGCTCAGCACCTCGTCAGAAAGCACCGGATCGTCGACCAGGCGCGCGAGAATCACCGCGCCCACCATTGCCGACCAGCCGCCAATGGCCGCGCGCCGCGCCTGCGCCGCGTCATTCGAACCGCGCGCGCTCAATCGCTCGATCTGCTTCTTCAAGCCCGCCGCCATCGCGGCGCGTGCTTCAGGCGTTTGCCGCACGGTTTCGGCGCCGAGCGCCGCAGTAGGGCAGCCGCCCGCGAGATTGTCGCGATGTTCGCCCGACAGATAGCGCGCTGCATAACGCACCAGGTCGGCTTCGCCAGCCTCGCCTTGATCGAACACATGCTCGAGCGTCTGCGCGATCAATTCGTCCTTCGACTTGAAATAGCCATAAAAACCGCCGTGCGTGAGCCCGGCGGCGCTCATCACGTCCGCGACCGTCACGGCGTCGTAGCCGCGCTCCCGGAAAAGCCGGCTCGCGGCCTCCAGAATTTTCTGGCGATTGATCGCCACCTGCTCCCGACTGACTCGCATCACGTCCTCCGTACCTCATTTTCCTGCTTGACATTATACATGACGACCATCATTATTCCTCCAGATACATGATGATCGTCATGTAAAACCGACACTCGAAGGAGTTTCACCATGTCTGCTCAACAACCCGCAGTGCTCATTACCGGTGCTTCCTCTGGCATCGGCGCTGTGTATGCCGATCGCTTCGCCAAACGCGGTCATGACCTCGTGCTGGTCGCGCGCAATCTCGAACGCCTGGAAGCGCTCGCGGAGCGTCTGCGTAAGCGCGACGGCGTCAACGTGGAAATCCTGCGTGCCGACCTTTCGCAGCGCGCCGATCTTTTGCAGGTGGAAAAGCGCGTTGCTGAAGATTCTCGTATTGGCGTGCTGGTGAACAACGCAGGTGTTGCGTCGGCGGGTGGCTTTCTCGATCAGGATGTCGATGAAGTGACGCGCGTGATTGATCTGAACACCACGGCGCTCGCGCGTCTGGCATCGGCGGTGGCGCCGCGTTTCGTGCGCGAAGGCAAGGGCGCGATTGTGAATATCGCTTCGGTGGTGGGACTTGCGCCTGAATTCGGCATGAGCGTGTATGGCGCGACCAAGGCATTTGCGTTGTTCCTTTCGCAAGGCCTGCATCTGGAACTGGGCCCGAAGGGCGTTTATGTTCAGGCGGTGCTGCCTGCGGCCACGCGCACGGAAATCTGGTCGAGCGTCGGTAAGGACGTCGACACGATCGAAGGCGTGATGGAAGTGGACGATCTGGTGGACGCGGCGCTGGTGGGCTTCGATCGCCGCGAGACGGTGACGATTCCGCCGCTGCCCGATGTGCAGCAATGGAATGTGTTTGACGAAGCGCGCCGCGCAATGGTGCCGAACTTCGCGCAATCGCAACCGGCGGCGCGTTATCGCGAAGCGGCGCACGACGCGAAGTAAAAAAAGTCTGGGGGCAGCGGCGCGTATTCAGCGCCGCTGCGAGGTTGCGGTTATGAAGTCGGATACGGCAAGTACCGGATCCGCCTGTTGTTCAGTCGGAGTGGCCAGCCTGCCCCACCGGCTGCGCGCCTTGCCCAGCCGCCGGTTTCTCCTGATCCGGCTCCCAGCCTCCGCCCAGCGCGAGGAACAG
>NZ_DASZJJ010000010.1:0-22332 GCF_035948235.1 Paraburkholderia sp. | reverse complement strand
TCGGCCGGCGCCGCCGTCCGCGCCTTCGCACGGCCGGACGCCCGCAGCAGCCCCAGCCGGCATGCGCCGGTCAGGGACGCATCGCGCGTCCGACCCGCATTTTTGATCGCCTAGAATGGCGGCGCCCGGTCATGAGCCGGCCCGCAGACGAGCGGCCCGCGCCGCAGCGTCGATCAAACGGCTCCTCGCGACACCCCGCGACGAGCCGCGCCCGTGTATCAGGAGAATGATGAAGAAGTTCGCAGTGTGCGTCGCGCTCGCCCTCGTTGCAGGAAGCGCCGCGGCCAAGGATTGGAAAACCGTGCGTATCGGCGTCGATGCGAGCTATCCGCCGTTCGAGTCCAAGGCCGCCAACGGCCAGATCGTCGGCTTCGACGTCGATTTGACCAAGGCGCTGTGCGCGCGCATGAACGTGAAGTGCGTCTGGGTCGAAAACGACCTCGACGGCATCATCCCCGCGCTCAAGGCCCGCAAGTTCGACGCGATCATTTCGTCGTTGACGATCACGCCGCAGCGCCGCCAGCAGATCGACTACTCCGACAAGATGTTCGACGCGCCCGCGCGCATGATCGCGCGCACCGGCTCGCCGCTGCTGCCGACGCCGGAGTCGCTCAAGGGCAAAAACGTGGGCGTCGAGCAGGGTTCGACCCAGGAAGCCTATGCGAAGGTGCACTGGGCGTCTAAGGGTGTGAACGTGGTGTCGTACGCCAACCAGGATCAGGTCTACCAGGATCTGATGTCGGGACGTCTGGACGCCACGCTGCAGGACGAAGTGCAGGCCGACTACGGTTTTCTGAAGACGCCGCGCGGCAAGGGCTTCGGCTGGGCCGGTCCGGAAGTGGAAGACCTCGCGACGATCGGTGACGGCACCGCCATCGGCCTGCGCAAGGACGACGCGGACCTGAAGGCGAAGTTCAACGCGGCGCTCGCGTCGCTGCACAAGGACGGCACCTTCGACAAGATCGCGAAGCAGTATTTCGACTTCGATATCTACAAGGGCAAGTAAGCCGACGGCCCGCGTGAGCCGGGGCCTGCCCCGATAGACCGCGCGGGGCCTTCGTATACAGTGTGGCAACTTCGCAGTGTGGCAACTTCGCAGTGCGTCAACCGCGCTGTGACAGCCATACGGCCCGGCGGGTTACGGGCCAATGCAGAACAACGGACCATCGGGAACGCGGCCAGCCAGCCCGGCCGCGCATGAACGGCAATTGAACCGCGGCAGCGACTGCCGCGTCTTTCGCGGGACACGCCTTCGCTAGTCGGGGCACCCCGTCAGGGACTCACCTATGTTTCTTCAAGGCTACGGCCCGCTGATCCTCGCCGGCACCTGGCAGACCGTCAAGCTGGCCGTCCTCTCGCTCGTGCTGTCCTTCGTGCTGGGCCTGCTGGGCGCGGCGGCGAAGCTGTCGAAAAACCGCATCGTGCACGGCGCGGGCACGGCGTACACCACGATCATTCGCGGCGTGCCCGATCTCGTGCTGATGCTGCTGCTGTTCTACAGCCTGCAGATCTGGCTGAACATGGTCACCGACCACTTCGGCATGGACCAGATCGACATCGACCCGTTCCTCGCTGGCGTGATCGTGCTCGGCTTCATCTACGGCGCGTACTTCACCGAGACCTTCCGCGGCGCGTTTCTCTCTGTGCCGCGCGGTCAGCTCGAAGCGGGCCACGCCTACGGCATGACCAACTGGCAGGTGTTCACGCGCGTGATGTTCCCGCAGATGATGCGCTTCGCGCTGCCCGGCATCGGCAACAACTGGCAGGTGCTGGTGAAGTCGACGGCGCTCGTCTCGATCATCGGTCTGGCCGATGTGGTGAAGGCCAGCCAGGACGCCGGCAAGGGCACGCTGCGCTTCTTCTTCTTCACGTTGCTCGCGGGCGCGATCTATCTCGTCATCACGACCGTTTCGAACTTCGTGCTCATGTATCTCGACAAGCGCTACTCCACCGGCGTGCGCAAAGCGGATCTCTGAAGCGACTCAGGCACAGGACAAGGCCAACGACAATGCAAGACCTGATCCAGCTGATCCAGCAATACTGGCGCAACTATCTCTACACCGACGGCTATCACTTCACCGGCGTCGCCATCACGGCGTGGCTGCTGGTGATTTCGATCGGCCTGGGCTTTTGCCTGTCGGTGCCGCTCGCCGTGGCGCGCGTCTCGAAGAAGAAGTGGCTGTCGGGCCTCGTGTGGCTCTACACCTACGTCTTTCGCGGCACGCCGCTCTACGTGCAGTTGCTGCTCTGCTACACGGGCCTCTACAGCCTCGACATCATCCGCGATCACGAGCTGACGAGCGCGTTCTTCCGCAGCGGCATGAACTGCACGCTGCTCGCCTTCACGCTCAACACCTGCGCCTACACCACCGAGATCTTCGCGGGCGCCATCAAGGCCACGCCCTATGGCGAGATCGAAGCGGCGCGCGCCTATGGCATGTCGCCGTTCACGCTGTATCGCCGGGTGATCCTGCCGTCGGCACTGCGCCGCGCGCTGCCCTATTACAGCAACGAAGTCATCCTGATGTTGCACGCGACCACCGTGGCCTTCACGGCAACCGTACCCGACATCCTGAAGATCGCACGCGACGTCAATTCGGCGACTTATCAGTCGTTTGGCGCCTTCGGCATCGCCGCCGTGCTGTACCTGATCATTTCTTTCACGCTCGTGTGGCTGTTCCGCCAGGCCGAGCGCCGCTGGCTCGCATACCTGCGACCGCAAGGCAAGTGAGCCATCGAGGTCATAGATGAATTCCCAGAAGCAAAAACTTTTCGTCGACTCCATCCACAAGCAGTACGGCGACCATGAAGTCCTCAAGGGCGTCTCGCTCAAAGCGAACGCCGGCGACGTGATCAGCGTGATCGGCTCGTCGGGTTCGGGCAAGAGCACGATGCTGCGCTGCATTAACTTCCTCGAGCAGCCCAATGCCGGGCGTATCGTCGTCGACGGCGAGGAAGTACGCACCAAGGCCGACAAGCGCACCGGCGCACTCCAGGTCGCCGACGTCAAGCAGTTGCAGCGCGTGCGCACCAAGCTCGCGATGGTGTTCCAACACTTCAACCTGTGGTCGCACATGACGGTGCTGGAAAACGTGATCGAGGCGCCGGTGCACGTGCTCGGCCTCTCGCGCAAGGAAGCCGAGGACCGCGCGCGCGTCTATCTGGAAAAGGTGGGTCTCGCGCCTCGCGTGGAGAAGCAGTATCCGTCGCACCTGTCGGGCGGCCAGCAGCAGCGCGTGGCGATTGCCCGCGCGCTCACCATGAACCCCGACGTGATGCTGTTCGACGAACCCACCTCCGCGCTCGACCCGGAACTGGTGGGCGAAGTGCTCAAGGTCATGCAAAAGCTCGCCGAGGAAGGCCGCACCATGATCGTGGTCACCCATGAAATGGGCTTTGCGCGCAACGTGTCGAACCACGTGATGTTCCTGCATCAGGGCCGCGTGGAAGAGGAAGGCGTGCCTGCCGAGGTGTTCGCCAACCCCAGCAGCGAACGTCTGCGCCAGTTCCTTTCGGGCAGTCTCAAGTGATTTTCCGATGAAGGACTACACGATGTAGTCGACTACATTTGCCAGACTTGCGATGTAGTAAAAGTAGTATTTCAAGGCGCTTTCAGCGCCTTTTCTTTTTTCTGACAAATCACCGTCCGAGCGGCCGATTTTTCGGTAAAAAACGCACTTTTCGCATTACTCCTGCCTGTTTCGCGCGTCAATAGTGGCAATCCTGAAGAGGCCCCCGTGAAATCCGTGTGTGCCCTGTCCTACAAGGATTTAGGCATACTTTTCAGATCCGGTTGACCACCATCCAGGAAGCACATATTGCAATTTGACGACACACCGCAACCCGCGCGCGATTTCGTTCGCCAGCGCGGACCTTTTTTGCTAAATTAGTAACCAAAGTAGCAAAACAAAGTTCATTAAAAGTAGTTTCACTTCAAATAAGAACGGGAGATGCCAGTCAACCAGGGGATCTGCATGACGACTCGAACAGGTTGTCCTGCTCGCATCGTTCCGTAACGCCGATCCCTCGGGTCACACTCCCTTTACGCGACTATTTCTGTCCGCAGCACCCCGAAGGCGCGCGGACGTCTTTCGCAGTACTAAGGTTGACTCTTTGACAGGGTATGGAGGAGAAGATGAAGAAAGCATTGCTCGCCGCAGCACTGATGTCTGCCGGCGTCCTCGCGCATGCGCAAAGCAGCGTGACGCTCTACGGCCGCCTTGACGCAGGTATCGCGTACATGAGCGGCGTCGGCACCGGTGGCGGCACGGGCGCCGCTACCAGCGGCAAGAGCCAGGTTCAACTCGAAAGCGGCTACTGGGGCACGAGCCTTTGGGGTATGAAGGGCGTTGAAGACCTCGGCGGCGGCAACAAGGCACTCTTCCAGTTGGAAGGCAGCTTCAGCACCGCAACGGGTAACGGCCCGGGCAACGGCGGTCTCTTCAATCGTTGGGCAACGGTCGGTATGTCGAACGACCAGTTCGGTACCCTGCTGCTGGGCCGCGAACTGTTCATCTCGAACGGCATTTGGGACTTTGACCCGTTCGGTCAATCGAACTGGTCGTCGGCGTCGCTCGTGCGTGGCCGCAACTGGCCGCAGTCGAGCAACAACATTTCGTACCAGTCGCCGAAGATCGCCGGTTTCGACGTGTACGGCCAGTACTCGCTCTCGAACCAGACGAGCTGGAACGGTCAGAGCACGGCAAGCGGCGCTCAGGGTCGTGAAGACGGCCTGCAGCTGACCTACACGAACTCGCTGTTCCAGATCCGCGGCCTGTACGACGAAATCCGCAACCCGGCTAACGGTACGCTCGGCGGCGCTTACGATCCGACCGGCGTGAACTCGGCCAACACGGGACAAGGCGTGTTCGCCTTCTCGCGTGACTACATGGCGATGGTCAACGTGTTCCTCGGCCCGTTCAAGGTCCAGGGCGGCTATGAAGCCGTTCGCTCGGCAGGCATGACGGGTCAGCTGGTTGGCCAGCCGACCACGCTCGATCACGAATGGGGCGGTGTGACGTGGCAAGCCACGCCGGCAGCCGCGCTGATCGCAGCGGTCTACCACGTCAACGCGAACAACGGCGGCGGCAACGCCACGCTGTACACGATCGGCGGCTCGTACAACCTGTCCAAGCGCACGCTGCTCGACATCCAGGCAGCCACGGTGCAGAACAGCAAGTCGGCCAACTTCGGTCTGAACGCCAACAACTACGGCACGTCGTCGGCTACGGGCAACCCGCTGGTCGGCCACAGCCAGTCTGGCGTGTACGCAGGCATCCAGCACTCGTTCTAATGGCCTGAAAGGCGCATAGAACGAGTGTAGACAGAACAGCTACATCGACGTTTTCACGCTGCTGCGAGAGGCGCGTATCGGTGCGGTGTCCGAAAGGGTACTGCACCGTTTTTTATTGTGGGGACGGGCCGCGCGAGCGGCGCCGTCCCCTTCTTTCTTCTATGTAGTGAAACTAGTGAAACGACGCGCGGCTTAGACCGCTGCTTCGTTTTCTTCGCCAGTACGGATACGGATCACGCGTTCGACGTCGGTGACGAAAATCTTGCCGTCGCCGATCTTGCCCGTGCGCGCCGCGCCGATGATTGCGTCGATCACCTGGTCGCTCTGGTCGTTGGCGACCACCACCTCGATCTTCACCTTCGGCAGGAAGTCCACCACGTATTCGGCGCCACGGTACAGCTCCGTGTGGCCCTTCTGGCGGCCGAAGCCCTTGACTTCGGTGACGGTCAGGCCCGTGAGGCCCACTTCGGCGAGCGCCTCGCGCACTTCGTCGAGCTTGAACGGTTTGATGACGGCGGTAATGCGTTTCATGGCGAGCCTCGTCTGGATCGGGGTTATCTGGGTTAATCGCTGGGTCAATCAGTTAGATCGTTACAGCGGCATCGATGCTGCGAATAGTTCCTGCAATTCTACGCTGCGCGCGCGCAGCTCAAGCCTTGGGCTCCTGCGTGGGCACGCGATCAAGATCCGCGAGCCACACCGCGCTCTCCGAATCGCTCGGCGCGCGCCAGTCGCCGCGCGGCGAGAGCGAGCCGCCCGAACCGACCTTCGGCGCATTCGGAATGCAGGTGCGCTTGAACTGGCTGGTGCGGAAAAAGCGGTCGAGGAAAATCCGCAGATTGCGCTTGATCGCCGCCAGGTCGTACGCGTTGCGCGCGACCTTGGCGTTTTCAGGCCACGCGCCCGCTTCGCGATCGCCCCACGCATGGCGCGCAAGGAACGCGACCTTGGTGGGCGCGAAGCCAAAGCGCAGCGTGTAGTAAAGGTTGAAGTCCTGCAGCTCGTACGGGCCGATGGTGCTTTCGGTCTTCTGCTCGGGTGCGCCATCGGTCTTGCCGGGAATCAGTTCCGGGCTGATGTCGGTGGCGAGAATCGCTTCGAGCACGTCCGCCCCGCTCTCGCCGTTCTGGCCGATCTGACCGGTTTCCGCGACCCAGCGCACGAGGTGCGTGATGAGCGTCTTGGGCACGCTGGCGTTCACGTTGTAGTGCGACATGTGATCGCCCACGCCGTAAGTGCACCAGCCGAGCGCGAGTTCGGACAGATCGCCCGTGCCGATCACGATCGCGTGATTGAAGTTGGCGAGACGGAACAGGTGATTCGTGCGCTCGCCGGCCTGCACGTTTTCGAAAGTGATGTCGTAGCTTTCCTTGCCCTCGGAATACGGATGGCCAAGGTCTTCGAGCATCTGCATGCAGCTCTGGCGGATGTCGATTTCGCGCGCCGTGCAGCCGACCAGATTCATCAGTTCGCGCGCCTGGCGCAGCGTGCGTTCGCTGGTCGCGAAACCCGGCATCGTATAAGCGAGGATATTGGCGCGCGGCAGCCCGAGCCGGTCCATCGCCTTCGCGCAAACCAGCAGCGCATGCGTGGAATCCAGCCCGCCCGACACGCCGATCACCACTTTCTTGATACCCGCCTGCGACAGACGCTGCACGAGCGCCTGCACCTGAATGTTGTAGACCTCGTTGCAACGCTCGTCGCGACGCTTCGGATCGGCCGGCACGTAAGGGAAGCGTTCGACGCGGCGCGCGAGCGCAAGCGTCTCGCGCGTCCACGCGCCCTGGTCCTGAGCCGCCAGCTCGCAGCGGATCACGCGGAACTTCGCCACTTCATCGGCAAAGCGGCGCACCGAATCGCCGAAGGTGGTCTGGCGGATGCGTTCCTGCTGCAGCCGTTCGAGATCGACATCGGCGTAAATCAGATGCGAGTCGTCGAGAAAACGCCCGGATTGCGCGAGCAGTTCGCCGTTCTCGCAGACCAGCGCCTGGCCGTCCCAGGCCATGTCGGTGGTCGATTCGCCCTGACCCGCCGACGTATAGAGATAAGCCGCCAGGCAACGCGCCGATTGTTGCGACACCAACTGCTGCCGATACCCCGCCTTGCCCACCACCACGTTCGACGCCGAGAGATTCACCAGCACCGATGCGCCCGCGAGCGCCGCGAACGACGACGGGGGAATCGGCACCCAGACGTCCTCGCAGATCTCGACGTGAAAGCGCAGGCCCGCAATCGGCGCCGCCTCGAACAGCAGCGACGCGCCAAACGGCACATCCGCGCCCGCGATGCGCACGGTGTCCGTGCTGGCGCTGTCGGCGGCGCTGAACTGGCGCGGCTCGTAGAACTCGCCGTAGTTCGGCAGGAAGCTCTTCGGCACGATGCCCGCCACGCGGCCGCCCGACACCACCGCCGCACAGTTGAAGAGCGCATGCCCCACGCGCACCGGCAGGCCGACGATCATCACGAGCGGCAGTTCGGCCGACGCCTCGACGATCTGCGCGAGCGCCGCTTCGCACGCATCGAGCAGCGCCTGCTGATGGAAGAGATCGTCGCAGCTATAGGCGGACAGACCGAGTTCCGGGAACGCGACCAGCGCCGCGCCTTCGGCGGCGGCTTCACGCGCGAGCGTGAGCGTCTGTGCGGCGTTGAAGGCCGGATCGGCCACGCGGCAGCGCGGCACGCCTACGGCCACGCGCGCGAAACCGTGCGAATAGAGATTGAAGAAGCGCTCTTTCATTTCGATAACCGATAAGCGATAGCCAGAGGAGGTGGCAGCACGATGGCGCGGGCCTCACCCCGCCTTCACCCGTTTTGGTCGTTTGCTTTACCATGACCGCTTGCCGCGGCACGCATACCGCCAGGCCAGGTCAGGCGATGCCAGGCAACGCGAGGCACCACGAGGCACCCCCAGGCAACATCGGCCACATCAAGCAAGCACGGGCACACCAGTTGGACAAGGAACATTTCGATTATCGCACGGGCATTATCGGCTCACTGTCCGAGCTCGACGCCGCCGAATGGAACGCCCTGCTCGCGCGCCAGGCGCAGCCGACGCCCTTTCTGCGCCACGAATTCCTCTCGGCGCTCGACGCCACGCGCTGCGCCGCGCCCGACGCGGGCTGGGCGCCGCAGTTCGTGACGCTCACGGATGCGCGCACGGGGCGCCTGGCGGCCGCAGCACCGGTCTATCTGAAGGGCCACTCATACGGCGAGTACGTGTTCGACTGGGCCTGGGCCGATGCCTACAAGCGCAACGGCCTGGAGTACTACCCGAAGCTGCTGTGCGCCGTGCCGTTCACACCGGTCCAGGGCACGCGCCTGCTGGCCGCCGACGCCACCGCGCGCCGCCATCTGGCCGCCACCCTGCTGGCGTTCGCGGAGCAGACCGACGTGTCGTCGCTGCATGTGCTGTTTCCGACCGAGGAAGATGCGTCGGCGCTCACGGGTCTGGGCATGATGCAGCGCGAGGGCGTGCAGTTTCACTGGCTCAACGACGGCTATCGCGACTTCGAGGATTTTCTCTCCACGCTGGAGCAGAAGAAGCGCAAGAACATCCGCGCCGAGCGCCGCAAGGTGCGCGACGCGGGCGTGACGCTCAAACGCATTCGCGGCGAGGACATCCACGACGAGGACTGGCGCTTTTTCAGCCGTTGCTACCGGCAGACCTATCGCGAACATTTTTCGTCGCCGTATCTGAATCTGGACTTCTTCCGCATGATCGGCGCGAGCATGCCGGAGAACCTGCTGCTCGTGATCGCCGAATACGAAGGCAAGCCGATCGCCAGCTCGCTCGTGGTCTATCAACGCGACGCCGATGGAACCGGCGGCACGCTCTACGGCCGCTACTGGGGCGCGCTCGAACACGTGCCCTGCCTGCACTTCGAGACCGCGTACTACCAGCCGCTGGAATTCTGCATCGAGGAAAAACTCGCGGTATTCGAAGGCGGCGCGCAGGGCGAGCACAAGATGGCGCGTGGCTTCATGCCGACGGTCACGCGCTCGGCGCACTGGCTCGCGCATCCGGCTTTCGCGGATGCGGTCGCGCGCTTTCTGGAAAGCGAGACCAACCAGATCCACGCCTACATGCACGAACTCAACGAGCACAACCCCTTCCGTGGCGAAGGGGGTCCCAGCGGTGGTCCCAGCGGTGGTTAAAACCGTGGCTAAAGCAACCGTGCCGTGGTTCCTCTATCTGCTCGAATGCGCCGACGGCAGCGTCTACACGGGCATCGCCATCGACGTCGAGGCGCGCTTCGCGCAGCACGCGAACGGCACGGGCGCGCGCTACACGCGGGCGCGCAAGCCGGTGCAGGTGCTGGCGCAATTCGAACTCGCCGATCGCGCCAGCGCCTCACGCGCCGAGTACTGGGTCAAGCGCCTGCGTCCGGCTGAAAAACGCGCGCTCGCGGCGGGGGAATTTGCGCTGGATGCGGTCTTGCCTGCGCCGCCCGAGCCCGCCGAATCCGCAGAAAGCGCGGCCCCGGAAGCCTGAACCGAACGCGCATGAAAAAACCGCACGGCCTCGCGGCGCGTGCGGTTTTTTCGTGGCGAAACTCGCGAAAGATTACTTCTTCGCGTTCGCGACGCCTTCCGTGATTTCCTTGTGAGCGGCTTCGATGCCGGCCCAGCCTTCGACCTTGACCCACTTGCCCTTTTCGAGCGCCTTGTATTGCTCGAAGAAATGCTTGATCTGGTCCTTCAGGTACTCGGGCACGTCGTCCAGCGACTTGATGTTGGCCGTCATCGGGCAAACCTTGTCGTGCGGCACGGCGATCAGCTTGGCGTCGACGCCCGACTCGTCGGTCATCTGCAGCATGCCCAGCGCGCGCGAACGCACGACCGAGCCAGCCAGCAGCGGGAACGGCGTGATCACCAGCACGTCGACCGGGTCGCCGTCGCCCGACAGCGTCTGCGGGATGAAACCGTAGTTGACCGGATAGCGCATGCCGGTGCCGACGAAACGGTCGACGACGAGCACGCCCATTTCCTTGTCGGCTTCGTACTTGACCGGGTCGCTTTGCGCCGGAATCTCGATGATGACGTTGAAGTCTTGCGGCAGATCCTTGCCGGCGGGCACGTTTGCGAAGCTCATGAGCGCTCTCTGTTGAAAAGGGAAATAAGCGACGGTTGCACGCTACGGCGGCGGCGCGCGATGCAGGGCATGCGCGCCACGCCGGCGCGAAACCGGACGGTGTAGGTTGTCGGCCATTATAGCCAATCGGCCAGGGCAAATCCCTGGTGAGGGCCGCAGACAGGCGCATGCAACGCGGATTCAGCGTTTCCTGAATTGTCGAGCAGCGCGGCCGGGAATGGCGCGATAATGGCCTGGCTGTCTGTCGTTCCCTCTTTCCCTTCTAGCGTTTCACTCCCTACCCAGCGAGGCGCATGCATGGAAGCAGCGAAGCATTTCATCGGCGGCGAGTGGTGTTCGCCCGCCAGCGGCGAGACCCTCACCGCCATCGATCCCTCCACCGGCCTCCCCTTCTCCCAACTCGCGCGCGGCAACGCCGCCGACATCGACACAGCGGTGAGCGCCGCGCGCCGCGCCTTCGACGGCGCGTGGGGCGCCCTGTCCGCCGCCGAACGCGGCCGCCTGCTGTTCGCGCTCGCGGGCCTCGTCACACGCGACAAGGAAACCCTCGCGCAGCTCGAAGCGCAGGACACCGGCAAGCCGCTCAAACAGGCGCGCGCCGACGCTGCGGCGCTCGCGCGCTATTTCGAGTTCTACGCGGGCGCCGCCGACAAGCTGCACGGCGAGACCTTGCCCCACCAGCCCGGCTACACGGTGCTGACGATCCGCGAGCCGCACGGCGTTACCGGCCACATCGTGCCGTGGAATTACCCGATGCAGATCTTCGGACGCAGCGTGGGCGCTGCGCTCGCGGCCGGCAACGCCTGCGTGGTGAAGCCCGCCGAGGACGCCTGCGTTTCGCTGCTGCACGTGGCGGCGCTGGCGCGCGAAGCAGGCTTGCCGCCGGGCGCGCTCAATATCGTGACCGGCCTCGGGCACGAAGCGGGCGCGGCGCTCGCAGCGCACCCGGGCATCGACCACATCTCCTTCACCGGCTCGCCGCTCACGGGCAAGCTGGTCGCGCAGATGGCCGCGGAACATCACGTTCCAGTCACGCTGGAACTGGGCGGAAAGTCGCCGCAAATCGTCTTCGCCGATGCGGACTTTGACGCCGCGCTGCCCGTGCTGGTCGCCGCGATCGTGCAGAACGCCGGGCAGACCTGCTCGGCAGGCAGCCGCGTGCTGATCGAGCGCAGCGCCTACGAGCCGCTGCTCGAGCGGCTGGCGGCGGCGTTCGGCGCGCTGCGCGTCGGGCCTGCGAGCGCCGATCTCGACTGCGGCCCGCTCATCAGCGACAAACAGCGGCGGCGCGTGCGCGATTTCCTCGACGAGGCACAGGCAGCAGCATCGCCATGGCCGCGCGCGGCAAGCTCGATGCGAGCGCGCCCGATGGCGGCTTCTACGAAGTGCCAGCGCTGTTGCGCGATGTGCCGCCGCAAAGCCGTCTTGCGCAGGAGGAAGTGTTCGGGCCGGTACTCGCGGCCATGCCCTTCGACGACGAAGGCGAGGCGCTCGCGCTCGCCAACGGCACGCCCTACGGGCTGGTGGCGGGCGTATGGACCCGCGACGGCGCGCGCCAGTTGCGCATCGCGCGACGTGTGCGCGCAGGCCAGGTGTTCGTCAACAACTATGGCGCGGGCGGCGGTGTCGAACTGCCGTTCGGCGGAGCGCCCTCTGGCGGGGCGCGCCAGTCGGGCCACGGCCGCGAAAAGGGTTTCGAAGCGCTTTACGGCTTCACCGTGCTCAAGACCATCGCAATCCGCCACGGCTAGACGCGCGACAAAGCCAGGCAACGCACAGCAAAACGAAACGGAGACACCATGCGACTCAAAGGCAAAACCGCCGTGGTCACGGGCGCCGGCTCGGGCTTCGGCGAAGGCATCGCCAAAACCTTCGCGCGCGAAGGCGCGAACGTCGTCATCAACGATCTCAACGCCGAAGCCGCACAACGCGTGGCGAGCGAAATCGCCCTGGCGGGCGGCAAGGCCATCGCCGTACAGGGCGACATCACGCGCGAGGCCGACTGGCATGCGCTGCGCGAAGCCGCCGTCGACGACTTCGGCAGCGTGGAAATCGTCGTCAACAACGCGGGCACGACGCATCGCAACAAGCCTGTGATGGACGTGAGCGAAGCCGAATTCGACCGCGTCTATGCCGTCAACGTGAAGGGCCTCTACTGGAGCGTGCGCGCGTTCGTGCCACATTTTCGCGAGCGCGGCGGCGGCGCGTTCGTCAACATCGCCTCGACCGCGGGCATCCGGCCGCGCCCGGGACTGGTCTGGTACAACGGCAGCAAGGGCGCGATGATCGTCGCCAGCAAGGCGCTCGCCGCCGAACTCGGCCCCGACCGTATCCGCGTGAACTGCGTGAATCCGGTGATCGGCGACACGGGTCTGACTGCCGAATTCATGGGCGTGCCCGACACGCCCGAAAACCGTCAGCGCTTTATCGCCACGATTCCGCTCGGGCGCTTTTCCACCCCGCAGGACGTGGCCAATGCCTGCCTCTATCTGGCTTCCGACGAAGCGGCCTTCATCACCGGCACCTGTATCGAAGTAGATGGCGGGCGCTGCGTGTAGCCAGCAACGACGCCACGTAAGTCATTGACCCATTGGTGTTTTCCCGCGCCGCCCAGGCCTGGCGGCGCGTATAGAATGGTCGTGCTTTGTCCACGAATAGCCGCTATAACAAAGCGGCAATAGAAGCCGGCCGAGCCAGCGGCCCGCACGGAGACACCATGGCCAGTCCAGCGAATCACCTGCCGCACGCGGGTGCGGGCGCGCCCCTGCCCGCCTTCGAGGAAGCCACCTACCGCAAGGTCGCGTGGCGTCTGATCCCGCTACTCATGCTGTGTTACGTGGTCGCGTATCTGGACCGCGTGAATGTCGGCTTCGCCAAGCTGCAGATGAGCACCGCGCTCAATCTCTCCGATTCGGTCTATGGCTTCGGCGCGGGCATTTTCTTTATCGGCTACTTTTTGTTCGAAGTGCCAAGCAATGTGATCCTGCATCGCGTGGGCGCACGCGTGTGGATCGCGCGCATCATGGTGACGTGGGGGCTCGTCTCGATCCTGACGATGTTCGTGACCACGCCCACTATGTTCTACGTGATGCGCTTTCTGCTAGGCCTGTGCGAAGCGGGCTTTTTCCCCGGCATCATCCTCTATCTCACCTACTGGTATCCGGCGCACCGGCGCGGGCGCATGACGACGTGGTTCATGACGGCCATCGCGCTGTCGGGCGTGATCGGCGGACCGGTTTCGGGCTGGATTCTCAAGTCCTTCGACGGCGCGCACGGCTGGGCCGGCTGGCAATGGCTGTTTCTGCTCGAAGGACTGCCTTCGGTGATCGTCGGCGTGCTGGTGTTTTTCGTGCTGGACGATCGCATCGGCAACGCAAAATGGCTCACGCCGGAAGAGCGCGCGCTGCTCGAACGCAATATCGCCGCCGAGGACGCCACCAAGGAAGACCCGCCCCTGCGCACCGTACTCACCAGCCCGCGCGTGCTGCTGATGAGCCTCACGTATTTCTCGTTCGTGATGGGCCTTTACGGCGTGAGCTTCTGGCTGCCCACCATCATCAAGGCGACGGGTGTAAAGGACGCGCTGGCGATCGGGCTGCTTTCGGCGATTCCGTTTGCGGCGGCGGTGGTCGGCATGGTGCTGGTCGCGAAGAGCGCCGACCGTTTGCGCGAGCGGCGCTGGCATATCGCGATTCCCGCTGCTGTGGGCGCGCTCGGCCTCGTGCTGTCGGTCGCGTGGGCGCACGACACGGTGCTGGCGATGGCGGCGCTCACGCTTGCGACCTTCGGCATCCTCACGACCTTGCCGCTGTTCTGGAGCCTGCCGACAGCGTGGCTCGCGGGCACGGGCGCGGCGGCAGGCATCGCGCTCATCAACTCGATCGGCAATCTGGCGGGCTTTCTCAGCCCCTACGCGGTGGGCTGGCTCAAGCAGGCGACCTCGGCCAACGATTCGGGCATGTATCTGCTCGCGGCCTGCATGATCGTGGGCGGATTGCTTGCGCTTTCGGCGCCGGCGAAGCTGGTGAATCGCTGAACGCGGCCTTCCTGTCCGCGCAAAGAAAAAGGCCGCTGCGAAGCGGCCTTTGTTCATTCCAGCATCGACGAAAAACGCCTCAAACGATATTCATCGCCAGCGCGCTTTCGCGATAGTGCGTCGCCGCTTTGCCGGCATCGCCCAATTCCTCGTGCAGGCGCGCGAGCGCGCGATGCGAGCGGATCTTGAGCGGCTCGTTGTGGCTCGTATTGGCCGACTTGAGCGCCGCTTCCAGGAACGACTGCGCCTTGCCCCAAAGCTGCTGCTTCAGACACAGACGGCCCAGCGCGAACAGCAGATCGCCGTCCTCGGGACGCTCCTTGCGCCAAGCTTCGGCTTTCTGGATCAGCGGCAGCGCGTCGCTACCGGCCGTGTCCGGATAACGGCGCAGCAAGCGCGCGTCCCAGTTCTGCGCCAGCGCTTCTTCGACGATCTTGCGCGCGTCGTTCTGGCGCTCCAGCGCGATCAGCAACTCAGCCGCGCAGTCGGCCAGACGCGGCGAATGACGCTCGACGGGCGTGAGTGCGTGCCACAGTTCGAGCAGCGCGTCGGCGTTGTGACGGCGATCGCGCAGCAGGTTTTCCGCCGCCAGCTGGCGCAGCCGCACCGCTACGGCCGGATGCAGCGCCTCGCGCTTTTCCAGCGTCTTCACGAGCTTGAGCACTTCGCTCCAGTTCTTGAGCTGCTGCTGCGCGCGCAGCGCGATCTGCTGCGCGTGGATGCGGCGGCCGCCCTGGGTGCGCATTTCAGTGAGCGCGGCAAGCGCGCCGTCCGCATCGCGGCCATCGGCGCGCATATCGGCGGTGGCCATCAGGCGCGCTTCCTGCAACTCCGGATCTTCGACCTGGGTAAGCCATTCGTCGCGGCGTGCGTATTCGTGCAGACGGTGTGCGGCATTCGCGGCGATCAGGCCTGCCGCGCCCTTGTTGTTCTCGTCGGCGAGCGAGTCGCGCGCGGCTTTCTCGGCGCGCGAGAAACGGCCCGCGTAGAGATTGCCCACCGCATCGCGCAACGCCGAATTCGCCTTTTCCTTGCGGGCGCGCGCACGATACGCGGCCACGCGGCGCGGCATCGTCACGATATTGCGCACGAAGCGCAGGATCGCGTAGAGCAGCAGGAACGCCACGACGATGCCGACCACGAACAGGTTCAGCGAAACATCGACGCGATACGGCGGATAGACGAGCAGCACCTGCCCCGCGTCGAAGCGCCCGACGGTTGCGAGCGCGACGGCCACCGCGAAGAGGAGCGCGAGCCAGAGGAGTCCACGGATCGCCATGCTTACCCCCGGCTCTTGTATTGCTGGACCGCCTTCAGGCTCTCGTCGAGCGTGGGCAGCGCGACCGCAGCCGAGCCCGCATCCACCTGCTTGAGCAGATCGCGCACGTTCTGCGTCTCTTTCGAGGCGCTGTCGAAGTAATGCGCGAGTGCGGCGTCGGCGGCGGCGAGGTCGGACTTGAGCGTGGCCTGGTTGCGCGAGAGCAGCGACAGGCGCGCCGACAGCAGGCGCAGCTTCACGTTCTCGCGCACAAAATAGCCCTGGTCGGGCGAGGCGAGCATGGCGTCGGCGTTATCGATGCGGCGCACCTGCACGAGACTGGCGATCTGCTGGCCGATACCGGAGACAAACGTGTCGAGCCAGGCTTTCCAGCGCGGCTCGCCGGTCGCGGCGGCGGTCTTCGCGACATCGGTGGGCGTAGCGACTTCAGGTTTGGTGTGGGCGACGAGCGCTTCGCCCGCGAGCGGCAGCGTGTCGATGGCGGCAAGCGCCGTGTCGAGCTTGATCGCCATGCCCGCGAGATCGGTCGACGGCGCGGCCTTGAGCTTGTCGGTGTCCTGCGCGATGGCCTTGCGCACCGCGAGTGCCTGCGGGCTGTCCGAGGCGGCCAGGCGCGTGTCGGCGCTTTGCAGCGCAAACAGCGCGAGCTGCGTGTTGCCCGTCAGCTGGAGCTGCTCGCTGGCGCTGGAAAGCATCTGGCCGACTTCGGCGAGGGTCCAGTCGTCGCGGTTTTTGGCGAGATCGGCGTATTGCTGCGCGAGCGCCTGCTGCGAGGTCTGCGCGTCGGCGATCTTGCCTTCGAGCTGCGCCATCTGCTTGTCGATCTGCTGCGCGCCGCTGACGGCCTGATCGGCGCGTGCGCGCAGCGCGGCGGTCTGCTGGTCGGCGGCCTGCTGGCGCTGGGCGAGCGACGCGTCCATGCGGTCGAGCTTGCGGTTGAGCGCATAGCCGCCCGCGCCCGCGCCAGCCGCGACCAGCACCACCACGAGCCAGAGGATCGCGGAACCCGCGCCGCTGCGGCGCGCGTTTGAGCCGGAAGGCGGCGTGGTGGGTGCGGAAGCATACGACGATGCGGGCCGCGCGGACGAAGCCGAAGACGACGAGGTAGAAGAAGCGGCAGCGCTTTGCGTCACTGCGGAAGCGCCTGAATTGGGAACGTGGCTGGAATCGTTCTGATCAGTCATGCGGTGTTGTGCCGGCGGCGAGGCCGGGGTGTTCTGAACCGGTTGAGCCGCGGACTGCGCGGCTGAAGAACCATCTGGGGAAACCGTGGCTGCCGACTGGGACGATGCGAGTCCGAGCAGCGTGTCGACGATGCGCTCGTCGCCCGCGCCGGACACCGTAATCCTATCAAAACCCAATGAGCGCGCCGTCTCGGCGATCCGTGGATGCGGCGCGACCAGATGCGCGTGGCGCAGTTCGACGATTTCGCCCGCCGTGAGGTGTTCGCGCGCGAGTTCGTCGAGATTGCGCACGCCCTCGGAACTGGTCACGAGCCAGGCGTGCGGCGCGCCTTCGAGCAGCGTATGCACCGCCGTCCACGCGCCGATGGGCGGCTCCGGCACGATGCGGCGGTAGGCGGCGACGGCCTCGACTTCGGCGCCCGCTTCGCGCAGGCGGTCGGCGAGCCATTCGCGCCCGCCGTCGCCGCGCACGATCAGCACGCGCTTGCCGGCAAAGGCGTTCTCGCCGAGGGTCTTTTCGAGCGCCGCGTACAGCGATTCGGAGTCGAAGCGCGCCGGTTCTTCGTCGGCGGTGCCGGTCGGGCTGACGACGCGATGATCGGGCGCGCTCACACCGTGGCGCGCCAGCGCCGCAACGCTGGCCGGACCGACCACGCCGATGGGCAGCGCGTGCGGCCAGATCGACGAAATCGACCGGTAGCACTCGAACGCGCGGTCGATGGCGTTGGGCGAGACGAACACCACCAGTGCGTAGCGGTCAAGCGCGCCGAGCGCCTCGCGCAGCGGCGTGTCGTCGCGCACGGGCGCGATGGCGATGAGGGGAAATTCGAGCGGCTTGAGGCCGCGAGCGCTCAAGAGCGTGCCAAGCGCGTCCGACTGACCGGCCGGACGGGTGATCACGACCGTGAACGGCTCACTGGCGCGGGCCGCCGCCGGCGCGGGATGGGTGCCATCGGTCGGACCCACCCATTCGTCGGGCTGGGCCGAAGCGGGCGTGCCGTCGCGGCGCGGCTGCCAGGGGCTCGTCATCGTCCGCCTGCGCCGCTGGTGGGATCGCCCGCATCCGACGAGCGCGTCGAGGGCGGTGAATTCGGCACGCGTTGCTCCTCGGGACCGGCTTCGGCGAGCGCGCGCACGATCTCCAGCGCCCCCTGGGCGATCAGATCGTCGGCGACCTTGCGGCCGAGCGCGACGGCATCCGCCACCGTGGTGGGCGCGCCGGCTTCTTCGGCGGCCAGCACGCGGCTGGCGTCGGGCGTGGAAATGGTGCCGCGCAGCGCGAGTTTGCCGTCGTGCCACTGCGCGTAGGCCGCGAGCGGCACCGAGCAGCTGCCGCCCAGCGCGCGCGACACCATGCGTTCGGCCTCGACGGCCTTGGCGGTGGCGTCGTCGTGCAGCGGCGCGAGCCACGCGGCGACATCGGCGCGGTCAGCGCGAATTTCGATACCGAGCGCGCCCTGCCCCGCTGCCGGCAGGCTGTCCTCGGGCGCGAGCAGCGCGCGGATCCGCGCACCCAGTCCCAGACGCTTTAGACCCGCAGCCGCGAGGATGATGGCCGCGTAGTCGCCGCGGTCGAGCTTGGACAGGCGCGTGTCGAGATTGCCGCGCAGCGGCTTGACGTCCAGATGCGGATAGCGCGCGCGGATCATCGACTCGCGGCGCAGGCTGGAAGTGCCGACCACGGCGCCCGGCGGCAGCGCGGCCAGCGAGTCGTAGTCGTTCGACACGAAGGCGTCGCGCGGATCTTCGCGCTCCATGATGGCCGTGAGCGCGAAGCCTTCGGGCAGCTCCATCGGCACGTCTTTGAGCGAATGCACGGCGAGATCGGCACGGCCTTCGGCCAGCGCCTGCTCCAGTTCCTTGACGAACAGACCCTTACCGCCAACTTTCGACAGTGTGCGATCGAGAATTTGATCGCCACGGGTGGTCATTCCGACGATTTTCACGTCGCAGGATGGATATAATTTGTGCAGCGCAGCTTGAACGTGTTCGGCCTGCCACATCGCAAGGCGGCTCTCCCGCGAGGCAATGACCAGCGTGCGAGGTGTGGCCGACATGGGCGCGGATAACGTCTCGGAATTCATGGCAAGCACATCGAATGACGGGTTCGAAAAAACAGAATCGGATAACAGGCAATGTTAGCACGCGCCCCTTTTTCCGCTTGCCCGTTGGGCGACCGGAGGCGGCGAAAAGCGTGCGGCGGCAAGGAAGAGACCCGGCTCGGCAACATCGGCAACGAGCCACATGCAGCGCGCGATTCATGCACTCAGTTCGTGCACGCGTTTGCATGACGCCCGCATGGCATTGCCATGACGCGCGCGTTGCCCCATTCTCTCCCTTTCCGTCCACAGGCCCGGCGTGCGTGCGCACTCATCTGCGCGGCGACGCCTGAAAACAACGCCTGCTCCTGATTCGTCTGCTGTTTTGTCTTTAGATTCGCCACGCGCATATTGCGCTCCAGGTTGCACCCGAAGTACCTGAGGTACCTGAGTCGCGGTCCCGGCCGCGGCCATGCAGTTGGCAGTCCCCAAACAAAAAATCTGTCCATCCCTGTGGGCCTGAGTCGGGACATGTGCGCCCGAGTTGGCCCATGCAGGGCAATTGCTGGCTAGTCTTGAGGAAAACATCGTGAAGTCTTCCGGATCGGCGCGCGCAGAGCGCCGCAACAACGCATCGCAGAACGCAACTTCCGCAGCCGAAGCACAGGCGCCGGCGGAAAAATCCACAGGCACGAAGACCACGAAGACAGCGAAAGCCACGACTGAAACCGCTGCGTCGAACCCGACCCGCAGCGCGGCCGAGTCGGCGAGCGCGCCCAAGGCTGCGAAGGCGTCGAAGGCAGTCAAGGCTGCAAAGGCCGAAAAAGCCACGAAGGCCATCAAGGAACCGAAGCCCGCGAAAGCCGCGAAGGTTGCCAAGCCCACCCGCAACGGCCGCGCACGCGACGACAAGGACCAGCCGCTCTTCGAGGACATCCGCTATCTCGGCCGCCTGCTCGGCGAGGTGCTGCGCGAACAGGAAGGCGACGCCGTGTTCGACGTGGTGGAAACGATCCGCCAGACCGCTGTGCGCTTTCGCCGCGAAGACGACAACACCGCCGCGCTCGCGCTGGAAAAGCAGCTTCGCTCGCTCTCGCCCGAACAGACCGTGAGCGTCGTGCGCGCCTTCAGCTATTTCTCGCATCTGGCGAATATCGCCGAAGACCGCCATCGCAACCGCCGTCGCCGCATCCACGATCTGCAGGGCTCGGCCCCGCAGGCCGGCACCATTGCGCATTCGCTCGAACGCCTCGCACAAGCGGGCGCAGCCGCCACGCCCGTGCTGCAGCAGTTCTTCAACGACGCGCTGATCGTGCCCGTGCTCACCGCCCACCCGACGGAAGTGCAGCGCAAGAGCACGCTCGATTCGCAGCACGACGTTGCGCGCCTGCTCGCCGAGCGCGATCAACCGCTCACGCATCGCGAACTTGAGCAGAACGAAGCATTGCTGCGTGCACGCGTCACCTCGCTGTGGCAAACGCGCATGCTGCGCGACTCGCGCCTGACCGTCGGCGACGAAATCGAAAACGCGCTGTCGTACTACCACACCACCTTCCTGAGCGAAATTCCCGCGCTGTACGGCGAGATCGAAACGCAGCTCAAGGAACATGGTCTGGCCGCGCGCCTGCCCGCGTTCCTGCAGATGGGTAGCTGGATCGGCGGCGATCGCGACGGCAATCCGAACGTCACGGCCGCCACGCTCGAAGAAGCGAGCGAGCGCCAGGCGCAGGTGATCCTGCAGCACTACCTCGACGAAGTGCACAAGCTGGGCGCGGAGCTGTCCGTGTCGAACCTGCTCGCGGGCGCAAGCGACGAACTCAAGGCGCTGGCCGACGCCTCGCCCGACCAGTCGCCGCATCGTGTCGACGAGCCGTATCGCCGTGCGCTGATCGGCGTGTACACGCGCCTTGCGGCGAGCGCACGCGTGCGTCTGGGCGAAGGCGTGGTGGCCGTGCGCAGCGCGGGCCGCAACGCTGCGCCCGTGCGCGCGACGCCTTACGCCGACGCCGCCGAATTCTCGCGCGATCTGCGCGTGCTGATGGATTCGCTCGCCGAGCATCACGGCGCGTCGCTGGCCACACCGCGTCTTGCGCCGCTGTTGCGCGCGGTCGAAGTGTTCGGCTTCCATCTGGCTTCGATCGACCTGCGCCAAAGCTCGGACATCCACGAAGCCGTGATCACCGAACTGCTCGCGCGCGCCGGTGTTCAGGCCGATTACGCCGCGCTCTCCGAAGAAGACAAGCAGATTCTACTGATCGCGCAACTGGCCGATCCGCGGACGCTGCGCTCGCCGTATCTCGACTACTCCGATCTCGTGAAGAGCGAGCTGGGCGTGCTGGAAATGGCACGTGTGACGCGCGAGAAGTTCGGCGCGCGCGCGGTGCGCAACTACATCATCTCGCACACCGAAACGGTTTCCGACCTGCTGGAAGTCATGCTGCTGCAGAAGGAAACCGGCCTCATGACGGGACGCCTCGGTCACGCGGACGATCCCGCGAAGGCCGCGCTGATGGTGATCCCGCTGTTCGAAACCATTCCCGACTTGCGTCACGCCTCCGGCATCATGCGCGACCTGCTGGCGCTGCCGGGCATCGATGGCATCGTCGAGCATTGGGGCAACGAGCAGGAAATCATGCTCGGCTACTCGGACAGCAACAAGGACGGCGGCTTCCTCACCTCGAACTGGGAGCTGTACCGCGCCGAACTCGCGCTGGTCGCGCTCTACAAGCAGCGCGGCATCACGCTGCGCCTGTTCCATGGCCGTGGAGGCACGGTCGGACGCGGAGGCGGCCCGACCTATAACGCCATCCTCTCGCAGCCGCCGGGCACGGTCGAAGGCCAGATCCGCCTGACCGAGCAGGGCGAAGTCATCGCGTCGAAGTTCGGCAACCCGGAGATCGGCCGCCGCAACCTGGAAACGGTGATCGCCGCGACGCTCGAAGCCACGCTGCTGCCGCTGGGCAAGAACCCGGGCAGCGACGTGCCGGATCAACTGCCCGCCTTCGAAGAGACCATGCAAAAGCTCTCCGACGATGCGATGGCCGCCTACCGCTCGCTCGTCTACGAGACGCCGGGCTTCACCGACTACTTCTTCGCTTCGACGCCGATCACGGAAATCGCCGAACTCAACATCGGCAGCCGCCCGGCCTCGCGCAAGCTGCAGGACCCGAAGAACCGCAAGATCGACGATCTGCGCGCGATTCCGTGGGGTTTCTCGTGGGGTCAATGCCGTCTGCTGCTGACGGGCTGGTATGGCTTTGGCAGCGCGGTGTCGGCGTATCTGGACGAAGCGGGCAGCGACGCCGAACGCACGCGGCGTCTGGCGATGTTCAAGAAGATGTACAAGAGCTGGCCGTTCTTCTCGAACCTGCTCTCGAACATGTACATGACGCTGGCGAAGACGGATCTG
>NZ_DASZJJ010000009.1:0-35417 GCF_035948235.1 Paraburkholderia sp. | reverse complement strand
GCGAACTACGACGCCAAGGCCGCGCAACTGTTCGGCGAAGTGGGCTATGCCGTGCCGTTCGAGCGCTTCGCGCTGGAGCCGTTCGCGGGCCTCGCCTACGTGAACCTGCATACCGATGGCTTCACGGAAAGCGGTGGAGCGAGCGCATTGCACGCGCAGGGTGACACCGAGAACATCGGCTATTCGACCCTGGGTCTGCGTATCGCGACGCGGCTGGGCGAGCTGCCGCTCGCGAGCATCAGCGCGCACGCGATGGCGGGCTGGCGGCATGCGTTTGGCAGTACCCAGCCGGCTTCGACACTGGCGTTCGTCGATGGCGGGTCGTCATTCTCGGTGGCGGGCGTGCCGATCGCGCGCGATACGGCGGTGGTCGAGCTGGGCGTCGACGCGAACCTGGCGAAGAACTTCTCGCTCGGCGTTGCGTATAGCGGTCAGTATGGCGGCGGCTCGCACGACAATGCGATCGGCGGCCGGCTTGCCTGGCGGTTCTAACTAAATTCAAATCACGAAAAGGCCGTCAGGGAGGCAACGGGAGCGCGTGGCAGGCTTGAGTGATCAGCTTGCCACGCGCTCGACGGGATGCTGCTCGAGCCACGCCGATTCTGCATCGTCGTACAGGCGCGAGCGCGTGAGAAAGCGCAGGCCGCTCGGACGTTCGAGCGAGAACATGCCGCCATTGCCCGGCACCGCGTCGATAATGAGTTGGGTGTGCTGCCAGTATTCGAATTGCGATTCGCTCATGTAGAACGGCACGCCGCCGATTTCGCCGAGCTTCACATCGGCGCCGCCCACCATGAATTCGCTGGTGGGAAAGCACATGGGCGCACTGCCGTCACAACATCCGCCCGATTGATGGAACAGCACTGCGCCATGTTCGGCTACGAGCTTGTCGATCAGCGCGAGCGCCGCTGGAGTCGCAACAACGCGCAGCACTTCGTCGGCCATGATCCGCACTCCTTGAATTTTTCCCTGATTTGCCTGTTTGAAAACGAATGCGCCTCGCCAGGCGGCGAGGCGCGTGCCTGATCGGCTTGTCGTGTAGTCGTCAGAAGAAACCGAGTGGCTTGTCGCTATAGCTCACCAGCATGTTCTTGGTTTGCTGGTAATGATCGAGCATCATCTTGTGCGTCTCGCGTCCGATGCCCGACTGCTTGTAGCCGCCGAACGCCGCGTGCGCCGGGTAGGCGTGATAGCAGTTGGTCCACACGCGCCCGGCCTGGATCGCGCGGCCGAAGCGATAGGCCCGCGTGCCGTCGCGCGTCCAGATGCCTGCACCCAGACCGTAGAGCGTATCGTTGGCGATCTGCAACGCCTCTTCTTCGTCCTTGAACGTGGTCACCGAAACGACCGGGCCGAAGATTTCCTCCTGGAATACGCGCATCTTGTTGTGGCCACGGAAAACGGTTGGTTGTACGTAATAACCGTTTTTCAGTTCGCCATCGAGCGCATTGCGTGCGCCGCCCGTGAGGCACTGCGCGCCTTCCTGCTTGCCCAGATCGAGATACGAAAGAATCTTCTCCAGTTGCTCCTGCGAAGCCTGTGCGCCGATCATCGTCTTCGTATCGAGCGGATGGCCCTGCGTGATGGCCTGGACGCGCTTGAGCGCGCGTTCCATGAAGCGGTCGTAGATTTTTTCGTCGACGAGCGCACGCGACGGGCAGGTGCAGACCTCGCCCTGATTGAGTGCGAACATCGTGAAGCCTTCCAGCGCCTTGTCGACGAAGCTGTCGTCGTGATCCATCACGTCGGCGAAGAAGATATTCGGGCTCTTGCCGCCCAGCTCCAGCGTGACGGGAATGAGATTCTGGCTCGCGTACTGCATGATGAGGCGGCCGGTCGTCGTTTCGCCGGTGAAGGCGATCTTGGCGATGCGCTTGTTCGAGGCGAGCGGCTTGCCCGCTTCCAGCCCGAAGCCGTTCACGACATTCACCACGCCGGCTGGCAACAGGTCCTGGATCAGCTCCATCAGCACGAGGATGGAGGCGGGCGTCTGTTCCGCGGGTTTGAGCACCACGCAATTGCCGGCGGCCAGCGCGGGCGCGAGCTTCCAGGTGGCCATCAGGATCGGGAAATTCCACGGAATGATCTGGCCGACGACGCCCAGCGGCTCGTGAAAATGGTAGGCCACGGTGTCGTTGTCGATCTGCGAAATCGAGCCTTCCTGCGCGCGGATCGCGCTGGCGAAATAGCGGAAATGATCGATGGCGAGCGGAATGTCGGCGGCGCAACTCTCGCGCAGCGGCTTGCCGTTGTCGATGGTTTCGGCCACCGCGAGGCGCATGAGATTGGCTTCCATGCGATCGGCGATCTTGCTCAGCACATTGGCGCGGTCGGTGGGCGAGGTCTTGCCCCATGCGTCTTTGGCCTTGTGCGCTGCGTCTAGCGCGAGTTCGATATCGGCTTCGCGCGAGCGTGGAATCGACGTGAACGGTTCGCCCGTGATCGGCGAGATATTGTCGAAGTACTCGTTGCCCGCTGGTTTGACCCACTGTCCACCGATGAAATTGTCGTACTGCTTGCGGTACGGATAGTCCGTCGTGAGGTACTGCAACTCTGCGTGGTTCATGGGCGTGCTCCTCGCAAATCGTCTCGGGTTGTCGCTTATCGTCGATAAGGACGGGGTTGGACGCGGGCGGAAAGACAGGCAGGGAATACAGATGAAGCTGGGTTTTGTGACTGATGCGACTGATCGTGAAGTATTGATTGCGATGTATCGCAAGGAATACTACGCCGGTCGGTGCCTGAAGTCCGAAGTTTTGATTTTGCGCTGCACAAGCGGCACAGCGCAGGCGTGGTCGCTGCCTGGCCGTCTACAAGGAGCTTGCGTCCGTTTCGGCGTACGGTACGTATTTCGACCCGTGCGCGCCTGGAATGAGCGTTGCGCGCGCGTCCCCACGTCGATCCCCTGGAGACTGACATGAAGACGGCACCCTTACGTTTCGTAACCGCTCTGACCCTTGGATTATGTGCAGCGGCGGCAGCCTACGCCCAGTCCGATGACATGGCTGCCAGCATGCCGATGGCGTCCGGCGCCGCCATGGCTCCCGCGCACAGCGGCCACGCGACGAAAGCCGACCGCGCGCTGGGCAAGGCAGTACGGCGCGCGCTGGACAAGACTCAGGGCTTCGATGTGTCGGGCGTGTTCGTACGGGCGCGCGGCGGCGCTGTAACCTTGAGCGGCACCGTGCGCAGCGGCGACCAGATTCGCCAGGCCGAGGAAGTGACGCGTACGGTTCAAGGGGTGACTTCGGTCACGAACCGCTTGACGCTGTTCCATGGCGGAAACGGCTGATAGTGCACGCGCGCCCACTGCACATTATCAGGGATGCCAGGGATCAGGCCTTGAGGTTGAGCGCGGGCGCACCCTTGCGGCTGCTCGTCCAGCGCTTGCCCGGCCCGAGCCGGTCGACGTGACGCTGCAGATCCTGGCCCCACGCATGGCCGCTTGCCGCGCCCAGGTCGCGCACGAGTTTGACGACCTTTACGCGCGTGCAGTGGGATAGCAGGCGGTCGAGCACCTTCGGCCGCAGATCGTGCAGTGTGGCGGCGATCGCCGCGGCTTCGTCGAGCGCCTGGCCTTTGCCGCCCCGCTTGCCGATGTCGCTCGCGAGTTCGAGCAGGGCGCGCTCGGGCCGCGACACCAGAATCGACGGATCGAGATTGGGCAGCGGCGCGATAGCGTGGTCGGGCGGCAAGGTGTCATCAAACAGATTCGTGGTCTGCAAGGTGTGGGGCAGATGCGCGTCGGCCCAATCGGGCATGACATAGGGACGCTGGGCCCAGAGCGCGAAACGCACGAGCGAGTCGATGCTCAGTCGGCCGCCTTGCCAGTCGAGCGCGGTCTTGCCGCCGATATGCAGCCCGCTGACATGACGGCCTAGATACGCAAGGACGCCCGCGCGTGTGGGCGCGTCGCCCGCGAGCAGATATGCGCCTTTGGAAAGGCGTTGCAGCCAGCCTGCGCTGACGAAGTAGGTTGTTTGCTGGGCACTGATGCCGCAATCGCGCAGCATCTGTGGGTCGAGCGGTTGTCCGCGCGGGGCGCCTTCCATGAGGCGCAAAAGTGTCTTGCTGGCCATAGATTCGAATAAGGGATTTCAGGCGCGCCGGCTGGCCAGGGGCTCGGTCGCGAACATGATTTATTTTAATCGATCCGCGTAAAGTTTGTATTTAAGACGAAAAAATTATGAATTGAGGCGGGCCGCGGGATCGAGCCTCAGGTAAGGTTCAGACCACCATCGGCGAGCAGGATTTCGCCGGTCAGATAGTCTGAGGCCACCAGCATCGCGACGGCCTGGGCGATGTCGTCGGGCGTGGCGGCGCGGCGCATCGGCGAGTGTTCTTTCCAGAGCTGCTGCGCGCCGGTCCAGTCGGCCGTGAGCGGTGTGTCCACGAGTCCGGGCGCCACGGCGTTCACGCGGATCTCCGGCGCAAGCGACAGCGCGAGCAGGCGGGTGACGTGATTGAGCGCGGCCTTGGTCGCCGCATAGGGAATCGACGCGCCCTTAGGCCTTACGCCTGCATGCGAACTTACGTTGACCACGCAACCCGGCCTGCCGCTACTGGCGGCTTCGCGTAGCGCCGCCTGCGCCTCGCTCACGAGTCGAAACGGCGCGACCACGTTGATCTCGTGAAGCTCGCTCCATATCTCCGGCGTGGCGGCGGCCAGATCGTCATGGGCAATCACGCGGCTGATGCCCGCGTTGTTGACCAGCACGTCGAGGCGGCCCCAGAGCGCAATCGCTTCGCGAATGAGTCTGACGCGCTGGGCGTCGTCGGCGAGATCGGCCTGGATGTAGGCCGCGCCTGCCGACTCATGCGCGAGTTCGCGCGCGAGCGCTTCGCCCGTTTCGGTGGAACTGCGTGAGTGCAGCACGACGGCATAGCCGTCGCGCGAAAGACGTCGTGCGATAGCCATGCCGATGCCGGAAGTCGAGCCGGTGACGAGTGCAACGGGGCGAGTGGAGTTCATGGTGGTCAGCGGTGCGTAAGCATGATGTGATCAGCGCGAGGGCGTCGCGAAAGCAACCCGGGCAAAGAGTCATTGTCGATGAAGCGTCCAGCGATGTCGAATGGCTGCGTACGAGACGCTTGCCCGCGCGACTGCGGAGGAAACTGGAGCCGCACGTAAACTACCTGGCATACCGAATCGAATCGATTGCCTCCAGCACCGCCCGCGCGCCGCCCTGAATACCGACGCCCCTGGCTGGATCGATCTGCGGCTCGCGCGGGTTGATGCGAATGACGTGCGGCCCGTGACGTTCGCTGAAGCGTCGCACAGTCGACAAAGTTGTGCCCGCACCCATCTCGATCACGACGAGGCGCCGCACCTTGCCGAGCCACACTTCCATGCGAGCCAGTTGCGCGTCGGTGCGCTCAGGCAGCCAGGCGGTGTCGCCGAACATAAGCACATTGGGGCGGGCCATTTCGCCGCAATCCGGGCAGCGTGGCAACGCGCTCACGAGCCGGCATGCCACGGCGTCGATCTGCGGATCGAAAGTGTCGGCGCTCCAGATGTGCTCGCAGCAAGGCGTCGAGCACTGCAGATGATGGATCGAGCCGTGGCATTCGGCAACGCATGCGGCGTCGAATCCCGAGCGCTGGAACTGGCCATCCACATTGCTGGTGAAAACGAATGGGCCATGTTCAAGCTCGCCCGCCCAGCGCTGCAGGATCGCAAAGCCGCGATGCGGCTGGGTTTCGCGGTAGAGCTTCATGCGATGGCCGTAGAAGCCCCAGGCAAGTTCGGGATGCGCGCGAAACGCGGCCGGATTCGCAATCCGTTCGAATTCGATCCGTGCCGCTTCGAGCGCCGGATAGGCGCGCCAGAGGCCCTCGTTGCCGCGAAAATCGGGCAGGCTCGAATCGACGCCCATGCCTGCGCCGGCGGTCACGAGCAGGCCGTCTGCGCCGTCGATCCATTGCGCGGCCTGCTGTAGTGCGTTTCGGTGTTGTGCGTTCATACCTGCGTTCATACGTGTCCCGTTGGGCATCGATCCAATGCGATCCGATCAGTATGAACGCCCATCAGGACATCGCGTGTCCTGATACCTCTCACGCGCCCGAAGCCATGAAATCGAGCACCGCCTTGAACCAGCCCGACGTCGTATCGATCACGAGCAGGCTGCCGGTGGACGGGTCGATCTGGCTGCTGGAGATCCACAATATGCAGCCGTCCGCGCCCGCGGCCCGTAGCGCTTTCAGGCGATACATCATCTGGTCGTAGGTGAGGAATTCGCTCACGCCGCTGCTATCGGTCCAGACGGGCGTGATGTAGGGCAGCACGCGTTTGCTCGTGCCGTTGAGGGTGTCGAAGGCGTGCGACTGATCGACGGCATAGACCGCCGCGTTGTTCCAGGTCGCGTCGCCGGTGGCGGTGCCGTCGTAGCTGTAGTTGTAGAGCGAGGGACTGTAGTAATCGACGAGCGCCGCCACCGAGGCATATTGCGGATTGAGCGCGTCGTAGGTTGCGGTGGTGGTCGAGCTGTAGCCGAAGGTGTTCTGCGGCACTTCCGCGTAGAGGCCTACGCTTGCGCCGGGATTGTCGGCCTTGAATTGCGTGAGCGCCTCGGTCAGGTTCTGCACGATGCTCTGGCCGTTGCCCGTTGCGGCGGTGGGGTAGAAGCGCTTCGTGTCCCACACTTCCAGGTCGAGCGAGACCGGTGTGCTGCCGGTGCTGTCGGCGCTGGCGGCGGCCGTGGCGATTTTGGTCGAATCGACCACGTACTCGTCGGTGCAACTGGTGAGCGGGCAGGTGACCAGATTGCTGGAGTAGATCAGATTGAGCGGCGAGATGCCGAGTCCTTTAAACCACGTATCCGAAATCGTGTTGACGCCGCTGGCGTCCTGATACTGCTTCAGCTTGAGGAATTCGTAGACTGCGAACGGCTTCGCGCACGTCACGCTTGCGCTGCCCTGCTGGCCGCTGCTGGTCGAGGCCGTGATCGTCGCGCTGCCGACTGCCGCGCAGGTGACGGTGCCGCTTGCGACCGTCGCCACGCTCGTGTCGCTGCTGCTCCAGGTGAGGGCGGAGTCCGTGGCGTCGTCAGGTTGCACGCTGGCCGTCAGGGTGGACGATTGCGCGAGCGTGAGCGAAAGCGTGCTCGGCGTAACGGTCACGCCGGTCACGGCGACGGCATCCGTCGAACCGGACGTGAGGGTGGCCGCGTTCGAGCCGCCACCGCAGCCTGACAACGCCACCACCAGAAGAGGCAAAACAAGCAAACCGAGTCGTGTTTTAAATCCCGTCAAAACTTTCCTGCTCCTTTCAATAATTCCATTTCTGTTTCTCTTTACGCATTTTCGATGGGTGTTTTAATCGATTTATCCGCGCGCTAACGTTTGCGCGAATAAAAACACGCGGTAATTCCGTTTAACTCGAATTAACCGGAAATATTTACGCATGTGCCGATAGGCACGGCATCGAAGCTGAATCTCGCGTACATCCGTTTTATCGGACGAATCGTGGAAAAATTAAGGGGAGAAACGAAAAGAGCCGGCTGATGGTAGCCGGCTCCTGCAGGGGAAAGGCGTACGTTCAGGCCATGTTCAGGCGGCAACGATCCCGCGCAACCTGTTGAGCAGCTTCAGACCGCGACGCGCAACGGCCGAATAGAGCTCGGCGCCCTTGAGCGCAGCGTCGAAATGGCGCTCGTAGGGCTGCACCTTGATGGGGAAGTACGGCGAAAGCTTCTTTACCACCACGTCCAGCGGAATCTGTGTGTTGCTCTGGACTACGGCAAACATGCCGTCGCTGTCCTCGGCGAAGTGCTGCGCGGCGCTCCATTCTTCCATCTTGTCGGCGAACCACACGCTTTCGCTCGCGTGCAGCGCGCGCTGGCCGGGCTGCGGTGCGACGTGGTACTGGTCGAGCAGGCCTTCGCGCTCGGCGTTAAGCCAGTACAACGTGTATTCGGTCCAGTCCACCGCGTAATTCGCCAGCAGCACGCGGCGCCAGTCGGTGCCGTGCACGGCTTCCAGACGGCGCTGCAGGTTCACACAAAGCGTGCGCGAGAGGATCGTGGGCGTCCACCAGACGCCGTCGCGGTCTAGACCCGGATCGACGTCGAGCAGCTTCGCCGAGGCCTCCCAGTAATACGGTTCGACATTGCGAGGCTGCAGATGCGTGAGCGCGCGGCCATCCAGGATCAGCGTGTCCGCCGTGAAGTGGTGCGTGGCGAAGCAGTCCGGATCGAACACGAGAAAATATTCGGTTTCGATCCATTCCGGCGCATTCAGCTTGATGATCTGCTGGCGGTGCCAGTTGCGGATCTGATGGCGCTGCGAAAACTCCGCGAAAATGCCCATATACAGCGATTCGTCGATCACTTCGATCGGGAAATCGGACCATGCCTTCGCGTAGCCTTTGACCTCGTCGACTTCCTCGTGCGGCACGACCAGGATGAAGCGGTGAAAGGTCTCGGGCGTCGTGAAGTGGCGCAGCGACGAAAACAGGATGTCGCAGCGGCCGATGTTGTCGGCGTAATGCCGTCCCCGGGTCTTGATCGGCAGGATCGCGCTGATTTGGGCCATGGTGTTCCGGTCTGTCGCCGGTAATCAGAAGAAGCGGTAGATAAAATCGGGAATATAGCCGCGGCGATGCGTGAGCGCGAGGCCAACCAGGCGGCCGCCCGCATCCTGCACCTGCGTTTTCAGGCCCAGTGCCACGGGCTTGCGCGTGGATTCGGCGCGCACGGCGAGAATGGTCGCGTCGGCCAGCGCCGCGTTTTCGATGCCGGTAAACGACTGGCTCGCGGGAGGCGCGTGCAGCACGATGTAGTCGTGCGCTTCGCGCAGCGCGTCGAAGAGCTGGCGGGTCTGCTGCCACGACGACGGGAACATGCCGTTGCGCGTGCGCGCAACCACGATGTTGTGCCCGTCGACGGGTTCATAGATCAGGCCGTCCGTGCTCAAGGCGGCCGAGTCGGTCTGCGTGGACGCGCTCGCGGCGCGCTCGCGCGCGGCAGCGTGGCCCGGCCAGGGCAGCAGGCCTTGCGCGTCGGGCTGGCCGTAAAGCGGCGCGTCCGGCGCAGACGCCATGTCGAGCACCAGCACGGGGCGGGCCGAGCGCGGTTCCAGTTCGACGGCCAGCCCCCGGATCACGGCCTGCAAGCCATCGTTCTTGGTGAAGGACAGCGCCATCACCACCTTCGAAGCGGTGTCGGTACTCGCATTGATCGCGGCGATCATGCGCCCATAGGCCAGGTGCGCCGGGCGGCTGGCAACGGGCGCTTCGGTGCCTGCGCGCCCCGGTGCGCCGGGCCGGCGCGGGCCACCGCCCTGCATCAGCGGCGCGGCCAGCACCGGCAGCAGCAGCGAGCGTTCGGCCTGCTCCGGGCTCAGGAAGGTTTCGCGCATGCTGGCCAGCACGAGCACCACGAGCGCGGAAATCACCAGCCCCGCAGCGATCGCCGCCGCGACGATCAGGCTGCCCGGAATGCTGCGCTCCGAAGGCGGGAACGGTGCCTGGATCACGCGCACATTCGTGCTATTGACCTGGCTGACCTGACCTTGCTGGATCTTCGCCTGTTCGACCTGGCGCGAGCGGTCCTTGAAGCTGTCCGCGAGGATGTCGCGATTGGACTGCAACTGACGCATCTGGCTCGAAATGTCGCTAAGGTTTTTCAGGCGTGTGCGCGCATCCTTGATCTGCTCGTCGAGTGCGTGCTGCAGCGCCAGTTCGCCGGCGATGCTCGCATTCAGCGTGGACAGCTTGCCCTGCACCACGTCGTAGTAGTCGTTGTGGCCCAGGCGCGTGGCCGTGGTCATCTCCTGTTTCTGACGCGCGATATTGGCGCGCATATCGTTGACCTGCTGGTCGAGTTGCTGCACGAACGGCGAGTTCGGCAGATAGCGCGCGGCAAAATCGGCGCGGCGCGTCTCGAGCTGCATCAGCGAAAGCTGCATCGTATCCAGCGCGTGCGCCGATTCGGAATCGTCGGTGAAGATCGGAATGGTCGCGCGCACGCCTTTGGTCGACGCCTGCATCGACTTCAGTTCGCCCTTGTCCTGCGCGAGTTTGGTGTCGTTATCCAGCTTGTGCTGCACGAGCTGGCTTTCGAGCAGCACGGCGCGCGAAATCTGGTCGTCCACATCGACGATGCCGTGTTTCTTCTGGAACGTCAGCAGATCTGCGTTGGCCTGGTCGAGCTGCGCTTTCACCGTGTCGCGCTCGCCGGTCAGAAAGTCGACGCGGCCCGAGGTGAAGATGGTCGCGCGGCGGCGGAAATATTTATCGAGCAGGCGCGCAAGGGCGTCGGCGGCGACTTTCGGGTCGGCGTCGGAGTAGTTGAGCTGGATGGTGTTGGCGAGATCGTTCTGTTCGATGTGCAGACGATGTTCGAAATCCGCCAGTTGGGCGTTGATCTGGCGCTCGCTTGCGTTAGGCCCCAATTTCGAAATGATGACGTCGCGATGGAGTTCAGGGCTGCTGAGGATCTGCGCTTCGACACTGTCGAGCTGGCCGGCGGCGGGCTGCAGGCCGGCGGAACCATTGGTGTTGTTGGACTGATCGTAGTAACCCGCGAATAGCACGAGCAGCGTCGCTTGAGCGCGATAGGGCATCGGCACCGCCAGCGCCACAACCACCCCGATTGTGACAATGGCAAGAAATACCGCTGCTGCAATCTTGCGGTAATAAAAAAAGGTGTTGAGATAATCCCGTATCGTCAAATCCACCACTGCTGCTCTGCGGTCAGGCCTGGTCCTAGTTGTAATAACCATAAGGTTGTGGTTCCCGGCCCACAAGTTAGATACCGAAGGCGCATATAATACGTAAGAAAACATGCCTCAGTCGGTATTTCTATAAATTTCGCGGGGCCGCTGTCGTTCCCTGATGACACTTTTCCGGCTTTCACGTTTGCGGCCCCGGAACAGGCAGTCAGCGCCACCCACTACAACACGCACTACACGCTCGATGAAGACAATTCGCCCGGCTTTTGTCCTGGTGCTGATGACGCTGACCGCCTGTTCCCGTACCTGGGTGGCACCGCAATACCAGCGTCCCGCCAACTTCGCCACGTGGGTCGATTCGACCCCTTCCGTCTACCGCATTCAGGCCGGCGACGAGCTTTCGGTTGTGTTGCCGTTCAATGGCGAACTCAACTATCGCGGCCCGGTGGCGCCGGACGGCACGCTGACGATGCCGTTCGCCGGCACGCTGCCGGCGGCGGGGCTATCGGTTGCGCAGCTTGGCGAGAACATCAATAAGGCGCTCGCGGCCAATGGCGTCACGGCCAATGCGCACGCGGCGGTGGCAATTGCGCAGACGTCCTCGCATGTCTATGTGGGCGGCCAGGTCGCCAAGCCCGGCGAAGTCGAACTGCGTCCGGGCATGAGCGTGCTGCAGGCCGTGATTGCCGCGCAAGGGTTGCTCGATACGGCGCGCACTAATGAAGTCGTGTTGATTCGCCGCAGCCCGGACGGTCGCCCGATGCTGCACACGGTCAATCTCGATTCGCTCACGCATCAGGGCGATTCGAACCAGGATGTGGTGTTGCAGTCCTCGGATACGATCTTCGTGCCGAAGTCGTCGATCGCCGAAGTCGATCAGTGGGTCGACCAGTACATCGACAAGGTTCTGCCGTTTAACCGCAGCCTCGATTACTCCATCTCGAACAACCGCATCCTGTATTAAAGGTGCCGCTTCGCGGGCCGTAAACGCAGACAGCCCTTTCCGGCAGCACATTCAGGCAGCACTCCCAGGCAGAACATTTTGTACGAGATGGAAAGAGCCTCACCGTCGGCCGCGCTTCCTGCTGTGTTTTCAGCCGAGCCGGCGCGCGCGCGCGTCGTGCTCTGGCTGCTCGCGCTGTTGCCGCTATTTGGCCAGACCTTTCACTACATCAGTGCGCTCGCGCCGTTGTGGGCGTTGTCAAAGGCCTTTCCGATTCTTTCCCTGCCGGCGGCGCTGCGCCTTGCGGGCCAGCCGCGCTTTCCGGTCACCCGGCAGATTCTCATCAGCTTCGCGTGGCTCGTGCTGTTTCCGAGCTTCGCGGCGATGTTTTATTTCCACGAAGGCTTTTTCACCAGTATTACCGCCCAGGTGAAACTCCTGCCTTTACTGTATTTTTTTTCTTTCCTTGCCTTACTGCTCACGCTCGAACCGACGTTGCACGAACTGGAGCGCAGCTTCATTGTCGCGGGCATGATCGTGATTGCCGCGCTGATCGTGATGTGGGCCATCGTACCGGCGGGCTGGTACAGGGACGACTATGTGGTCGGCCAGGCGCCGTTCTTCACGACCGACAGTCGCGGCCACCGTATCCGCATGTCGATGTACTTTCCCATCATCCTGCTGTTCTTCTGTTATCGCCGTGCCGTCTTTGAGCGTCACGCGGGCTATCTGTGCGGCGCGATCGTCGCGTTCGCCGTCACGCTGCTGATCGTCAAGACGCGCGCGATGATCATCGGCATCATGGGCGTGCTGGTCATCAATACGGTCCTGTGGGCGCGTCCGCTTGTGCGTGTTGTGCTGCTGCTATGCGCGCCGTTCGCACTGATGGGTATCTTCTCGGCGGGCTATCTGGCGACCACCTTCAGTACGAGTGCGGACAGCGGCTTCGACACGCGCCGTATTTCGATTGAGATCGCCACGCGTTTTCTGGGCAGCGAACCGATGCGCTGGCTGTTCGGCGTGGGCACGATCAGCCCGACCAGCCATAACAGCCTGATCGCCTGGTTTCACCATTTCTTTTTTCTCGCCGATATTACCTGGCTGGGCATCGTGTTCGAGTACGGTCTGGTTGGCGCGACGATCCTGTTGTGTTTCCAGTTGCGCGGAATGTTCATCTACCGGCGCCTGCGCGCGAAAGTGGACGACGACTTCCTCGGCGCGCTATTTGATTACCTCATCTATATCCTGCTCATTTCGTTCTTCTACCCACCCACGCTGACGCCAGGCGAGACGGCAGTCATCCTGGCGATCTTCGCCTACGTCTGGCGCACGGGCAGACTGGACGAACACGCCGATTCACGGAGCGACGATGCCGCACACGCGACGTCCTAGAACATATATCGCGCCGCTCGCGGCGGCGTTGCTGATTTCGGGCACGGCCTCGTGCACCGAGGCGACGTCCAGCACGTCCACGCCGGTGGCCATCAGCGTCGACGCCGCGGCCAATCGCCGTCCGATCAGCCCGCTGATTTACGGCATCAATTTCGGCACGACGGCGACATTGCGCGATCTGCGCGTGCCGATCAACCGCTCGGGCGGCAATAGCGCTTCGGCCTATAACTGGCGGCTCGACGCGCGCAACGCGGGCAAGGACTGGTATTTCGAAAGCATCGCTGTCAATCCGGCCGATATCAACGACCAGTTCGGCGATCGTTTCGTCACGCTGACGCGAGCCGCAGGCGCGACGCCCATCCTGACCATTCCGATGCTGGGCCGCGTGGCGAAGCTGGGGCCGCAGCGCCAAACGCTCGCGAGCTTTTCGATCGCCAAATACGGTACGCAGCCTAATTTCGATGTCGACGGTATGCGCGACGCGGGAAATGGCGTGGCCATGGGCGGCGCGTTGATCACGGGCAATGATCCGAACGACGCGACTGTACCCGACGATCCGCAGAACGAGCAGGCCCGTGTCGCCGCGCTGGTCGCGCAGTTCGGCGCCGCGAACGCGGGCGGCGTGCGTTATTACGCTATGGATAACGAACCAAGTCTGTGGCAACTGATCCATCGCGACGTGCATCCCGAGGGCGCGCATGCGCGTGAAATCGCCGACAAGGTGATTGCGTATTCCCGCGCCGTCAAGACGGCGGACCCGCAGGCGAAGGTCGTCGCGCCGGAAGAGTGGGGCTGGGGCGGCTATTTCCATAGTGGCTTCGACCAGCAGAACGCCGTCGCGCATGGTTACGATCACGCGCCCGACCGCGAAAACCAGACCCAGGGCATGGACTATGTGCCGTGGCTGCTGTCGCAGTGGAAGGCGGCAGGCCGTCCCGTCGACGTGTTCAGCCTGCACTTCTACCCGCAAGGCGGCGAATATGCGGAAAGCGGCGCGGCCGACACACCCGACATCGCACTCAAGCGCAACCGCTCCACGCGCGATCTGTGGGACCCGCACTATACGGACCCCACGTGGATCAACAGTGTCGTGGCGTTGATTCCGTTGATGCGCCATTGGGTTGATACGTACTACTATCCGGGCACGCCCATCGCGCTGACCGAATATAACTGGGGCGGCGAAACGCTGATGAACGGCGCGACGGCGCAGGCGGACCTGCTCGGCATCTTCGGGCGCGAAGGACTCGATATCGCCACGCGCTGGGGTACGATCGATCCGTCGATGCCCGTGTACAAGGCAATCAAGCTCTATCGCAACTACGACGGCAAGGGCGGGGCGTTCGGCACCACCAGCGTGGCAGCAAGCGCGCCCGATCCGGATACGGTGGCCGCATTCGCCGCCCTGCGCGAGAACGATCACGCGCTCACGCTCGTGGTCATCAACAAGCAACTGGATCACTCCGCCGAGACGGCTATTTCGATCGCGAACTTCGCGGCCAAAGGCGTGGCGCAGAACTGGCAGCTTGCGAACAACCAGCTCGCGCGCGCGCAGGACGTGCATTACACGAACGGCACGCTGCGGGCGACGTTGCCGCCGCAAAGCGTGACGCTATTCGTGCTGCGCGGCAGCGCGTCCTGATCTTCTACTTCGATACTTGCTACCGGAACCGCCGCACGTGAGCGACCCTTACACCGCGCCCGCATCGAGCGGCGCTTCTATCGTCCGCGGCTCACTGATCAGCCTGGGCGTGCGTCTGCTCGATCTGCCGAGTCGCTACGGATTCCATCTGCTGGTCGCGGTCGCGCTGGGCGTGGTTCAGACCGGCAACTTCTATATCGTGTTCAGCACGATGGCGGCGCTTGCGGGCTTCGGGCGGCTGGGCATCGATCAGGCGCTCACGCGGCAGATCGCCATCGACGTGGCGTCGGGCCGCTCGATGGCCGTGCGTGCGACGATCCGGCGCGCGCTGGCGCTGGTCCTGCTCGCGTCCGTGACGGTGTCGGTGTTGCTGGCCGCAAGTGCCGCCATGCTCGCGCAGCATGTGCTGAACAAGCCTGAACTGGCGTGGCCCCTGGTGCTGGGCGCGCTGGCATTTGTGCCGCAAAACGTCTGCGCGGCGTTCGCGGGTGCGCTGGCGGGCCTGCAGCGCGTGGGCTTGAGCCAGATGATCTATTCGTGGTTGTGGCCCGCCATCTTTTGTATCGCGGCGATTCCGCTGGAAGTCACGGGCGGCCTGACCGTTGTGTACGCACTGATATTGATTGCCGCGAGTTATGTGGTGACCGCTCTAGTGGGCGCGATCCTGCTCAAGCGCGCGCTCGACGCCATGCCCGCGCACGCGGCATCGGCCACCGTGACATCAGTGACTTCAGCGCCGCGCCTGCTCAAACCTGGTTTGTCGCTGTTCGGACTGGAGTTCACCAAGCTGCTGATTACCTCGGCGCCTGCGATTGTGCTGGGGATCGTCGCGACCTCGCGCGAGACAGGGTTGTTCGCGCTGGCGTGGCGGCTTGCGCTGGTCGTCAACCTGCTGATCAGCGGTGTGACCGGTATGGCCGCGCCGCGTTTCGCGAGCCTCTACGCGCGTCACGATCTGCCGGGCTTGCAGCGCAGCGCGGCTCAGGCGGTTGGCATTGTCCTGTGTCTTTCGCTGCCGTTGACGGCCTGCATGCTGCTGTTTCCCGAGCGCCTGCTCGCATTGTTCGGCACGGGCTATGGCGCGGGCGCTGCAACGCTGCGCATACTCGCGCTCGGTCAATTCGCCGCCGCCTGTTTCACTGCGATGCCTGAATTGCTCGGCATGACGGCGCATACCTCGGTGCTGTACCGCATCAACTTTTATTCGGTCGCCGCGTTGCTGATCGGACTGGCCGTGCTTGCACCGCTGTGCGGTAGCGTGGGCGCGGCGGCGGCTGCGTCGCTCGCGGTGGTGGTCAATGGCGTGATCGCGGCGTGGGCCGCGCATCGGCTGCTGGGCGTGGCGCCGCTTGCGGCGTTGTGGAGCGGGCTGACCGCGCGTGTTTCGCGTAGCGCCCGCAGTTGATCAGGATTCCGAAGTCGTTGCGGCTTTGCCGCGTGCTTCGGCCTGCAGCGCGGCTTGCCACGGCGTCCAGGTAAGACCGAAGACCTGTTCGGCACGCCGGGCGTCAAGCCGGATGTCCTGTTGCCAGAGGCGTGCGAGCGAAGGCGGCACCGGCGGCGGAAGCCCGCGCGCGCCAATTTTGCGGCCCGCGATTTCGGCGATTTTCAGCGCGGGCGCCAGCACTTTGGTTTCGAGCTTGAGCCGCCGCGCGCCAATGCGCCCAACCGGCGTTGCGCCGAGTGCGCGTGCATAGGCGACAAAATACTCGTTCCAGCGTGGCGCATTGCTCATGGCGAGATTGTAGGCGCGGCCTGCCGCCGACGGCGTGCGCAGCGCGGCAAGCACAACGCGCACCACATCGTCGATATGCACGAGATTGCTACAGCCGTCGCCTGCCGCGCCAAGATCGCCCAGACGGCGTGCGCGCAACAACTGTGCGATTCGAACCGACCATTGCGGACTGCCGCCGCCGTAAATGCAACCGGGGCGCAGCACCGTGACCGAGGGGCACGATGCAAGTACCTGCTCGGCTTCCATCTTCGCAATGCCGTAGGCGCTTTCACCCTGCAGCGCGGCCTGTTCGTCGGTGTGGCCGACGGCCCCGCCATAAACGGCCATCGAACTGAAATAGACGACCGGTAGCGCCGCGTTGCGTGAATCGAGCGCCGCACGCAGCGCCCGCGCATTGGCGACGATGGTCTCGGGAGCACCCGCGACGCAGTTCACGAGTCCATCGACATCGGCTAGCGCTGCGCCTAGCGAAGCGGCGCTGGCGGCATCAACCGCGCGCACGCTCGCAGCGGCACGGCGGCCGGCGGCGACGGGTTCTGCCCAGTCGGTGGCGGCGAGCGCCTGGACGACGCGGCGGCCAACATAGCCGCTGGCGCCGAGTACGAGGATGCGGGTTTTCATCACGCGGATTCAGGCAGAGGGGTTGCGGTGGAAAGGGGCGGCGCGGTGAAGCGGGCGCCCGAATGTGCGCCCGATTGCGCGCGCAGATGCGCGGCAAGACGCAGCGCGAGCGCGACGATGCTCAAGGTTGGATTCGCCTGGCCGGAAGTGGGGAACACGGCGGCGCTGGCGATATAGACGTTATCGACTTCGTGCAGACGACAATTCGCATCGACCACGCTCGTACGCGCATCGGCGCCCATGCGCGCGGTGCCGATGTGATGGCCGCCATAGGCGCCATAGCGCGTCATTTCGGCTTCGACTTCATTGGGATCGTAGATAAAGCGCCCCACGCCGCTGCGCTCGATCTCCTGTGTGAGCGCTTCCAGCGCGCGGCTCACGGTGGCCACATCCTGCTGCGTATAGCGCCAGTCAATATGGATGCGACGCTGGCCGAGTGCATCGGTGTCGTTGCCGAGCGTCACGCGGCTCGCCGGATTCGGCTCCTGCTCCGCATGAAAATCGAGGCTGAAACGCAGATTCGCGGGCCGCACAATCACCGAAGGGAATTTACGCTCGGCCAGGGTGCGTTTGCGCAGCCAGTGCCAGAGGAACTTCGCCGTGTCGGGCGCACCGGTAATCACATTCTTTAAATGCGCAAGCGTCGAGCCTGCATAGCCCTCGGGCGTGCCGTCATAAAGGCGCTTTGCGTATTCGTAGGGCACGATGAAGCGCGCGAGATAAAGCGCGGACAAGATGCCGTTGCCGTGACCAGCATCGGGAATACGCGGATGATGTAGTCGCGCGATGAAATTGCCTGCGCCCAGCGCGCTCTGCGCCTCTTCACGCAGCGCGATACGGCGGCGGCAATAGATGCCTTCTTGCGATACGTCATAGCCATGCCAGACCGAAGCGGCGGCCCCGAGATCGAGCGTGCCGATGGTGCCGGCGAGATGGCTCATGTAATAGCGGCCGACAACGTCGTGCGAGTTGCCCAGACCTCGCCCGCTTGGGCCGGGACTGTTGAGCAGCAGGCGCGGGACTTCAAGGCCGCCGGTCGCGAGCACGTAGGCTTGGGCAGCCACGCTGAAAGTCGCGCCGCCCAGCACCCGCACTTCGGCGTTGCCCACGCGCCGCGCGGCGCCGTCCTGCATCGGCAGCGTGCAGAGATTCGCGTGCTGGAACACGCGCACGCGGCCATTCGCAAGACGCGCACGATAGCGGCCGCCGAAATCGGTCGGGCAGCTAAAGCGTTCGAGCGTATCGGTCGTGAAGCGCTCGTGCGCGAGGCCCGCAATCATGGGCTGCAGCGGTTGCGTGAAAGCGCGCTGCGCGGTGTACGTGAAGTCGCCGGCTTCGCACAGCGCATTGGCTTGCGCATAGAACGGCAGAAGGTCGTCTAGCGTGATCGGCCAGCCGCTATGGGCGATATGCCCGCGCGCCTTGAAGTCGAGCGCATCGAGCGGCATGCAGCGGCCGCCCCACAAGGTGGTCGAGCCGCCGAAGCGGCGCACGCGGTAATTGTCGGCGGGGGGATGCAGGTGCGCGTCGGCGACGGTGCCCGCGTAGAGCTGCTGCGTTGCGGGCTCGGCGGCGTCGCCACCACTTTCCAGCACGATCACGTCGAGTCCGCTGTCTTCGAGCGCAAGGGCAAGCGTGATGCCGGCCGCGCCGGCACCCACGATACACAGGTCCGCATGCAGCAGCGTACCGGCGGGAATCTCACGGGCGTCGAGAATCATAATAAGGGAATAACGGGCAGTGGCTGATGCGCGCGTTGAAAGAAAATCGGCGCATTATCTTGCGCGCAAACGTTAGCGAGTTCGTAAACCAGGTTTATTTGCTCGCGAACGGAAGATATTACCGGATCTATCCGCTGCCGCTTTCGCGTTTCAAACCCTATCAATCGTTTGATCGTTGCCGACACCCTGAAAAGCTCCGTCTCCCGCGACCCGCGGCCGCTGCGATGGTAGCCGATTTGCCCTGCAAATACGATGGTTTTCGCGCTCTGGCGCACTGTTTCGGGGTGCATCGTTGCAACAGTTTGATTTCATCCGATGAATTGAAATATGACGCGTCACATGCACTCATCATTTCTTTTCGAGTTTGTCGCTGAAAAAACACGGCGACCTCACCCGCATTTTGAGATGCGCTGGTACTATTCTCTTGCAGAGTTTTTGCAAATAAAACCATACGCGTCTTGGCATTGCCAGGAGACCAAACAACATCACGTCGGACGAATCACGCGCCAGCTCAAAGCGGGTTATGTGAGCCGTTTTGCGCTCGCATGCGTGGAACGCATCCGGTCGGGAAGTCGGGGTTACAAAAACAATGAGCACTGCGCTCTATCAGACGGCGGCGCCAAAGGCAGCTGCCCGGGCGGATTCCCTGCCCAGTATTGCGTTGTTCGGACTCGATATTGCCGCTGTGCCATTCGATACCGCGCTCGACGTGCTTTGCGAAGCCGCGCTCAAACGCGACGGCCGCGCGCGCGTGGCGGTGACGCCCAACGTCGATCACCTCGTGCGGCTCGACCGCCAGCCCGACCTCAAAACGCTTTATCGCACGGCGGATTTTCTGTTCGCCGACGGCATGCCCGTCGTGTGGGCGAGCCGCCTGTTCGGCATGCCTTTGCCGGGCCGCGTGACGGGTGCCGATCTGTTGCCCGGGCTGTGCGAACGTGCGCGCGTGAACGGCTGGAAGGTTATCGTCGTGGGCGGCCAGCCCGGCCACGAGCAGGCGCTGATCGACGGCATCGCCGCACATTATCCCGGGCTCGACATGGAAGTGATCGCGCCGTCCATGAACTTCGATCCGACCGGCGCCGAAGGCGACGCGATCGCGCAGCGCGTGCGCGCGGCTGCGCCCGATATCGTGTTCGTGTGCGTCGGTATGCCGAAGCAGGAGCGCTGGGCCTTGCGTCACGCTGGCTCGATGCCGGGCGGCCTGATGTTGTGCGCGGGCGCGGCAATCGAATTCGCCGCCGGCCTGCAAAAGCGCGCGCCGGTCTGGATGCAGCGTTCGGGCGTTGAATGGTGCTGGCGCATCATGCAGGACCCGGCGCGCTTGTGGCGTCGTTATCTGGTCGACGATCGCCGCTTCATCCGCATCTGCTGGCGTCAATGGCGCCTGGGTCGCATGTAAGCGCCTGGAGCAATCGGTAAGGTCAAGTAATAAAAAACGCCGGTGCCTGAAAAGGCACCGGCGTTTTGCATTTAAGGCTTGAATTGCAGCGTGTATCGATGCCTCAGATTGCGTTGCGCCCGGAGATGATTTCGGGAATCGTGCGCATCAGAATCTGCAGATCGAGCCACAGCGACCAGTGCGTGATGTAGTAGCGGTCGTATTCGACGCGACGCTGCATCTTGTCCGGCGTATCGGTAATGCCGCGCAGGCCGTTGATCTGCGCCCAGCCGGTGATGCCCGGCTTCACGCTATGGCGCAGCATATAGCCTGGAATCAGGCGTCGATACAGTTCGTTGTGCTCGGCCGCATGCGGGCGCGGGCCGACCAGACTCATCGAACCGCCCAGCACATTGAGAAACTGAGGCAGTTCGTCGAGCGAGCTGCGGCGCAGAAACCTGCCGATCGACGTGATGCGATCGTCGCCGGCCACTGCCTGCCGCACGGTGCCCTTGTTGGCGGCTTCTTCCTCGCGCGTGAAGACGCGCATGGAGCGGAACTTGTGCACGACGATCGGCTCGCCGCGCTCGCCGTAGCGCAACTGGCGGAACAGGATCGGGCCCGGCGAATCGAGGCGGATCAGGATCGCGATGGTGATCATGATCGGCGAGAGCAGTAGCAGCATCACCGCTGCGCCGATGAGGTCGACGGTGCGTTTGAGCACGCGCGAGAGGCCCAGAATCGGCATGTCGTGCAGGGCGAGCAGCGGCACGCCGGCGAGATCGGTGCTGTAGGTCGCGAGGTCTTCCACGAAGCGCGATTCGGGCACGAAGTAGATGGCCGCGGTCGAATCGTAAAGATGCTGCACGATCTCGCTGGTCATGTTCTCGCCGTCGAGCTGGCCGGTGGCGATGAACACGACTTCGAAGTCATTGGCCTGGATGCGTGGCGTGGCGTCGGCAAAGCGGCCGAGATACGGCGGCAGCGTTTCGCCGGCGCGCGGCACCACGGGCGTGTCGTTGTAATAGCCGATCACGCGCACGCCAAGAATCGGCGATCGGCACAGGCGCAGATTGAGCTTGCGCGCTTCGCTGCCCATGCCGAAGAACACGGCGTCGCGCTGGTTGCCGGGCGCATTGTTGATGCTGTGCGCAGCGCCCCGCAGCAAGGCCAGGCCGACGAGTTGCAAGGGCAGCGCAATCACGGTCCATTTGGCGAGCAGTGCGAGGCCGTTCTCGCCGCCCATGCGCGCGACGAGCGTGAGCAACGCCACGGCGATAAAAAGACGCGTCCAGCGCAGCGCGCCGCGCCCTAGCATCCACCACAGATCGCGTGCGCTGGACAGCAGATGAAAGCGTGCGAACAGGACGAACGCGGCGACGCCGAGCAGGCCCGCAAGCGCGCGTAGATAGAACAGCTCGCCGCCCGAAACGTGCGGCAGCAGCGCGAGATAAGCGCCCGCATTGAGGGTCGCACTGAGGCCGCCGGCCAGCGCCATGAAAAGGCGGTGATGGTGGCTAGACTGGGTGGACATGGCGGCTTCGGCTGGTTCGTGCAGCTAACGACTCGACAGCGTTCATCAGGCCCGGCAACGCAAATGCGGCCGGGGCTCGGGTGGTGCATGGGGAGTCTGTCTGCGCGAAGCAGTCGCTGGTGGGCAGGGCGTTTCGCCGGCAAGACGAAGCCCGCGCCTGAACGACTTGCGCTCGATTGCATGCAGTGAACGGGCGCACTCTTTGCGATGGCGCGCCTTGTGTCCTTGCATGCGGGCGGATGGCCTTTCCCCGATGGCCGATGGCGCATGCTGTTCGATCCGGCGTCCCAAGTGGTCTAGATTCGGGCCGTTATTCCGGAGCAGCAAGCTGCCATCCAATATTCGCGCCCATCTTACCAGCGACTTATGTATTTTGCGTAGGTCAAATGAGGGCTTCGATAAAAAGACCAGTATGTGTGGTCAATTCGTCACTGCATGCCGTTTTCGGTGCATGGAAATCGATATGCGCACGTGTCGTTTTTTTGAAAACGCTAGAGCTGTTATGGCTGAAGCAATTAGCTTCTGGAGCATGCGCAAACGTTTTTATTCGACTGAAAATGCTTTATTCCGACGAATCTATTTCGCGCTGGTTTCAGGCGCGTCCGATGCATGTTGCCGAAGGGGCTCAAGGTACAATGCAACCCGCCGTTATTTGCGGTGTCAATCATCTCATCCTCTGCCGGAGCCGCAATTGAAGCGCATCGCACTGAGCATCTGCATGGCCGCCTTGGCTTGCGCGTCGACTGCGAATGCGGCGGCGCTCGGCACGTCCGCCGGTTGTTCGGGCAGTCTCGCGTTTCCCAATTGCATCGACGAATCCGGAAATAATTACACCGAGCAACATTTCGGCAATACCGCGCCGATCAACGAGAAGCCGCCAAAAACGGGCGGCGCGTCCGACCGGATTCCAACCACGGCGGGCAGCACGTCATTCGTCAGCGGCATGGCGCCGGACGGCGTCAGATGGAACGAGAGCGTGACCGACTACGGCAATGGCTCACGCACGATCTGGGGAATGGACGGTAATGGACTGGTTTATACCCACTATTGCACCGCGATGGGTTGTAATTAATTTGCGCTTCGATCAGGGTAGCGAGCGAATTGCCGCCATGAGGTCGTCGGTATGCACCATGAGATCGCGTACCTGGCCTAGCATCGGATACTGATGCAGTACTGAGTGCCAATGCGGCGATTCAAGCAGGGCCTGCCAGATTGGCGCAAGCGCATGCGGGTTGGCGGGCCGATGCTCGGCCAGCGCATTCGCGAAGCCGACGCTCGGATGAGCCGATAAAAGCTGCATGCGGCTGGCGGCGCCCAGCAGGCGCGGCGGCATTTCGGCGGGCGCATCGCAGCAATACAGCACCGCGTCGCGCAAGGCGGCGTCGTCTGTCGATAGCGCGTGCAGCGACGCGCCGTTGAGCTTGACGTGACCCTGCTGGGTTTCGAATCCGTAGACCCGATCCACATCGGCGTGCGCGAGCAGGCGCAGCCCGCGCAGCAAGCGGGGGAGATCGGTCGTGGCCGCGTCGACCGACGCCTTGGCCTCCAGCAGCAAACGGATGTTCCAGACTTCGTCGCCATCCTTGCCGCTGTTGCCTTGCACGCGTTCGAGCAGCACGGCATCCCACTCGGTCTTGGCGCGCTCGTGGCTGCCGGGAATCGCGGAGGGCACGCGCATCGATGTCACCACGCGGTAGGGCGGCCCCGCCGGGTCTGCATCGTTGAGCCGCTGGGCGAGCGCCTCGAGCGCCTGCATGGCGAGCATTTCGACCGCCGCGCCGCGCTGTTGCGAGCGCGTGCCTTGCGCGATCGCCTGCGCGCTGCCGGGCCGCGGGCCGTTGCGTTCGAGCAGGGCGCGGTACTGGCGCACGCGCTCGTCGGCGGCAAGCGCGTCGAGGCGCAACAGATGTACGAGCGCATTCTGGGACGCGATTTTCGCGATGTCACGCGCGAGCGCCGGTGAAGCGATGATTTCCGGGCTTTCACGCAGCCTGTCCAGTTGTTGCACCAGATCCGGCCATGACGCCGATGACGCGGCGGCCTGAAGGCGCGCGAGCGCATCGCGTTGCGCGCCTGGCGGCTGACGCTCCAGCTTCGCGGGATGGGCAATCGCGTTGACCGCCGCGTGGATCGCACGCCGATCCTGATCGGCGCTGGCGGCGAGTTCGGCGTATTCGCGCACCTGCGCCTCGCGGTGACGCAGCACCGTGGCCTGCAGCATGGCGTCGCCGCCTTCGTCGCGCATCGCGTGGCGAATCATCTGGGCAAGCGCGTCGACGAACAGGCGCTCGAGCGCCGCGTCCGGTACGTGGGCGCTGGCGACGGCCTTGCGGGCGGCCTCGATCGCGACGGCGAGTTTCGTGGCCGGCGCCTGCGCATCGGTCAGCGACGCGGGCGTGGCCAGCGGCGGCAGGCGATAGCGCCGGTCGACGCGGCGCAGCGTTTGTGCGAGTAGGGCGGGCGGCGGCGGCAGCGACATGCGGGAGCGGGCGTGAAATCCGGCGTTCCGTGACGTCGGCAGGAGCCGCCGGCAACGCAACGATGGTATAAGAATTGCAAGATTCAAACGGCTGAATCTGCGCACGCTTTCTAGGTTACCGCAGATGCGGCCATCGAACCCCGGAGCCATTGCATCGATGCTGAACACCGCGGATCTGCTCGACCTGCTGAACACCTGCGGCGACCCGGTCGAGGTGCGCACGCATCGCGCCGTCGTGAGCGTCGACGCATTTCTGGCGCTGGAATCGGGTCTTGTCGGCGCGATCTGCAAGAACCTGCTGATCCGCGATAAACAGGGGTTGTATCTGGTCGTTGTCCCCGCAACCAAAAGCATCGATCTGAAGGCGCTGGCGAGCCATCTGGGCAGTTCCCGCCTGTCGTTCGCGGATGCGGCGCATCTGGAGGCGAAGCTCGGCACATGGTCGGGCGCGCTCAGTCCGCTTGCGCTGGCCAACGATGCCGACGAGCAGATTGCGCTCGTGATCGACGAAGCGTTGCAGGCCGAAGCGCGCCTGCTGTTTCATCCGCTCGACAATGCGGTGACCGTGTCGCTCACGAAACTCACGCTGGAGAACTTCTGCCAGCGCATCGGCCATGCGATCCGCTGGGTCGCCGTGCCGGAGCGCCGAAGCTGACGCGCTCCGTGCGCTTCTCAGTCGCTTATGAGTGCGCCTGCGCGGCGCGATCTTCCAGGTAACCCTGGCGCGTCGCCGCGAAGCCCGCGAAGCCGATCAGCACGCCGGTCACCGCCATCAGCCAGAAGGGCAGAAGCCAGCCGCCGCTGATCGCATACAGCTTGCCGGTGATCCACGGTCCCGCAGCTGCGATCAGATAGCCGCTCGCCTGCATGACGCCGCTGAGCGCCGTGGTGCCGCTTTCGGTGCGGCTGCGCAGATTGATGAGCGTGAGGCCGATGGTGATCGCCATCGCGCCGAGTCCCGCTGGAATCACCCACAGCAGCGCCAGTTGCGGACAATACGCCAGCCCCAGCGTGCCGATAACCGTGCAGGCCGCCGCGACGATCACGATGCGCTCGGGCCGCCGCGTCGTAGCGAGCAGATTCGGCACGACGAGGTTGTGCGCAAGGCCGACGAGGCTATAGAGCGCGAGCATCGCGCCCGCGTGGGCGGGCGCCACATGGGCGGTTTGCACGAGGATCGTCGGCAGCCAGGCGAGCAGGGCGTACATCACCCATGCGCCGCCGGCGAACACGGCAACCAGCGCCCACGTCTGCGGCCAGCGCAGCGCGAGCCGTGTGAGGCCGCTATCGCGTGCGGTTTGCACGGCGGTTTGCGGCCGATGCAGCAGCAGCCACGGCAGCGCTGCGGCCACCGCCAGCAGCGACCACGCGCCCACCGAAACACGCCAGCCGAACAGATGCGCGACTGGCACCGCGAGCAGCGAAGGCGCCGCCGCGCCGATCGCCGACATGATGCAGTAGGCCGCCGTCATCGCGCCGACGCGCTGCGGCAGATAGCGCTTGATCGTCGCGGGCAGCAGGACGTTGGCCATACCCATGCCGGCGAGCGCCATCAGCGAAAACACGCCCAGGCTCCAGACCGAACCGGAGAGCCAGGCGCGGCCCATATCGCCGGCGCAAACCAGCAGCATCGCCAGCGCAATGCCGCGCTCCAGGCCGAGCCGCCGGTTGATCGCCGGCGCGCAGCAGCCGAACAGCGCAAACGCCAGCGCCGGCAGCGAGCCCAGCACGCCCTGCGCTTGCGGCGAGACCAGATAGCTCCTGCTGATGAGATCGTAGATCGGCGAGAGCGCGGCCACGGCAGCGCGCAGGTTGGCGGCGACGAGCAGGATGCCGACGATCGCGAGCAGGCGGCGTGCGTTGTGCGCGGTGGGGGCGGCCGGTTGGGCCTTGAGAGGGAGGGGGCGGGTGTTCATCGCAGGTCTTGCTTGGCTGCGACGTGGCGCCGCAGCTTCCGTACTGAAGCCCGCAGTGTATTGAATTAACCAGGTAGTTACCGATAGGGGTTTACGTGGGTGCTCTCTATAGCCTCGAATCGACGCAATAAAGCATTGCGAAAGCAGTAATAAAGTACACAATTTCGAGTCATATTGAGGGCCTTTCCGGCGCTAAAAAATTGGCAAATGTGAACTACTTGGTGACAAATGGAATTAACGCGGGCTCGCTTCGATAACGGCCGAAGGCGTGCCTGCTAAGCTGCTGGCTTCCCCTCGACCGGTTCGTTCCCGTGCGCCCATTCAATGCCCTGTTCATGCTCGTCGGTGTGCTGCTGGCTTCGGCCGGTTATGGGGCGACGTTCCTCTTTTCGATGCATGTACGCATGCTGGGCGGCACGGATTGGCAGACCGGCGTAGCGCTGGCCGGCGCGGCGCTGGGCACGCTGATCGGCGTGCCGCTCACCGGCTGGGCCGCAAGGCATGTGGGCGCGGCGCGCATGGCGGCGCTCGCGGCGCTGGCGGTCGGCGCGGGCGTTGCGAGTTTCGCGGCCGTGGGACACGCGGGCGACGTCGAGGCGCTGCCGGGTTTGCTTGTCGGCTTTGGCTGGGGCGCCTTCTGCCTTGCCGCGCCGATGGCGCTCGCCGAGCGCACGAGCGACGCCGACCGCGGCATCTGGTTCCTGCGATTCGCGACGGTGCAGATGACGGGGATCGGCGGCAGTCCGGCGCTGGCCGCGCTCGCGATGCGCTGGTGGCGCGTGCCGCTCGATGGCGTGCTTTATGGCATTGGCGCGCTGTGCGTGATCGCGGCGGTCCTGTTCGAAGCGTTCGGCCGGCTCGCCCATGTGCAGCCGCAGCGCGATAGCTGGCTGCGCAGCATCGGCGCGGTGGCCCGCACGCGCACGATCTATCCGGTCGTCATCATCGCGCTGGGCGGTTGCGTGTTCTCGGGGCTGATGACGTTCCAGATGTCGCTTGTGCATGGCACGCACGCGCAGGCGAGTACGTTTTTCAGCGTCTACACCGTGACGGTCGTGGCCACGCGCTGGCTGCTCTCGCGTCTCGTCATCCGGCTGCGTTCCACGACTGCGACCAAGGTGTTGCTGGCGATGATGGTGCTGGGCAGTGCGGCGATGTTCGCGGTGCCCTGGCATGCGGGTTTTCAGGCGGCTTCGGCGGTGTTGCTCGGCACGGGGTATGGGCTGGCGTACCCAATCGTCCAGTTGCAGGCCGTCAACGATTCGATTGCCGAGCACCGGCGTGCGGCGCTGACGTGGTTTGTCGCCGCGTATTTCGTGGGCGCGTTTGGTTTTCCCGCGCTAGGCGGCTGGGTGCTGGTGCACGGCGGCAAGAGCGCGTTGATCGGGCTGATTGCCGCGTGCGGATTGCTGGCGCTCGCGCTGTCGGTTTTGCGCGACCGGCGTTTGGGTATGGCGGCGGCGTGATGCGTCACGCCGCCGCCCGTTTCAGCGCTTATGCCGTGACGCTCGCGTGGGATACACGGACTGCTTCGACCTGATCGAGGCCGATTGCCGCGACGAGCGCCGCCACCAGGTCGTCCGCTTCTTCGGCAGTACGCACCGCGCCAAACACGTAGTAGTCCGGCCGCACGATCACGATCTTTGCATCGTGCTGCGCAAAGAACTGCTGATACTTGCCGCTGACGTCGTAGAGCACGCGGTTCGGCACCACCTTCGACGCATCGTGCGTCACGCCAATCGTGTACGCGCCAAGCTGGTCAAGCGCGGCGCACGCCGAATCGCTTAGGTATGCTTGTGGATCGACGTCTAGCCCGATCACCTGAAAACCTGTTGGCACGGCTTCGTCGTAGCGCATGGTCCGGCCGTGACTCTGCACCTGGCCGTGCACGCTCAATTGCCCGGCTATGCCGCCTGCGGCGCTATTCTGCGCGTGTACGATCAGGCCGTCGGTCAATCCGGGGAAGGGCGGCAGCGGCGGCACGTCTCCCGCCAGATACGCGGCGTCGCGCTCTGCGGCCTTGAGCGGGTCGGACGTGCAGACGACCTGACCCATCGCGATCGATGCGTCGATCACGGCGCGCACCTGCGGGCGGCGTTCCGGCGTGTAGCCATCCAGCAGCGCGGGCGGGGCAATATCGCGCAGCACGAGATCGAAGCGCCACGCAAGGTTCCACGCATCGCGCAGCCCCGAGCACATCCCCTGGCCCATGAAAGGCGGCATCTGATGCGCCGCGTCGCCGGCAATCAGCACGCGCCCTTTGCGCCAGTTGTCGGCGATCAGCGAGCGGAAGGTGTAAAGCGCGTAACGCACCAGCGTCGCCTGTTCGGGGCCGACCCACGGCGAGAGCAACGCCCAGACCTTTTCGGGCCGCTGCATCTCTTCGCGCGTCTCATGCGGCAGGCGCATGAATTCCCAGCGCCGATAACCGGGGCCGCCGGGCACCATGGTGGTCGGGCGCTCGGGATTGCACCACTGGCCGATATCGGGCACATCGAGCTTCACGCCCTCGTGCGGCTTCAGGTCGATGACGAGCCAGTCCTCCTGGAAGCCCAGATCCTCGAATACGATGCCGCAGGACTTGCGCACGAAGCTGTTCGCACCGTCCGCGCCAATGACGTATTTCGCCTTGACGGTCTGCGTTTCGCCGCTGCGCGTGACCTTGCCGTCCTGCATCGTCACGCGTTCGAGCTTCAGTTCGCAATGGTCGGCGCGCTCGTGCAGTTCGATCGCTTCCCAGCCTTGATGAACGGCGACGCACGGCAAGGATTTCGCCTTGCTGTCGAGCAGCGCCTCCAGCGAAGGCTGATTGAACAGATAGCCAACCGGGCCGTCGCTGATCGACTCCGATGACCAGTCGATTTCGACCAGCGTTTTCCAGTCGGCGTTGAACCACTGATACGTTGCCGAAGGCTGTGAAATTGATTCGACATCCTGACCAATACCCATAGCATGAAACACGCGACGGATTTCATGATCGTGAAAGACCGCGCGAGGCAGCGGATAAAGCGAGGGCCAACGGTCGTACACCGCGACCTGATAGCCGCGCTGCCCGAGCAGAATGGAAAGCGTCTGCCCAACGGGACCGTAACCGACTACGACGACATCGAGAATATTCTGGGAAGCCATGTTATTCACCTTCCAACGAGCGAGTGATGCCCTGGCCGCCGGCGTGACCGGCAGCCATCCAACCATGTTTGATATTGCGCAGGCCGCTATGCGGTCGCTTCGGTATTGCGGATGAAGTTCTCGGGGACCGCCGGGCCCCAGAGATACAGCGAGTCTTCGGGGTCGTAGTCGCCTGCCGGCCACTGCGTGCCTGCCGAGACGAAATCGATATCGGCGGAATACTCGCAGAACGAGCCCCACGGATCTTCGACGTAGTGGAAGTAATTCGAGCCAAGCACATGGCGGCCCGTGCCCCAGCCCTTCGTATAGCCGGCCGCGGCCATTTGCGAAGCGCCTTCGCCGACCATGTTGACGTTATCGACGTCCCATGCCGCGTGATGCCAGCCGCGCGCCGCGCTCTTTGCGAAGGCCACGAGATGATGATCGCTGCCGTGCGGCGCATGCGTGAACGCGATGATGTCGCGCGACTTGTCCGAGAGGCGCAGTCCGAGCGCAGCGTGATAGAAGTCGAGCGCGCGCAGCACGTCGGGCGTGAACAGCAATACATGCGAGAGCCGGCGCGGCTGCACGATCAGCGCCTGCGAGCGCGTGTGCGAGCCGCGCGTATCGGCGGGGCTGCCGTCGAGATGAAACGGCGTCTTGACCGACGGACTGGTCTTGCGGCCAACCTTCACCTGCACGAGATTGCCGTCTGGATCGTGAAACCAGAAACCTTCGCTGCCGCGATCGTCCAGCATTGCGCAACCGGTGGCGGCAACCTGTGCGCGTAGCGCTTCGAGATCGGCGGCGTAGCAGTTGAAGGCGAGATACGCGAGCGACTTGTGATCGGAGGCCAGCACGCGCGCCCAGCGATGGCCGTCGGTTGCGTAGAGCGCCAGTTCCGGCGAAGGGCCGCTTTCGCGTTCGACCCGCAAGCCGAAGCTGTCGAAGAAGCGCGCGGCCTCGTCGAGCGAAGGCACGTTGAGCGCGAAATGATCGATGGAATGAATGCTCGCGTGGCCGCGATGCGCGTTGCTTTCAGGCATGCCTGTCTCCTGGAGTGGGCCCGCTCGGGCGGCGGGCTGGCTCGTGACCTGGGTGCGCTCTGGCGTTGCCGCTCAGCGCGCGGCTTCGTCCGCAATGACGTTGCGCAGCGTGCCGATCTTCTCGACGCTCACCTCGCACACATCGCCGGCCTTCATCAGCAACTTCGGTTCGCGCGCCCAGCCGATGCCCGAAGGCGTGCCCGACACGATCACGTCGCCGGCTTCGAGCGTGATGGCTTCGCTGATGATGCTGATGAGGCTTTCGACATCGAAGACCATTTCGTCCGTGCTGGCCGATTGCACCACCTGGCCGTTCAGGCGCGTTTCGAGGCGCAGGCCTTTCGCGCCCGGCGGCAATTCGTCGGCGGTCACGAGATCGGGGCCGAACGCGCCAGTGCCGTCGAAGTTCTTGCCGACCGTCCATTGCGGCGTCTTGAACTGGTACTCGCGCACCGATCCATCGTTGAAGAGCGAATAGCCCGCGACGTGCGAGAGGGCGGCGCGGCGGGCGATATGACGTCCGCCTTTGCCGATCACCACAGCGATTTCGCCCTCGTAATCGAGGCCCGCCGAATCCGTCACGCGCGGGCGGATCATCGGCTGATCGTGGGCGATCAGGCTGGTCGCGACGCGGAAGAACAGCGTGGGGTAATCGGGCTGGGCGTAATTGCTCTCGGATGTGTGATCGGAGAAGTTCAGGCCGACGCAGATGATCTTGGGCGGCCGCGAAAGCGGCGGCAGCAGCTTGACGTCGGCGATGGCGACGCGTTCGTCCGTGGCGTGCTGGCGGGCGTACTCGACCAGATCCACGCCGCGCGCGAGCACCGACTCCAGCGTTTCCTCACCGATGATCGTGATGTGATCGGACTCGCGAACACCGAGTGCCGCCTTGCCGTTGCGCTCAAAACTTACCAGTCGCATGTCTGTCTCCGGACGTTGCTGGGGTTCGTTCGGAATCGAACCCCATTGAATTGACGATTGTGTCATTTCGTATACTAGGTGTTTTGACAAAATCGTCAACTAGATTCGATTCAGGACAAACCCTAGAATGGCGGGAGCCGGTCGAGCTTCGATCGGCCTGCAAACCGCCGGGAACTGGACGCCAATGGATGCTTCGGAAGAGAACTATCAGAGCCGTGTGGGCGCCGCCCGCCGGGAGAAAACGCGCAACCGCCTGATCGAGACGGCGCTGGGCGTATTCGCCAAGAAAGGCCCGGACCTGCCGATCATCGACGACTTCATCGCCGCGGCCGGGGTCGCGCGCGGAACGTTCTACAACTACTTCCGCACCACGGGCGAGTTGCTGGTGGCGGTGGCGGGCGAGAGCAGCGACCAGGTGCTGGGCGTGATCGATCCGCTCGTGCTGGCTGAGGCCGACCCGGTGCGGCGTCTGGTGGTGGGCTCGCGGCTGTATATGACGATGGCGGCGCGCTATCCGCTGTGGGGCGCATTCATCACGCGGGTGGGGACGCGGCGCGGGTCGCGCGGCCGGCTGCTCGACGAATATCTGACGCGCGATCTGCAACTGGCGATCGACGCGGGGAAATTCCGCATCGGCCATGTGAGCGTGGCGCGCGATATCTCGCTGGGCGCGATCATGTATGGGATCGAGACTTTGCTTTCGGGCGAGGCGCCCGAGGATTACACCGAAGAAGTGATGTTCACGCTATTGCTGGGTTTTGGCGTGAATGAGGACGAGGCGCACGCGCTGGCTTTCGCGCCGATCGCGGATTGCGGCGAACCGCAAGGCGCGATCTTTGAGAAGGATTCTGGGCGAGGGGCGGCCGTTGATTCGTCGGAAGATGATCAGGATGGCGTAGCGGTGTAAAGGGTCCGAGATTGTCGGACCCTTTAGCGATTCTCAATCGACGCTCGCTTCGCTCAAGGTCGGATAGTCGGTGTAAAACTTTTCCGTGCCTCCGAAAAAGCCCTCGCGGTGCGGCTCGTTCATCGGTGCATTCGTCCTGATTCGTTCAACGAAGTCCGGATTCGCAAGAACCATTGCGCCGTAGGCTTCCAGATCCGCGACGCGCGCGTTTGCGTCGGCGCCCACCTGCTCACGGGGCCGACCGGGCCGGTTCAGAATCAATGTGCCCGTCCAGATTTTGCGGATATCCTTCAGTAGCGCTTCATTGCCCTGATGCGCGATGTGTAGATAGGCCAGACCCAATTTATTCAGTTCGCCAACGAGGTAACGGTAGAGCGTGGGTCCTTCGTCACCCTCGTCGATGCCCCACAACGCCATGCCGGGTGACAAACGAATCGCGGTTCGATCGGCGCCGATTTCACGGGCGATCGCCGTTGCGACCTCGATCGCGAAACGCGCGCGATTTTCGATGGTGCCGCCATATTCGTCCGTGCGCGTATTGGAACTGGGTGCAATAAATTGCTGCACCAGATACGCATTTGCCCCGTGAATCTCTACGCCGTCCGCACCGGCTTCAATCGCACGGCGCGCCGCGAAAGCAAAATCGGCAACTGTCTGCTGGATTTCTTCCACGCTCATCGCACGCGGTACCGGAATATCCTGCATGCCCTGCGCGGTGAACATGCCCGCACCCGGCGCGATCGCAGACGGTGCGACAGCCTGACGATGGTGCGGCGTGTTGTCTGGATGGGACATGCGGCCGGCGTGCATGAGTTGAATGAACAGGTGGCCGCCCTTCGCATGCACGGCGCTGGTGATGGCTTTCCATCCCGTCACGTGTGCATCCGTGTAGATGCCAGGCGTCGCGAGATAACCCTGACCATCAGCCGAAGGCTGCGTGCCCTCCGTGACGATCAGCCCGACGCTTGCGCGCTGCGCGTAGTACTCGACAGCCAGCGCGCCCGGAGTGCCGTCGGGTTGAGCGCGTGAACGGGTCATCGGCGCCATGACCAGACGGTTTTGAAGCGTGTAGCGGCCAACGCTGACGGATTCGAACAAGGTGTTCACGATGGTTCCTCGAATGGAGTGAAGATGCAACCATCATCGTCTGCTTCGTAGGGAAGATAAACCCGGTCTATCGGATATCATTGCTCCATCAATGGAGCAATCTCAATGGACGACTACCTCAATGACATGGCCTTGTTCGTGGAGGTCGTCAAGGCCAAAGGCTTTCGCAACGCGGCACAGGCGGTGGGTATTCCGAACTCGACGTTATCCAGGCGGATTACTGCGCTTGAAAAAACCATCGGGCTGCGGCTATTGCATCGCACGACGCGCAGGATCGAGTTGACCGAGGCTGGACAGCTTTACTTCGAGCGCTGCAAACGCATCGTCGAGGAAGCCAGGCTCGCACACGAGCAGCTAGGCGAGATGCTTGCGCAGCCCACTGGCGTCTTGCGGGTCTCGTTGCCGGTGGATTTCGGCGTGACTTATCTGGCGCCGCTCCTTGTGGAATTCGCCGAGCTTTACCCCGGTATCCGCTTTGATTTCGATCTCACCTCGCGGCGCATCGATCTGGTGAGCGAGCGCTTTGACGTGGCGCTGCGCATTGGTGAGTCGGAGGACTCGCAATTGATTGCGCGACCGTTGGCCTCGCTCACCCCTAATCTGTACGCGTCGCCCGGGTATCTGAAACGCTCGGGTGAGCCGTCGAAGCCTGCCGATCTCACACACCACGAATGCCTGACAATTCTTAAGGCATCCGAATGGACGTTGCGCGCGGGTAAGCGATCGATCACGGTGCCAGTGGGTGGACGCTTTGCACTCAACAGCGTCGGCATGATCCGGCGCCTGGCGACGCTGGACAAGGGCATCATCCTGATGCCCACAGAAGTCGTTGCCGACGATCTGGCGAACGGGGCATTGCGTCCCGTTCTGTCGGGATGGCACGGCGAGCCAGTAGCTATCTATGCGATCACGGAAACCCGCCTCCTACCCGCGAAAGTCCAGCGCTTTATCGAATTTCTGCAAGCGCGCCTGGCGCGGTAGAGCGGGCGCTTGCCTATTGAATCGCAATCGTCTGCGTAAGCGTGGAAACAAAGCGCGCCGTCCGCGCATCGCGCGGGCGGGAGAACAACTCGCTCGACGGTCCGGCCTCAACGATAACGCCATCTTTCAGGAACACTGCATCGTGCGCGATCGACGCTGCAAGGCGCAAATCGTGGGTTGCCATCAGCATCGTCGTGCCCTCCTGCGCCAGTTGCCGTAGCACATCGACCACTTCCGCCGACAATTCCGGGTCCAGTGCCGAAGTCGGCTCGTCGCACAACAGCACTTGAGGCGAGGGTGCAAGTGCGCGCGCGATCGCTACACGTTGTTGCTGGCCGCCGGAGAGGGTCGAAGGCCACGCATCGGCCTTATGCGCAATGCCAACCTTGTCGAGCAACGCGCCCGCGCGTTCGCGGGCGCGCGCACGATCCCACTTGAGCACGGTGACGAGTCCCTCCATCACGTTTTCGATAACGGTGAGATGCGCAAATAGCTGGAAACTCTGAAACACCATGCCCGTGTGGCGGCGCACGGCAGCGATCTGCGCGTGCGTCACACGACGGCCCGGCGCGAAGTCGATGCCTGCGTCGCCGATGCGAAGCGAGCCTTCGTCCGGCATTTCCAGCAGATTCACGCAACGTAGCAGCGTGCTCTTACCGCTGCCGGAAGGGCCGATCAGCGCGGTCACGCTGCCCGCGGCGAGCGTCAGGTCGATGGCGTTCAGCACGCGATGATCGCCGAACGACTTGCCCAGATGTTCGAGCCGGATCATCAGCGCCCCACGGAAAACAGTGCGTGACGGCCAAACCGCGCTTCGAGCCGCCCTTGCGCATGCGAGAGCACGGAACTGAAAGCCAGATAGATCAAAGCGGCCTCGGAATAAAGAATCAGCGGCTCGTAAGTGACTGCGGCGATGCGCTGCGCAGCCTGGAAAATCTCAGGCACTGTGAGCACAGCCGCAAGCGACGTGTCTTTCACCAGCGAAATAAACGAGTTCGACAGCGCGGGCAGCGCAACGCGTGTTGCTTGTGGAAGAATCACGCGGCGCAGCGCCTGCGCGCGCGTCATGTTCATCGAATAAGCCGCTTCCCATTGCCCGCGCGGAATGGATTCGATCACCCCCCGGATCACCTCGGCGTTATACGCCCCGACGTTGAGCGAAAAGCCGATGATCGCCGCCGTCAGTGGATCGAGCACGATGCCAACATTCGGCAGTCCATAGAAGATGACGAACAACTGCACGAGCAACGGCGAGCCGCGAAACAGCCAGATATAGAAACGTACGATCGCCACGGCCCAGCGCGGCCCGAACAGC
>NZ_DASZJJ010000008.1:0-2056 GCF_035948235.1 Paraburkholderia sp. | reverse complement strand
CCTTTCTGACCGCGAAGCTGAGCGTGCCGTTTCCTTACGCTCTCATCGGCGCCGGCATCGCCGCGGCGATCGCCAGCCTGCTGATGGTGCCGATAACAAGGCTCACTGGGGCTTACCTGGCCGTGGCCACGCTCGGCTTCTCGATCATCGTCTATCTGTTCATCAAGAACGAAGAGTGGCTGACCGGCGGCTCTTACGGCTTCATTGGCATTCCGCGCGCGGAGTTGTTCGGATACGTCCTGCGCGATCCCCGATCGAGCTACTACCTCAACGTCGGCGTTGCGGCGATCGTCTATTTCGTCTTTGCGCGCATCGAAGGCTCACGCTTCGCCCGCGCGATCAATGCCATCCGCCAGGACGCCGACGCGGCGCGCGCCAGCGGCATTCGCGTGACGTTGCTCAAGAGCGAGTGCTTCGTCATCGCCGCCTTTGTCGCCGGCCTCGCCGGATCGCTCTATGCGCACGAGGTGCGCTACCTCGCCCCGAACGACTTCACGTTCTGGAAATCGATTGAAATTCTCATCATGGTGGTGATCGGAGGCGTCGGCAGTCTGGCGGGCGCCATCCTCGGCGCTGCGGTGGTGGTGGGCTTGCCGGAGTATCTGCGCGCGATCGGCGACTATCGGATGCTGGTGTTCGGCGCAATCCTGATAGCGACCATGCTGTTCGGCGAAGGCGGGCTCGCCGCGCTCTTTGCAACATTGGGGCGACGCGTGAGCGCACTGGCGATGCGTTCGGCGCCTAAGCTCCCTCCAGGCAACGAGGCAGCGCGATGAGCGCGATCGCGGACGATGGCGCGTGGTTGCTCGAGGCGCGCAGCGTGAGCCGACGCTTCGGCGGCCTGTTGGCCGTCGATGCCGTTGACCTCGCGGTGCGGCGCGGAAGCGTGCACGGCTTGATCGGGCCCAACGGCGCCGGCAAGACCACGCTGCTCAATCTGGTTGCCGGGGTGTATCGGGTCAGCAGCGGGGCGCTGCGCTTTGGCGCGCGGGATATCACGCTGCATTCGACGGCCAAGCGCGCACGCGCTGGAATTCGGCGCACCTTTCAGAACCTCAAGCTGTTCGGCGAGATGAGCGCGCTCGAGAATGTTGCGATCGGCCTGCATGCGCAGATGCGCGCCGGATTTTTCGACGCGGTCCTGTCGACGCCGCGCCACCGCCGCGAGGAGCGCAGCATCCGCGATCGATCGATGGCAGCGCTGCAATTCGTCAGTCTTGCCGGCCTTGCCCATGCCCGCGCCGGCGCGCTTGCCTATGGACACCGCCGCCTGTTGGAAATCGCGCGTGCGATCGTGGCGCGGCCGGCGCTGCTGCTGCTCGATGAACCGGCCGCGGGTCTCAACGTGACCGAGGCAGCGCAGGTCAGCGAGCTGATTGCACGAATCCGCGACGACGGAACCACCGTGATCCTGGTCGAGCACCACATGGACGTGGTGATGCGCGTGTGTGACGAAATCACGGTCCTCAACTATGGCCGCAGACTGGCGCACGGCACGCCGGCGCAGATCCAGGAAGATCTTGGTGTCATTGAAGCCTATCTCGGCCGTTCCGGGGAGAACGAGAGTGCTCAAGCTTGACGGCGTGGTCGCCGCTTACGACGACGTCATCTGCCTGCACGGCGTTTCGTTGGAAGTGCGTCGCGGCGAGATCGTCACGCTGATCGGCGCCAATGGCGCGGGCAAGAGCACGACGTTGAAGACGATTTCGGGTCTGCTCGCGCCGCGCGCGGGCACCATCGAATTCCATGGACGGACGATTGCCGGCCGCAGTCCGGACGCGATCGTCGCGCTCGGACTGGTGCAGGTGCCCGAGGGCCGGCGGGTGTTTCCCGAGCTCACGGTGGAGGAAAATCTGCGCGTCGGCGCTTACCTCGTCGACCAGCGGAGCAAAGTTCGCGGGACGCTGAGCGATGTCTATGATCGCTTTCCGCGTCTGGCGGAGCGGCGCAGACAGTTCGCCGGCACGCTGTCGGGCGGCGAACAGCAGATGCTCGCCTTCGGTCGGGCCATGATGGCGCAACCGAAGCTGCTGATGCTCGACGAGCCGTCGCTGGG
>NZ_DASZJJ010000007.1:0-23481 GCF_035948235.1 Paraburkholderia sp. | reverse complement strand
TCATGGCGGCGCTCAGGCTGAAGGCCGCGAGCGCCACGGCGGCGATAAAACGGGGAAAGCGGCGGATGGGGCAAGTGGGGCAAATGCGGGTAATGCTCAAAGGCGTGCGCATGTCTGTCTCCTGATGCTGGGGCGGGCTCTCGGTTGGAGCGCCTGCTGGCATCCTATGACGCGGCCGCCGCAGTGCCTCCAAATGAAATGTCCATTCTGGTTATTTGCCGTCGTATCATGGACTTACATCACGATTCAGGAGACAGCGCATGCACGCACGCGACCGGCTCGCGGCCCTCGCAGTGATCGACCGGCTGGCAGAGGTCCTGCGCGCCGAATTCGGCGACGACGCCCAGGCGCTCTGGCCCGTGCTGGGCGCTCTGCTGCGCCAGCATCTGAACGACAAACCCACCACCATCACGGCGCTCGCCGATCTCTCGGGCCTGCCGCGCACCAGCGCGCGGCGCGTCGTCTTCGATCTGAAGGTGCGCGGACTGCTCGCGTTTCGTGCGGTATCGGAAAGCGGCAGCCGCGAGGTGGTGGTGCCCACCGCCGCGCTACTCGACCGACTGGACCGAATCACGGAACAGACGATCAGACTCGTCATGAACGCGGGCGACACCAGCGGCAATCTCGCGCAAACCTTCGACCGCTTTCACGCCGAACGCTACACGGAACGATTCGCCGAGCCGCCTGGCATCGCGTGGCCCCGGCCCGCGCCGGACGGTTTCGACGGCGCGATCGAACTGACGCTCGTCGCCTACGAAGATCCGGTGTTCGACATCCTCAAGCGCAACCGCGCGGATATCGAACGCTTCGTGGGGCATCGTCTGAAGATTCTCACCTATCCTCAGGATGCCTATCTATCTGCCTTGAAACAGGCATTGAACGCAGCTCAGCGCACGCCGATGCTGGTTGCGATTCCGTTCCCATGGCTCGCGGAATTCAGCGCCGACGGCCATTTGCGCGAACTCCAGCCGCTTCAGGCGGCAAGCCAGCTTTCCGGCGCGGACTTTTACGACGCGGTCTGGCAGGCGGGCTGGTTCAACCAGCAGCTCTACGCCATACCCTTGCAGCCCACGGTGGATTTCCTCTGGTACCGCCAGGACCTGTTCGAAGCAGAAGGACTGGCACCGCCCACCACCTTCGACGAAGTGATCCGCTGCGCCGAACGCCTGCAGCGCCCAAGCCGCGAGCGCGCGGGCATTAGCTGGAACGCAGCGCCGGGACTGCCGCTGGCCGAAACCTTCCTGCAGATACTCGGCGCGCAAGGCGGCTTGCATATCGACGACGGCATCCCGCAGGTCGATACCGAGCCTGGCAGGCGCGTCGTCGAATATCTGCGAGCGCTGGTACCGTGGTCATCGACGCAATTGGATGCACAACTGCGCGCATCGCACTGGACGCGCAACGCACAGATCTTTGGCGCGGGCAAGGCTGCGATGTGCTACCACTGGTCGAACCGTTACGGCATGCTCGACAGTCACGCACTGCTGCAAAAGGGCGGGCGTGTCGGCCTGCAACTGCATCCCACTTTCGCCGCTGGCATGACGCCGTATTCGCCGCTGGGCGGCGCGCTGCTGGCCATCCCGTCGCGCCTTGACGACGAGAGCGCGCAACGGGCGTGGCGCGCCATCGAAACGCTAACCTCGCCCGAACTGATGAAGTATTTCGTGCTGCACGGCGCGGCGGGCAGCGCGCTGCATGCCGTGGCGGAAGACCGCTACGTGCTGCAGCGCAATCGCGTGATCGCCGAGATCGACCGCCTCGCAAAGAACAGGCAGATCCGCGCGTGCCCGTTTCCGGCGATCGTCGGCTATCACCGCGTCGCGCACACTTTGAGCGATCACCTCGCGCCCGTGCTTTTCGATGGCGCGACGGATGTACGCAGGCGGCTCGGCAGGCTGCAGAGCGCGCTGGCGAAAACACGCATGAAGCGCACATAGCGTGCGCATTTCCCCGTGCTTTCACTCGATGGCGCATTTTCACAACGCCGCGCGCGGCTCGCGGTTGACGCTACGCACGCGCGCCCCTACCCTTGCGCGCTGATGGTGCCCCGGGAGGGGATCAAAAGGGAACGCAGTCGAGGCGCAAGCGCCTTTTAATCTGCGGCTGCCCCCGCAACTGTGAACGGCGAGTCCACGCCGCACGCGCCACTGGAACCCCGCACGGGGGACCGGGAAGGCCGGCATGGACGACGACCCGCGAGCCAGGAGACCTGCCATCGACCGAGGTCCAAGCAGCCGCAACGGGCGGGGTGTCCCGATGCGCCAGGCGCCGCCCATCGCGGCCGCCCGCTGCAAGGACAGCCCGACCTCAGGAACCGTTTCATGTTTATCGAATTTCCCAGGACCGCCCCGCGAGGCGGCCTGCGCCGGCGCGCCGCCAGCACGTACCTGGCACTCGCCGTCGCCTCCATCGGCGCCTGCGCCTGGCAAAGCGCACACGCCGACGACACCACGCTGCCCAACATCCTCGTGACCGGCGACACGCAGCACCTGCCGCAATCGTTCGACGGGCGCTACGCGAGCACGCAGGTGCTCACGCGCGCGGACCTCGAACGCCTCTCGCCCGCCGATCCGGGCATTACGCAGGCGCTCGCCACGCTGCCCGGCGTGACGGTGGCGCAAAACGGCGTCCCGGGCTCGCTCGCAACAGTGAGCATTCGCGGCTCGTCGGGCAGCCAGGTCGCCGTGTTTATCGACGGCATCCGCATTGGCTCCGCCACGACGGGCGTCGCCGAATGGGCCGACCTGCCGACCTCGGCATTCGATCGCGTGGAAGTGATTTCGGGACCGGCGGCCGCCTCCTTTGGCGCCGATGCGATGGGCGGCGTGATCCAGCTCTTCACACGTCACGCCTCGAACCTGCCTAACCAGACCACGGCGTCGTTCGGCGGCGGCTCGAACAAGACCTTCGACACGCAGTTGCGCACCTCGGGCACCGTGCCGACGACCGGACCGCTCGCGGCGCTGGGCGGCCTCACTTACTCGCTCGGGCTGCATGACTACAACACGGCGGGCATTGACGCCACGCAGCCGGGCTCCTATGGCCACGAGGACGGCCGCAATCCTTATCATGCGCAGGACCTGGATGCGCGCCTGGGTTACGCGCGCGACAACTGGTCGATTTCGACCTTCGTGCTCTACCACCGCTCGGACCTGTCCTACGACAACCTGGGTGGCGCGGATCGCCAGAGCGATCGCCAACTGACGACGGGCCTCGCATTCCACCTCGATATCACGCCGACCACGCAGTTCGATCAGTCACTTGGCTACGCGAACGATCGCCAGTTCCTCTATGCGAACGATCCGACCATTGCGACCGATGAAATCGATTCGACGCGGCTGAGTGCGTCTACGTCGATCACGCATCAGGAGACGGGGCATACGCTTTTGGGGCAGCCGCTTTCCGGCGAAACCAAGCTTGCCTATGACTTCACGCGCGAGCAGGCGTATTTGCCTGTCGATATCCCCAGCGGCCTGCCGGCGCGCAACGACTCCGCTGTCTCGCTGCACCAGGCGGTGACGCTCGGCGATGTGACGCTGTTCCTTGCGGGGCGTCATGAGATCGTGCAAGGGCAGACGGTGAATACGGGCAATGCGGCGCTCGCGTGGGCGATTACGCCGGTGTATACAGCGCGCGTGTCGTATGGCAATGCGTTTCGCCTGCCGACGTTTAATGACCTCTATTACCCGGGCTATTCGAATCCCAATCTGCTGCCCGAACGCAGCGATACGGTTGAGGCTGCGCTTGATGCGAATACCTCGTTTGGGACTTTTACTGCGGCGGTTTATGACACGCGCGTGCACGATCTGATTACTTACGATTCGCAGACTTTTTTGCCTGTGAATGTGGTGCGTGCGCATATTCAAGGCATCGATCTTTCGTATAAGGGAACACTTGGGAAATCGACGCCGGTGAGTCTGGCGGTGGGATTGCTGAATCCGCAGGATGAAACCGATCAGACCTGGCTGAACCGGCGGCCGCGGCAGACCGCCAGTCTGAGTGTGGATCATACGTGGGATGAGGTGCATCTGCATGCGCTGAGTACGGGCGTGTCGCTGCTTTATAACGGGTCTACGTTTGATGATCAGCTTAATTCGATCTATTTGCCGTCGTTTCTAACCGTGAGTCTGCGGGCTTCGTATCGGGTTAATGCGCATCTGGCTTTGTCTGCTTCGATTGCTAATCTTTTTAACCGGCAGTATGTGACGGCTTATGGGTATAACTCGCTGGGGCGGACGGTGTTTGGGAAGGTGAGTTATACGTTCTGATTGTTGTTTGTTGTTGTGGTTCGGGTGGGGTTGGCATTTCCTTGTCATCTTGTCGGTCTATTAGCGTTGCCCCTGTGCGGGGCGGCACCTACTTTCTTTGCGGCGGCAAAGAAAGTAGGCAAAGAAAGCCGCTCACACCGCCAGTGTGACGCCGTCCACCACTATCCTTTGAGCAGAGTGGTGACTGGGCATTGATCGGTTGTCGCGTCGTTAAACGGAGTGACAAAGGGCTCATTCATCCCGCTGCTCGCTTCGCGTGCAGCGGTTGGGTATGCAAGGGAAACCAACCGTGCTGCGACGGTTTTCCTGTTGTGCCCAACGGGGCGCGTAGCGGCCCCGGATGTGCGGGCGTCACCACTTTGTTATACGGCGCGTGATGCGAGCAAGACCAGTCACCACTCCGATATTCGGCAAGTGGTGGACGGCGTCACACTGGCGGTTTGAGCGGCTTTCTTTTGCCTACTTTTCTTTGCCGCTGCAAAGAAAAGTAGGTGCCGCCCCGCACAGGGGCGACGCTGGCAGACCGACAACATCACAAGGAAACGCGACACCCCAAACCAAACGAATCGCAAAGCAATCTGGAGACAAAGCCGTGACAACGCACCTGACTGAAAGCACCCTCTTCACCCTCCCATCAGCAACAATCTCGGGCCAAACCCACCACAGCAGCACCACAACAAAAACCCCACTCCACAACGCCTCAACGGGCGCCCAAATCGGCTGGCAGGAACACGCCAACTCGGACCAGATCGACGCAGCAGTACGCGCAGCCCACACGGCCCTCCCAGCCTGGCGCGCCACAGCGCCCACAACCCGCGCCAAACTGCTAAAAAAAATCGCAGAACTAATAGAAGCCGACCGCGAACGCCTCACGGCGATGCAAATGCAGGTAAGCGGCAAGCCCCCTTTCGAAGCCAACCTCGACGTCAGCGACGCCGCCGCGACCTTCGACTACTACGCCAACCTGTGCACCGAAGCCACCACCTTCGCCCCTGAACAGATCAAACTCCCGGACGACACCGTCACCGGCGAGCGCTACTACGAAGCCGTAGGCGTAGCCGCCCTGATCGTGCCGTGGAATTTCCCGATGGTGACGACCGCGTGGAAAATCGCCCCCGCGCTGGCAGCAGGCTGCACCGTCGTACTCAAACCCTCGGAATTCACCTCGCCCGTAGAACACATGCTGGCCGGAATCATGGCCGAAGCAGGCCTGCCCGACGGCGTCGTGAACCTGGTGAACGGCGGAGGCGAAGTGGGCGCACAACTCACCGCCCACCCGCTCATCGACAAAATTTCATTCACAGGCAGTACCGCATCGGGCAAAAAGGTCATGCAGGCCGCCGCGCAGGACATGAAGCGTGTGACCCTCGAACTGGGCGGCAAATCGGCGCTGATCGTGCGCGCCGACGCCGACATCGATCGCGCAGTCACGCTGGCCGTCGGCGGCGCGTTCGCGAACGCGGGACAAATGTGCTCGGCAACGGCCCGCATCCTCGTGCACGATGACGTCTACCGCAAATTTATGGCTGCGTTCGAAACCGCAGTGCGCGCAGTCGTGGTCGCGCCGCCCGCAGGCGACGATGTGGCGATGGGCCCGCTTGTTTCCGCAGCCCAGCGCGACCGCGTGCAAACGCTGCTGGCGCAAGGGGTGGAAGCGGGTGCGTCGGTGGCGTTCTCCGGTCGGCTCGACGCCGCTTGCGGCGAGGGCTTCTTCATGGCGCCCGTCGTGGTCGCAGAGCCGGCCGCGGACAACGTGCTGTGGACCGAGGAAGTATTCGGCCCGGTGGCGTGTGTGAAGTCGTTCCGCACCGACGAAGAGGCGATCGCGCTCGCCAACGACACGCGTTATGGTCTCGTGGCCACGGTCGTGACCGCCGACCCCGACGCCGCGCGCCGCTTCAAGACGCAACTGCGCGCGGGCCTCGTGTGGATCAACACGCCGCAACTGATCTTTCCGCAGGTCTGCTGGGGCGGGCTGGGTCTGAGCGGCATCGGCCGCGAACTGGGTCTCGCCGGACTGCGCAGCTATCAGGAACTGCGCCACGCAATCACCGACGCCAGCTAATGATCGGGCAGCCTGAAGAAGATTTAAAAGCCCTTTAAAGACGCTTTAATCCCGCGCCAGTCCCGTCTGGCGTTCCGGCGCGGGCGTCACCAGCGTCGCGCAGCACGGCACGATGCAAAGCAGCCCCAGCAGCATCCAGAACGACGTTTCCAGGCCCACGGCCTTGGCGACGAAACCGACGGCCGCTGGGCCCACCAGCACGCCGGCATAGCCTGTCGTCGTGATCGCCGCAATGGCGAGCGCGGCGGGCATGCTCTGCTGCGCACCCGCACGGCGGAACAGCACCGGCACGATGTTCGACGCGCCCAGTCCAATCAGCAGAAAACCCGTCAGCGCCAGCGCGGCGATGGGCGCGACCAGCACCACCGCAAAACCCGCCACGGCCACCACACCGCCCCAGATCAAAGTGGCGCGATCGCCGATGCGCGCCGTCACCGCGTCGCCAGTCAAGCGCCCAACCGTCATCGCGATGGAGAACAGCATGTAACCTAGTCCACCCTGCGGCGCCGCCACCAGACCCTTGCCCGTAATCAGTAGCGCGCTCCAGTCGAGCAGCGCGCCTTCGGCGAGAAAGGCGATGCAGGTGAGCGCCGCGATCAGCAGGACGATGCCACGCGGCACAGCGAAAAGCGGGCCGCCCGCGGCCTGTACCGCGCGTATCAAACGCGGCCGCGCCAGCAGCATCGCGATCAGCATCAGGGCCGCACAGAGCAGCGTGCCCGGCAGCGCTCCAAGATGCAGCGACAGCAAAAACGTCATGAACGTCGAGCCCGCGAAACCGCCCACGCTAAAGAGCGCATGAAAACCCGACATCAGCGGTTTGCGCGCCGCGCGCTCGACCTCGACGGCATGCACGTTCATGGCGACGTCGAGCGAACCGAGCGCCGCGCCGAACGCGAGCAACGCGATCCCCAGCGTGACCGGTGTGGCCGCAATGGTGAGCAGCGGCAGGATCAGCGCAAGCGCGATTCCGCTCGTGACGATGATCGGCTTGCTGCCGTAGCGCGCGCTGAGTGCGCCCGTCGCCAGCATGGCGACCACGGAACCCAGACCTATGCACAGCAGCAGCACGCCGAGCGTGCCGTCATCCACCGCCAGGCGTTGCTTGGCGAACGGCACGAGCGGCGCCCAGCAGGCGATGCCGAAGCCGGCCACGAGAAACGCAAGACGGGTGGCGAGACGTGTAGCGGGACGATCGACGGACTCCATCGGCAGAAGCTCCTGGGTGAAGGTTAATTGGACTCGCTATCGGCGCTCGCGGGACGCTGTGCCTGCAGCACCGCGGTGCCCGCTTTCTTGAGCGCGGCGATGTACGCGCGCGGCGCATCATGCTCGACGACCATGCAGGCAATCGCGTCCAGGGCAGCAACGCGATGCGATGCACGCGCATCGAGTTTGTCAGTCGTACTGAGGATAACCGCGTGACGGCTGCACGAAAGCAACGCGCGTTTGAACGATGCATCCGCGAATTCGTAGGCGCTCACGCCCTCTTGCGGCGACACCGCGCACGCGCCCAGAAAGCAGCGGTCGATATGCAGGTTCTGCACGCTCGCCACGGCGGCGGCATCGACGCTTCCACCCACCACCGGATCGACCTGGCCGCCCACCATGATGAGGCGAATATCGGCGCGCCGCAGAAGCGCGGCGGCAATATCGATGGAGTTGGTCGCGACCGTCAGTTCGTACTCTTCGGGCAGCAGCCCGACCAGAGCGAGATTGGAACTGCCGCTGTCGAGGAACAGCAGTTCGCCGCGCTGCACCTGCGCGACGGCGGCCGCAGCAAGCGCCTGCTTGCGCTCGCGCGCCTCGTCCATGCGCGCGGCCATGGGCGCCGAAGCGGGCGAAACCGGCAACGCGCCGCCGTAGACGCGCCGGCAGCGCCCTTCGGCGGCGAGCGCGCGCAGGTCGCGGCGAATGGCGTCTTCCGAAACGTCGAACTCTGCAGCGAGCGTGGCCGCGACAACCGCATGCCCCGCGGCGAGGCGCGAGGCGATCAGTTCGCGACGGGCAAGTGGAATGTCATCTGTCATGCCCCATGATAACGTGCATAAACGAGAATGTAAACGTGCACAAACGTGCACATCCGCTTATGTGCCTTTCAAATAGAGCCACCCAATCCTGCGCCCGCAAGCCCGGCGATCGCGATCACAAGCAGCAATCCCGAGGACAAAGTAGAAATCCGCCGCTGCAGCCGATGAACCAGTGGATGCCTGAATGCGCTGATATAGCAACCCAGCAGCGTGAAATCGACAACCATCCAGAGGGTTGCCAGCATCGCCAGGCTCGCACGCGAGTCCGACGTGACCCCGATGAACTGGGGAAAGAAGGCAACGAAGAACAGGATGTCCTTGGGATTGGCAATACCCACAAAAAACCCTTGCAACAAAGCGGGAAAACGCTGCGGCTGCGACGTTGCGACATGCATTCCTTTATCGCTTGAAACGCCATTCGCACGCCATTCGCCATACAGCGCCCTGCTGGCCAACACCGCAACGAAGATGCAGCCCAGCACTTGTAGCCAGGCAAGCAGGCGCTCACTGATAAGCACCACACCGAATACCATGAGTGTCGCCACAGCAATCAAAACGAGGCTTGCGGCGTTCGCCCCCATGGCGGTCAGAACGCCTTGCCGGACGCCCCTTCGTGCTGTCGTGCCAACCACCAGCATGACGACCGGCCCCGGTGTCACGATGAGCAGAACAATCGAGGCAACATAGGCGAGCAGAAGCGCGCAGTTGATTGTCATGAGAAAAACTCCGGGAAAGTGTCAACGCCACAGGGTTTCTGGCCGGATAACCTGCGGAGACGAGAACGTGAATATTGGAATATTCGTATAGTATTGCCGCTCAGACCCATCGCCGAAAAACGGAAAAAACTGCGCTCAAGCATGAGTTTTATTCATGCGACCCTCGCCAATGAAGACCAAGCCACTTCCTCCTGTCTACGCGTTGCGCGCATTCGAGAGCGCCGCCCGCACCGGCTCGTTTACGCTTGCCGCCGAAGAACTGAGCCTCACGCAAAGCGCCGTCAGCAAGCACGTAAAGACGCTTGAGGCGTTTTTCGAGCGCAAACTGTTTGTCCGGCAAGGGCCAAAATTGAATGCCACGCCGCAAGCGCTGATGTTCGCGGCGGGACTAAGACGCGGCTTCCGGCAAATTGAAGAAGCGTGCACGCTCTTCCGCGCCCGACACGATGTCCTGCGGCTCAAGGCGCCGTCAACGCTGACGATGCGCTGGCTGCTCGATGTGCTCGCCGCCTTTCGCAAGACCGACCCGGGATTCGAGGTGCAGATCACGAGCGTGTGGATGGACGTCGATACCGTCGACTTTCTGAGCGAACCCTATGATTGCGCGATCCTGCTCGGGGCTGGCAGGTTTGGCGAAGAGACGCATTGCGCAAAACTATTCGACGAATGGTTGATCCCGATCTGCTCGCGTGCGCTCGCCCCTACGGCACGGAGCAATCTGGCCAATTGCGAGCTTATCCATCCTTCGCCCGACCGCCGCGACTGGCGTCGCTGGCTCAAAGCGACCGGGCAAAGCGCCAGCGTGGATATCACGCGCGGCCAGGTCTTCGACATGCTGGAACAGGGCATGGCCGCGGCGGCCGCCGGCCACGGCATTTCGATTGGCGACCTGGCGCTCTGCGCGGGCGCCATCGAAGCGCGGCAACTCGTTCTGCCCTTTAAAACCGCCGTCGCCAGTGGTGATGCCTATTACCTGATCTGCCCGGAAGACTCCGACAAAGCGCAGCAGGTACAGACACTCCACGCCTTCCTCGAAAGCCGGATGCCGAAACTGACGTACCCCGACATACAGTTCAAGACGCAGCGCTAAATGATCTACTATCGCGGACAGTTAACGCGTACCCGCACCAGGAGGCGAAATCTTGAAAGAGAAGGCAGTGAGTGACGCCATCATCGAAACCGTCATCGACACAACCTCGTCAGGCCACGCGATCGTCTGCGACGATGGCTTGAGACGCCCGCCGTGGGCGGTCGACAATGCCTTGCTGCGCGAGTATTACGACACGGAATGGGGCATGCCTGTGCGAGACGAGCGCGGCCTTTTCGAACGCGTCAGTCTGGAAGCATTTCAATCCGGCCTGTCGTGGCTGATCGTTCTGCAAAAGCGCGAGGCTTTTCGCAAGGCCTTCCGGAATTTCGAACCGGATGTTGTCGCGAAGTTTGGCGCTCGCGAGGTCGAGCGCCTGCTCGCGGATTCCGGCATCATCCGAAACCGGGCGAAAATAGACGCGACGATCAACAATGCCCAGGCGGCCATTGCATTGCGCAAGGACGGTGGCCTGGTAGAATTCATCTGGTCGTTCAAACCCGCCATCACGCCCGCACCGCGTACGGTGGCGGAGATCCCCACGACGTCTGACGAATCGATTGCATTGAGCAAGGCGCTACGCAAACGCGGCTTCAAGTTCGTCGGCCCCACTACGATGTTCGCGCTCATGGAAGCTGCAGGCATCGTGGATACGCACCTGGTCGATAGTCATCGGCGGGGAAGTTCAGGGGTCTGGCCGCGATGAAATCGCCCCCGCGCGCGTGGGTGCTCAAGTCAAAGAGGCAAGCATGAAACACGAGTCGCCCTTCCTGTACAAGATCGTGCCGTCCCCGGTGGGCAAGCTCACGCTCGTGTCTCGCGCCTGCGCGCTGGTGGCAATCCTGTGGGAGAACGATCGCCCCGGGCGCGTGCGGCTGGGTACGATGCTCGAAGCGAATGACGATCCCACGCTTCTAGAAGTCGAGCGCCAGCTCAGCGAGTATTTTTTGGGCAGGCGAAATACCTTCGATGTCCCAATCAATTTCATGGGATCTGAGTTTCAGAAGCAGGTCTGGAATGCGCTGCTCGGCATCCCCTATGGAGAAACCCGCACGTATGCCCAGATCGCCGTGCAGATTGGCAACCCCAAAGCGGTACGGGCCGTAGGTGCGGCCAACGGGCGCAATCCCATTTCGATCATTGCACCCTGCCATCGCGTCATCGGGTCGTCCGGCGCGTTGACGGGCTTCGCAGGCGGCCTCGCAGCCAAGCAAACGCTGCTGTCGATCGAAAATGCAAGCTGCGGCGCAAAGCCGCAGAAAACGCTGTTCTGACCGGCAGGCCCAACCTCTCTATCCATCAGGACGAACGCCTTGGACCGACTGGAAGCCATGGAAATGCTGCTGGGCGCCGTGGATGCGGGCAGCCTGTCCGCTGCAGCACGGGAGTTGAAGATCCCCGTAACCACGCTCACCCGCAAGGTTGGCGATCTCGAAGAGATGCTCGGTACGCGCCTGCTGATCCGCACCACGCGCAAGATCACGCTGACCGACGCGGGTGCGGCGTATGTCGCCGCGGCCCGTCGCATCCTCGATATGGTGCGGGACCAGGAACATGAGGCAAGCGGCGAATTCACAACGGCACGCGGAGAACTGGTGGTCACGGCGCCCGTACAACTGGGCCGCCTGCACGTGCTGCCTGTTATCAACCAGTTCCTCGCACAGTATCCGGACATTACCGTGCGCCTGCTCCTGTCGGATCGCAATATCGATCTGATCGACTCACACGCTGATCTCGCCGTACGAATCGGAGAACTGGCCGACAGCAATATGATCGCCACGCGGGTAGGCTCGCTGCGGCCCATTCTTTGTGCCAGCCCAGACTTCCTGCGCCGCCACGTAGCGCCGCACGATCCAGCCGAACTATCGAAGTATTCATGCGTCGTATTCAATAGTCCTTATCTTTCCCCATGGCGCTTTCGCCTTCCATCGAGCGGCAAACTGCTGACTCTCGAAGTCAAACCCCGGCTGGAAGTCACGGCGCCGGATGCGGCCGTCAGTGCGGCGGTGGACGGGGTAGGCATCACGCTGGTATTCGAGCACGACGCGGATGAAGCGCTCAAAGCTGGGCAATTGCAGATCCTGCTGCCCCAATTCGAGGTGGACCCCGTGCCGGTTCACCTGGTCCACGTTTCCAGAAACCTCATGGCGATCAAGCTGCGCAACTTCATCGATTACGCCGCACCCAGGCTGCGCGAATCGCTATCGGGCTTCGGCAAGCAACAGAAACGCTGAACCATCAGTTCTCTTCGCTCGCGTCGCCCAGAACGCGCGCATTACGGTTTTCGATCACCGCACGAGTGGTTCTGGTGGCCCCCGGTCCCGGCGCGAAGCGAACATCCTGGAAGCTCAACGTGCGCCCATCCGGGCCTTTGACGCCCATGACTTCAACCGGCTCCCCGCTCGCGTCCTCTACGAGTTTCACGGGCGCCCGTCCATTGACGGCCAGCCATCTGTCGCCCCATTGCATCAGCGCAACCAGCACGGGATAGAGGTCCGCGCCCTTCCGGGTTAGCCGGTAGCCGAATGTATTCGCGCGCTCCGCCAGCGGGAAGCGTTCGACGATATCCAGTTCGATCAGGCGCTCGAGCCGCGCCGCGAGCACATTGCGCGCGATACCCAGCGCACTTTGAAACTCGTCGAATCGCGTGCTCCCCTGCGTGCATTCGCGAACGATCAATAACGTCCACCACTCGCCGACTTCGTCGAGCGCGCGGGCGATTGAACAGTTCATTCCATCGAGGCGTTTTCGGTACATGGTGACGCCAATACTACCCGAAGTTTCGTCATGCAACTTCCCCATTTTATGGGGAACAGTTACCCGCGCCGGACAGTAGCGTGATGCAACTGCGTTTTCTATAGTTTCGCCACGAAACTTAACCACGCAGTCCTCTTGAGGAATCGATATGGATCGCCGACTTCTGACCCTCGCGCTAGGCATGTTCGCGCTCGGGACCGACAGCTTCGTTTTTGCGGGCATCCTGCCCGAAATTGCGCACTCGTTTCATGTGAGCATTGGAGCCGCGGGTCAACTGATTACCGTGTATGCCCTGAGTTACGCGCTGCTGGGGCCGACCATTGCAGCTCTCGCCGCCAATGTCGCGCGCAAGCGCATGCTGCTGGGCGGCATCGGAATTTTTGTGGTCGCCAATCTGGGCACAATTGTCGCGCCCAACATCGGCATTGCGCTGGTGACGCGAGCGATCGCCGGTCTCGGCGCGGCCATGTTTTCGCCGACCGCAAGCGGCACCGGCGCGATGCTGGTGCCTCCGGAGCGTCGCGGCTTTGCGCTGTCGATTATCGTGGCAGGACTGACAAGCTCGACCGCGCTGGGCGCGCCTCTCGGCGCTGTGATCGGGGGCCTCGCCAACTGGCACTGGACGCTGGTTTTCGTCGCCGCATTGGGCACCGCCGCGTTCACAGGCGTATGGGCATTCATGCCGGAAGTGCCGCTTGCGCCCGCCATCTCGCTCTCGAAGCGCCTTGCCCCGCTTGCCGATTCGCGCGTCGGCCTGACGCTGAGCGCCACCGTACTCGCGCAGATCGGCACCTTCATGATCTTCAGCTACTTCCCGGTTGTGTTCGACCGCGCCACCGGCCATAGCCCGACCGTGCTGGGTGCGCTACTGGTGATGTACGGCGCGGCGGGGACCGCCTCGAATCTGCTGACCGGCAGCATTCTCGACAAGGTCGGCTCGCGCAAGGTGCTCGTCCTGATGCTCACCGCGGTTGCCGTCGTCATCTTCACAATGCCGTGGTCAGGCGCGCACCTGTGGAGCGCAGCAATAGCGGTGCTCGTCTGGGGCGCGTGTTCATGGGGCTTTCTTGTTCCGCAGCAGTTTCGCCTCGCCAGCCTCAACCCGCCGATGACAGCCGTGCTGGTCGGCCTGAACACGTCAGGCACCTATATTGGCGTGTCCATTGCGGGCGCGGTTGGCGCCGCCGCGATTCCCCTACTTGGCGCTCACTCGCTGGGCTTTCTGTCGAGCATTGCGGTCGTCGTGGCGCTGCTCGTCTCCGAACTCGCCAGCCGGCGGATTGCCACAATCGCGAATACCGCCGCCACCGCGCCGGCATAAGGGCGCGGAATCGCCTGGCCGCAACGTGCCTCGCCTCAAATTAATTAGTCATTCTTATCAACCAGAAGCCTCTTGCGGTTCAGGATTCGACCACAATGCAGCGATGTGTTGCTGCGCTTCGACAAGAATCCGCGCCGACAGTGCGGGATCGTCGACGATCCGGGCCACCGTAATGGCGCCCAGGATCGTCGAAAACACGAACATGGCCGCCCCTTCGTCCGATCTCCCGTTCGCCGACATGGCGTGGATCAGTTTGCGATATCCGCGCGTCACGGTGCGGCGGGTCTCGCTATCCGCACGGGCCAGCTCACTACCCATGGCAATCAACGGGCATTCGCCCAGACACGCCGCGCGGTTCTTAGCCAGCAGATGCGCTTCGAAATGATCGATGAATGCCTGCTCGCCACCTTTGATCGAGGCGTCGATCGTAGCGAGTGTGGACTCCATGCCGGCTGCGCACGCTTGCGCCACCAGATCCTCCTTGGAGGCGAAGGGGCGGTAGAAGCCACCATGTGTCAAGCCTGCCGCCGACATGATTTCCGCCACCCCGGTGGCATGAATCCCGTTGCTCGTGAATGCCTCGGTCGCGGCTTCGACAATCCGCCTGTGCGTCGCGGCCGTTTCCACTTTCGATTTCTTCATACCGTAACTCCTCGCCGCAATGGCAGCGCCAAGGTTACCGTCGTCTCAAGAACCTTGACATTCTGGATTATACTCATTATCTTGATTGCAGATAGTACAGGTTCATCATCTAACGCGGAGTTGGGCCAGGGGTCAGCTTCAGGCCACACGTTGTCCAGCGCGCTTATCTAATCAGGATCGCTATGAATCAGCGTATTGAACAGGTCGAGGAAAGGGTCATCGTGCCCGAAGCCCCGGCAAACTCCGGCTCTGTGCGTTGGGTTGGCAAAGCCACTGCCGCGGCCGTCATCGTTGCCATGGCCGCTGTGGCATGGCATCTGCGCGGCTCGCATCCGCAAGCGGTCGCCGCACCGGCGCCTGCGTCGGTTGCGGTCAGTGCGCCGCTGCAACACGACATTGAGAGCCGCCTGGGTTTTCTCGGACAATTTTCGGCGGTCAATCGCGTGGAAATCCGTGCGCAGGTTGGCGGCACGCTGACGCAGATTCACTTCAAGGACGGCGATATCGTCCACAAAGGCGATCTGCTTTTTGAAGTCGATCCCGAGCCGTATCAGATCAAGCTCAGCGAAGCCAGCGCGCAACTGGAGTCTGCCAACGCGCGCCTCGCGCTCGCCACCCGCGAGCTTGCGCGCGCCCAGCAGCTGCAACAGGCGGAAGCCGGAACGGTCGAGAACGTCGATCAGCGTGTCGCCGAACAACATGCAGCCCAAGCGGCCGTGGATAACGCGAATGCGCTGGTGCGCGACGCAAAGTTCGATCTGGACCGCTGCGCGATCAAGGCGCCCTTCACGGGCCGCATGGGCACGCACCTGGTTTCGACCGGTAATCTGGTCTCCGGTAGCCGCGCGGGTAGCAGCCCGACTACGCTGCTCGCGACGATCGTGTCGCTCGACCCGATCTATCTCGACTTCGATATGAGCGAGAACGACTACGCGGCATTCCAGCAATCGCGTGAAAACCAGCAAGGACCGCTCGCGGACCAGGTCAATATCTCGCCGACGGGCGCGGCGGGCTTCACGCGCCAGGGCACGCTCAATTTCATCGACAACGCACTCGACCGTTCCAGCGGGACGATCCACGCCCGCGCGACGATTCCGAATAGCGATCTTTCGCTCACGCCAGGTGGCTTTGCACGCGTGCGCCTCGCGACCTCCAAGCCCCAGCCTGCGCTGCTCGTGCCTGATGCAGCCGTGCTGGCCGATCAAACCGATCACATGGTCTTTGTCGTAGGCCCCAACGACGTAGCCACGCCAAAGAAGGTCGAGATTGGCGATCTGCGCGGCGGCTTGCGCGTCATCCGCTCGGGTCTCGCGCCCACCGACAAGGTGATTATCGACGGCCTGCCCAAGGTGCGGCCGGGGTCGACGGTCTCGCCGCACGCGGGCGCCATCGAGTTCACGTCGTCGCAAGACGACGGCGGAGCTAAATCATGAAGCTGACGCATTTTTTTATCGAGCACCCGCGTTTCGCAGCAGTCCTCAATATCTTCGCCGTCTTGATCGGGCTGGTGACGATGTTCAAGCTGCCCGTTGCGCAGTATCCCAACATCGTACCAACCACGATCCAGATCACCACGTCCTATCCCGGCGCGTCGGCGGACACCATCGCGCGCACGGTTGCCACGCCGCTCGAACAGGCCATCAACGGCGTGGAAAACATGGACTATATTTCGAGCCAGTCGACCGGTAACGGGCAGTTGAAGATCACGGTCATCTTCAAGGTTGGCACCGATCCAAACGTCGCGCTCATGCTCACGCGCAACCGTGTTGAAGATGCGCTGTCGCGCTTGCCGCAAGAGGTGCAGCTTCAAGGGGTGCAGGTCAAGAAGACCATCGAGGCGCTGCTGCTGGGCGTGCACGTCTATTCGCCGGATGGCTCGCGCAGCCCCGAATATCTGTCCAATTACATGCTCACGATACGCGACCAGATCGCGCGTTTGCCGGGTGTTTCGGACTTCCAGTTGTTCGGCGAGCGTCAATACGCCATGCGTATCTGGATCGATCCAGACAAGGCTGCCGCCTACAACATCAGTGCGAGTGAAGTGCTGAGCGCACTGCGCGCACAAAACGCGCCGGTCTCAGCGGGTGTACTGAACCAACCGCCCATTTCGAGCAACGGCGCCTATCAGATCAATGTCGAAGCGCTGGGACGGCTGACCACGCCCGAACAATTCGGCGACGTCATCGTGAAGTCCGACGCCGATGGCCGCGTGACGCGTGTTCGCGACATCGGACGTGTCGAGCTCGGCTCGGTCGATTACGGCTCGAAGGCCTACGCCGACCGCGCAGCCGCCGCGCCGTGGTTCGTGGTCGCCTCGCCGGATGCGAACGTGGTGCAGGTCGAACACGCGGTTTGGGACAAGATGGCGGAACTGAAAAAGCAGTTTCCCCCGGGCGTCGACTACATGAAGATCTACGACCCGACGACGTTTGTCGGCCAGTCGATCGAAGAAGTGATCAAGACCATCGCCATTGCGATTCTGCTGGTGGTTGGCGTGGTGTATCTGTTCCTGCAAAACTGGCGCGCCACGATCATTCCGGTGGTGGCGATTCCCGTTTCGCTGCTCGGCACGTTCACGATCCTCTCGCTCTTCGGCGCGTCGATCAACAATCTGTCGCTGTTCGGGATCGTTCTGGCAGTGGGGATCGTTGTGGACGATGCGATCGTCGTGGTCGAAAACGTCGAGCGGAATATGGCGCTTGGTATGACGCCGCGCGAAGCCGCTCATCAAACGATGAACGAAGTCTCGACCGCGCTGATTGCCATCGCGCTCACGCTTTGCGCCGTGTTCGGTCCTGCTGCGCTGATGTCCGGCATTTCGGGCCTGTTTTTCAAGCAATTCGCCATCACCATTGCAGCTTCCACCGTCATCTCGTGCTTCGTCTCGCTCACGCTGAGCCCGGCTTTGTGCGCGGTGCTGCTCAAGCCGCACAGCATGGAGAAAACGCACGGCGGAACCACCTCGCTGGGACGTCTGCATCACGCCGTGTTCGGCCGTTTCAACACGTCGTTTGAATGGCTCTCAGGCCGCTACGGCAAGATCACCGGGCGCTTCGTGCGCGCCACAACGGTCATGCTGATCGTCTATGCCGGTCTGATCGCGGCCACCGGCATCCAGATGGCCAGAATGCCCACCGGCTTCATCCCGGAACAGGACATCGGCTATCAGGCGATCATCGTCCTGCTGCCGCCCGGTTCCAGCCTGGAGCGCACGGACAAGGTCGTGCGTGAAGTCAACGATATCGCGCTGAAAACGAAGGGCATCGACCACACTTCGCCCGTCACCGGCTTCGATGTAACGACCGGCACGATTGCACCCAATGTCGGCACCATCTTTACCGGCCTGCCGTCGTTGTATGGCGAGCACGTTCCCGGCGTGAACGCCGCCACGATGCTGGTGACATTGCGCCAGCGTCTGGCCGGCGTGAAGGATGCCGTGGTGATCGTGGTGAACCCGCCGCCGGTCCAGGGGCTGGGCGCGGCGGGTGGATTCAAGATGATGCTGGAAGATCGCGCCGGCGTCGGTCCGCAGGCACTCGCCCAGGCGGCCAATGCGCTGGTCGGCGCGGCGAACAAGGACAAGACGTTTGGCGGCGTGTTTACGCTCTTTAACGCGGGCGCACCGTCTGTCTATGCCGATGTCGATCGACTGAAGGCCGAAAAGGTCGGGCTGACCCCGAGCGATGTATTTTCGACGATGGAGCTTTATCTCGGCTCGCAGTACGTGAATGACTTCAACTATCTGGGCCGCACCTATCAGGTTCGGGTTCAAGGCGATGAACAGTTCCGCAGGACTCCAGAGGATGTGGGGCGGCTGAAAGTACGCAATGCGTCGGGCGAGATGGTGCCGATCGGTACGGTTGCGACGTTCAGGGACAACACCACGCCCTATCGCGCACCGCGCTACAACCTGTATCCCGCTGCCGAAATCATGGGCGCAGCCGCGCCTGGGGTGTCGTCCGGCGACGCAATGAAGCGCATGGAGCAACTTGCCAACCAGGTGCTTCCAAATGGTGTTTCGTTCGAATGGACCGATCTGGCCCACCAGCAGGAAGAGCAAAAGATGTCGCCGCTCGTGATTTTTGCGGCATCGGCGCTGTTCGTATTCCTCGTGCTCGCGGCCCAGTATGAAAGCTGGAAAACGCCGCTTGCGATCGTGCTGATCGTGCCGATGTGTCTGCTGGCTGCGGCGATTGGCTTGAATATGCGCGGCATGCCCATCGACATCCTCGCGCAGATCGGTTTCGTGGTGCTGGTGGGACTGGCGGCCAAAAATGCGATTCTGATCGTGGAGTTCGCGCGGCAAAGACAGGAGGAAGACGGCGTGAACGCAGAAGACGCCGCCACTCACGCAGCGCACGTGCGCCTGCGTCCGATCCTGATGACGTCGCTGGCCTTTATCGCAGGCGTTGCGCCACTTGCGATTGCCAGCGGCGCGGGCTCGGAAATGCGGCAATCGCTCGGCACCACCGTGTTTTTCGGCATGCTTGGCGTGACGATCTTCGGCCTCGCTTTTACCCCGGCGTTTTATGCCTTTGTGCGCAAGCTCGGTATCAGGCACGCAAGGCACGCGAGGCACGCACGTGCGCTGCCTGCGAAGCTCAGCAGTGGAGAAGCAAAATGAGTCACCTTATGGCTAGAACCGCGAAGGCGATGATCGGCAGCCTGATCGTGAGCGCGGGCCTCGTGGGTTGCGCCGTCGGCCCGAACTATGTGGCGCCCACGACTGACATGGCGCCGTTCCACAACACCGCCGCCGTCGCGAGCCGGCAAACGACGCTTGCCGCGCCGAAGCTGGACAACTGGTGGACCGGATTCAACGATCCGATGCTGGAGAAGGTCGTGCAGCGTGCGCTCGATCAGAACCTCAATCTGCAGGCGTCCATTGCGCGAGTGAGCCAGGCGCGCGCGGCTGCCCAGGCCGCCGGTGCGCAACTCCTCCCGACCGTCGATGCAGGCGCTTCGGCGACTGCGGAGCACCAGAGCACGACGAGTCCGCTCGGCACGCTCGCAAGCGCCTTCCCCAACTACAGCCGCGACCAGAAGCAATATGTGGTGGGCGCGACCGCAAGTTGGGAAATCGATCTCGCGGGCGGACTGCGGCGGGCCCATGCAGCCGCCACCGACGAAGAGCAGGCGGCGCAAGCGGCCCAGCTTGGCACGCGCATCACCGTGGCTGCGGACGCGGCAGACGCCTATCTGCAGGTGCGAGGGCTGCAGGCTCAAGTGGCCGTCACGCAGGACCAGATCGACACCGACGCGCATCTGCTCACGCTCGTGCAGGCCCGCAAGCAGGCGGGCGCAGCCGACGAGCGCGAGGTCGCCCAGGCCGAAGCGCTGTTGCGCCAGGCGCGCGCGAGCCTGCCGGCGCTGCGTATTGCGCTCGAAGCGCAATTGAATCGGCTCGATGTGCTGATGGGCGCTCAACCGGGTACGTATGCGGCGGAACTCAATACGAACGCCGCGATGATTCCGGAAGTACCCGCCATCGGCACCGCCGATCAACCCGTCGATGTGCTGCGCCGTCGTCCGGATATCATCGCGGCAGAGCGGCACCTTGCGGCGACCAACGAAAACATTGGCGTAGCCATCGCCGATTACTATCCGAAGATCTCGCTTTCCGGCGCATTGGGTTTCGACAGCATTTCGACCAACCACCTGTTCAGCGCGAAATCGTTCGAGCCGATCGGCACCGGCGCGCTGCAGTGGCGTCTGTTCGACTTCGGCAAGGTGGATGCCGAGGTTAAACAGGCGCGCGGCGCCAATGCGGAAGCGCTGGCGCAATACAAGGAGGCCGCGCTCAAGGCCACGGAAGACGTCGAGAACGCCTTTATGGCGCTTTCGCAGTCCGAAATCCGCGCTCAGGAGATCGAGCAGGAAGTGACGGCGCTCACCCGCGCGCGCGATCTTTCGGAGAAGGCGTATCGTGCGGGTTCCATCACGCTCACCGATGTCCTCGATGCCGACCGGCAACTGCTCGTTGCGCGCGACGACCTCGATGCAACGAAAGCCGACGCGGCCCGCGCCGCCGTGCGAACCTTCCGCGCGCTCGGCGGCGGCTGGGATGCGCCGCCAGCGCAACAAGCTCAACAAGCCACGCAAAGCACTGCGCCGAAGGGCTGACAACTCAACTCGAACCATCAAAACCAGGAGCACACCATGTCTGCTGCAAACCCGTTCCGCCAGCTTCACGACAACTCGACGCCGCTGCGCCTGCCCAATGTATGGGACGCGGGAAGCGCACGGCTGGCGCAAGCACAGGGAGCGCAAGCGATTGCCACAACCAGTGCGGGCTTTGCATGGGCATTGGGCTACCCGGACGGCCGCATTCTGCCGTTCGATGAAGTCGCGGCAGCCGTGCGGCGTATCGTTCGCGTGCTTGACGTGCCGTTGTCGGTCGATATCGAAAATGGCTATTCCGATGATCCGCAAGAGGTCGCCCGCAACGTCATGCAGTTGGTCGAGCTGGGCATTGCGGGCATCAATATCGAAGACGGCCACGACGCTCCTTCGCTGCTGGCCGCGAAGATTCAGGCGATCCGAAGCGCGCTCGCGAACGCCGGGGCAGATCTTTTCATCAATGCGCGCAGCGATGTATTCCTGGCGAATCTGGTCGACAAGCCGAAGCAGATAGACGAATCGATTGCACGCGGCGAGTTGTATGCGTCCGCTGGCGCAGATGGACTGTTTCTCCCTGCGCTTGCCAGGCCCACAGATATCGCGGCCATCGTCGGCGCGATCAAGCTACCGCTCAATGTGATGGCAGTGCCGGGTCTTGCCGACGCAACGACGCTCGGACAACTGGGCGTGCGCAGACTGAGCGCGGGCGGCGCGATCTCGCAGATCGTCCTGCACACAGCCAAAACGCTGATGCAGGATTTTCTTCAGGATGGCCGCTCAGACGGCCTCTACGACAAGGCGTTGCCGTATGCGGAGATTCAAGGCCTGTTTGCCGATCTTCCGGCTTGAAATGAGCCTGCGGTGCGCCGCCATGTGGATTATCATGGTTATCCTCAGCAATGATTGCCCAGGAGGGAAACATGGGATCGTCTCAAGCGGAAAAGGCCGAATCGCATCAGCGCATCGTCGAAATCGCGGCGCGCCGCTTTCGCGAACTCGGCCTGGAGGGCATTAGCGTCGCCGACATCATGAAAGAGGCCGGCATGACCGTCGGCGGCTTTTACAAGCACTTCACGTCGCGTGACGATCTCGTGGTGGAGGCGATTGCCGCCGCGTGCGACGAGATGGATCGCTCGGTCCTGACCGCCCAGCCCACGTTGAAGAAAAGCATCCAGACGTATTTGTCGGAAGAGCATCGGGACAATGTCATCGGTGGCTGCCCGCTTTCGGCCCTGGTCAACGACGCCGCGCGCAGCACGGAAGGCGCACGCGAGGTCTACACCGAACGCCTGGAAAACAGCCTCGCGCTGCTCGAAAGCCAGATGCCGGAAGGCACGGAAGGCAACCGGCGCGCCAAGGCCATGCTGATTTACAGCGCCTACGTCGGCGCGCTGGGTTTGTCCCGCGCCGTGGCAGACCCCAAGCTTTCCCGCCAGATCCTCAATTCGGTTTCGGCGGAACTGATTGCCCTTTTTCCTGTTAAGAAGGCGCAGGGTTCGGCGGCGTAGTCTCTCAAGCCAACGAGGCAGACGCTGCCTCGTCCATTGCAGTGACCGTCAGCCGCAACTGCTGGCGCAACCAGGCCAGGCCCGCATCCGCCGTGCGATGTTTGTGCCACTGCACCGTCTGGTGCATGGTGGGCATGGACAAAGGCACCTCACGGATCACGATCGGTTCGTGTCGCTGCGCCTGCAGGGCCAGCCGCCTGTGCACTGTCGCAATCCGCTGGGTACCGACGAGTAGCTGCGTCGAGGCCGCGAAACTGTAAGTCGTCACCTCGACCCGGCGCGACACGCCCAGGCGCTGCACAAACCAGTCCTCGAGCGCGGGCTGCCCCGCCCCGGGCAACACCACGACATGGCCCGCGTCCAGATAGGCCTCGCGCGTGAGCGGTCCCACCGCCAGCGGCGAATCCTTCCATAGCACGCAGCAAAACTGCTCTTCCAGCAAGGTTTCCGCCGGATGTTCCGATGAGCAGTACTCGCGCGGAATGATCAGCAGATCCGCGTCCGCGCGTTCGAGTGCGCGCTCGGGATGCGCAACCTGCGGCCGCAGATCGATGCGGATATTCGGCGCGGCAACGTAGATGCGCGCGAGCAGATGCGGCATCAAGGTCGTCATCGTGTAGTCCGAAACCAGTAGACGAAACTCGCGCGTCGATTCGGCGGCCACAAAAGCGGGTTGCGTCGAGATCGTCGCCTCCACGCGAACCAGCACGTCGCGCACCGCATCGGTGAGCGCCTCCGCGCGCGGCGTCGGCTCCATCTTGCGGCCCACCTGCACGAGCAGTTCGTCATCGAAATATTCGCGTAGCCGCCCGAGCGCATTGCTCATTGCCGACTGGCTCAAATGCACGCGCTCCGCCGCGCGGCTGATGCTGCGCTCGCTAAGCAGCGCATCCAGCGCAACGAGCAGATTGAGATCCAGCTTGTTGAAACGCATGCGTCCCGTCTCCGATGTTTTTTCTGCGTCGAT
>NZ_DASZJJ010000006.1:0-12944 GCF_035948235.1 Paraburkholderia sp. | reverse complement strand
GATGGAGTTCGCGAAGGAGCACGACATCAAGATCGGCACCATCGCCGACCTGATCCACTATCGCAGCCGCACCGAGTCGATCGTGGAGCGCGTGGGCGAGCGCGTCATGCAGACGGCTCACGGCGCGTTCCGCGCGATCATGTATGTCGATCGCCCGACCGGCACGCCGCATATCGCACTGGTGCGCGGCACGCCCACGCCGGACACGGAGACGCCCGTGCGCGTGCACGAGCCGATCTCGCTGCTGGATCTGCTGGAAACGGGCTCGTCCACGCACTCGTGGACGCTCGACGCCGCCATGCGCGAGATCGCCGCACGCGATCTCGGCGTGATCGTCATGCTCAACTGCGGCGAGAGCAAGGAACATCTGGTCGACGTATTCAAGGCGTTCGACCAGAAAGAGCGCGCGGAGGCGCTCGCACGCCGGCCCGTGGATTTCAAGACCTACGGTGTCGGCGCGCAGATCCTGCGCGAACTCGGCGTGGGCCGCATGCAGGTGCTTTCCAAGCCGCGCCGGCTCGGCAGCATGTCGGGCTACGGTCTCGAAGTCACCGGCTTCATACCGATGCCGGGCAGCCAGACCGAAGCGCCCTGCCCACCGGAAGCGGCCGAGCGCACGGCGCAGTAAAACGGGCAGCAAAGCCCGATACACTACGCCGCGTCGCACGCACACTTTTACGCGTCACCACGCTCAAACGAACCTACGGATACCAAATGGAAATCGGACAATACCAACCGAACCTCGACGGCGACGGACTGCGCATCGGCATCGTCCAGTCGCGCTTTAACGAACCCGTCTGCAACGGCCTCGCCGACGCCTGCATCGAAGAACTCGAACGCCTGGGCGTGACGGGCGAAGACGTGCTGCTCGTCACCGTGCCGGGCGCACTCGAAATCCCGCTGGCGCTGCAAAAGCTCGCCGAAAGCGGTCAGTTCGACGCCCTGATCGCGCTTGGCGCGGTCGTGCGCGGCGAAACCTACCACTTCGAACTGGTCTCGAACGAAAGCGGCGCGGGCATCACGCGCATCGCGCTGGACTTCGGCGTGCCGGTTGCGAACGCGGTCCTGACCACCGAAAACGACGAGCAGGCCGTCGCGCGCATGACCGAAAAGGGTCGTGACGCCGCACGCGTCGCAGTCGAAATGGCCAACCTGACGGTTGCGCTGGAACAACTCGACGGCGGCGACGACGACGAGGACGAAGAAGACGAAGAGGAACAGCAATGAAGAGCGCGCGCCGCCGCTCCCGCGAACTGGCCACGCAGGGTCTGTATCAGTGGCTGCTGTCGGGTGTGCCCGCCGGCGAGATTGATGCGCAACTGCGCGGTTCGCAGGGCTACGACAAAGCCGACCACGAGCATCTGGACACGCTGCTGCACGGCGTGATCCGCGAAGCGGACGAACTGTCCGGCGCAATCGCGCCGTGCCTGGATCGTCCGATCGAGCAGCTTTCGCCCGTCGAACGCGCAGTGCTGCTGGTGGCGACTTACGAGTTCAAGCACCACGTCGACATTCCGTATCGCGTCGTCATCAACGAAGCGGTCGAGCTGACCAAGACGTTCGGCGGCTCGGACGGCTACAAGTACGTGAACGGCGTGCTCGACAAGCTCGCAGCGCAACTGCGCGCGACCGAAGCCCAGAACGCCCGCAAGTCCTGAAAGCGCTTTAATTTGCGCTCTGGCGCAGCAGGTGCGGCGCCGGACCGTCAGGTCCGCGCCCGCCCGGCCTCGCGCCATGGCCGCCAGCACTGGAATCACCCGCATGAACACCGTTGCCGAACCGCTCCTGCGGCTTGCCGCGCGCGTCGACGCGATCCAGCCGTTCTATGTCATGGAACTGGTGAAGGAAGCCGCGAAGCTCGAAAGCGCCGGGCGCGACATCATCCACATGGGTATCGGTGAGCCGGATTTCACGGCGCCGGAACCCGTCGTCGAAGCCGCTGCCGCCGCGTTGCGCAATGGCATCACGCAGTACACCAACTCGCTTGGCATCCATAAGCTGCGCGAGGCGATCGCCGCGCATTATCAGCACGCTTATGGGCTGACGATCGATCCGGCGCGCGTGGTGGTGACGGCCGGCGCATCCGCTGCGCTGCTGCTCGCGTGCACGGCGCTCGTCGATCGCGACGACGAAGTGCTGATGCCCGATCCGTCCTATCCGTGCAACCGCCACTTCGTGGCCGCCGCGGAAGGCAAGCCGGTGCTCGTGCCCAGCGGCCCTGAGGCACGTTTCCAGTTGACCGCCGATGACGTCGAGCGCCTGTGGACGCCGCGCACGCGCGGCGTGCTGCTCGCCTCGCCGTCGAATCCCACCGGCACGTCGATCGAACCCGAAGAACTCAAGCGCATCGTGCACAGCGTGCGTGCGCGCGGCGGCTTCACGATCGTCGACGAGATTTATCAAGGCCTGTCTTACGGCGAGCCGCCCGTTTCCGCCCTCGCCTTCGGCGACGACGTGGTGACGGTCAACAGTTTCTCGAAGTACTTCAATATGACGGGCTGGCGTCTGGGCTGGCTCGTGGTGCCGCCTTCGCTGGTCGGCGCGTTCGAAAAGCTCACGCAGAATCTCTTCATCTGCGCGTCGGCGCTCGCGCAACACGCGGCGCTTGCCTGTTTCGAGCCTGACACGCTGAAGATCTACGAAGCGCGCCGCCTGGAGTTCCAGCGTCGCCGCGACTTCATCGCGCCCGCGCTCGAATCGCTCGGCTTCACGGTGCCCGTGATGCCGGACGGCGCGTTTTATGTCTATGCGGACTGCACGCAGGTCAACCACCCCGCCGCCGGCGACAGCGACGCGCTCACCCGCGCGATGCTGCACGACGCGGGCACGGTGCTGGTGCCGGGCATGGACTTCGGCGTGGCCGCGCCGCGCCAGTATGTGCGGCTGTCTTACGCCACCGCCTACGAGCGGCTGGAAGAAGCGGTCGCGCGGCTGCGCACCCTGTTCGAGCGCTGATCGGCGTAAGAGCAAAAGCGAAGCAGCAGAAATGGAAAAAGGCACCCGAGGGTGCCTTTTTCATTACGTCTGGGGCTTCTAAAGCTTCAAGCGCCGAGTTCGGGCTGATGCTTCTGTGCCGCCGCGCCACCGGTGCTGGCGTCATCCTGCGAGGGAGACGACGAAGCCGAGGTCTTCTCCATCAGCGGATGTGCGCCGTCAAGCGTCATGCGCACGCGCTTTTCGCCGTTCGCGCCCATGCTCACGCTCGCCACCTTCTGCGTGCCAGCGGTGCTGGCCGTCGTGGTGGTGGGCGCTTGCGGTGCGTTGATCTGCACATTGCGGCCGCGTGCAGCGTCGCGCAGACGCCCGCGCTCGGCCATCACCTTGGCGCCGTAGCCGCCATCGTCCGGCGAAGTCGAGCCGTTGTACATACGCAGACCAACCGGAAGCGAACCGCCGCGTGCGATGCAGTCCTTGAGAACCAGCGCGCCGACCTTGATGTTGGCGAGCGGATCGAGCGCGGCTCGCTGGCCGCCGAAGTACTGGAACTTGTCCGAGTGAACCTTCGACATGACCTGCATCAGGCCTTGAGCGCCCACGCCGCTTTCGGCGTAAGGGTTGAAGCCCGATTCGATTGCCATCACCGCGAGCAGCAGCAGCGGATCGAGACCCACTTCGCGCCCCGTATCGAAGGCGGCCTTCACGAGTTCACCCACCGGCTCCTGCGCCACGCGATAGCGGCGCGAGATATAGGTAGCGACCATCGCCTGTTCGCGAGCCGAGACCAGCACGCGGTCATCGCGGGCGTCCGGCGTGATGCGCTGCGACGGGATCATGCGCGCAAGCGTGCCGACGCTTGGCAGCGAACGGGGGTCCAGACCGTTGAGCGTGACCGCGTCGAGCGTGGCCATGCCGCCGTTCGAGACGCTATTGGCCACGTGGGCCACCGCGCCGTTCGAGCCGGCCGGCGTGATACCCGCGCCGGGCAGGCCGGTGTCAGGAGCAACAAGCGCCGTGGGCAGGGTCGCGCCATCGGCGGAATTGTCGTCGTTGCCAGCCGCGCCCGAGGGCATCAGCGACGGCAGCGGATTGCCTTGCAGCAGGCGAGCAGGACCAGCCTGCACGGCGGCGGAAACGAAGGGCATCATGCGCGCGGCGAGTGTGCCGCGCCAGGTGGGCAGAAGCCACACGGCGAGTGCGAGCAGGACGGCGCAACCGCCGACAATGCTAAACAAATGATGACTCAGACGCGTGCCACGCCGCAGCAGCGCACGCAAGCCAAGAGCGAGACGCTCATCGGCGCGCCACCACGATAACCAGGTATTCATCTAACAGATCTCCCCATGGTGCATGATCCGACGACCGAAGTCGGCGCAAGGCCGAAGGCCAATCGCTGGATCAAGACGCCGCGCGCCCTGGCTGGTGCGGCAGCGGCGTCGGGAAAACGGCAAAGTACGCCGTGGGTGGAACCCCTCAGGAACAGCAGACACGCCAGGAGCGGCGCGTGGGGGTTCTCACGCGAACAGCCGGCGCAAAGGCGCCGGCGAGGACAGCCAATCTAGACCGTGGGAAGCCGTGCAGGGAATCGGCTAACGGTGACGCGTTGCGTCTGAAGGACCGGGACGGTGGTTAAAAATTGCAAGCCCTGCAACCAATGTGGGCGAATTCTAGCAGGGATTTATAGACCGTCAACACTATAGAATGTCAAATCTATAACTAATTGTAATAATGAACAGCGTTCAATCCGGGCAGACCCGCGTGCCACGCGCGTCTGCGGCCAGTTGGCGGATCTGCCTGCCAGCGTGCGCCAGGCAACGCAGGTAAAATCGACAATCGTTTCGCTCCTGCTCTCGCCGCACGCTGCGGCTCCGACCCTATCCTGATGAAATACAAAGACTTGCGCGACTTCGTCGGTCGCCTGGAGACGCTTGGCGAACTTCGCCGCGTGCCGCAGGCCGTCTCTCCCGTGCTGGAAATGACCGAGCTGTGCGACCGCGTACTGCGCGCCGGCGGCCCGGCGTTGTTGTTTGAGAGCCGTGCGACCCATGCGTTCCCCGTGCTCGGCAATCTGTTCGGCACGCCGCGGCGCGTGGCGCTCGGTATGGGCATCGATGCGCCGGAAAGCGCGGGTGATGGCGCCGCGCTGGAATCGCTGCGCGATGTGGGCCGCCTGCTCTCCGCGCTCAAGGAACCGGAACCGCCGCGCGGCCTGAAGGACGCCGGCAAGCTGCTGACGCTCGCCAAGGCCGTCTGGGACATGGCGCCAAAGACCGTGAGTGCGCCGCCTTGCCAGGAAATCGTCTGGGAAGGCAATGACGTCGATCTCGCGAAGCTGCCGATCCAGACCTGCTGGCCAGGCGATGCCGGCCCGCTTATCACCTGGGGCCTCACCGTCACGCGCGGGCCGAACAAGACGCGCCAGAATCTGGGTATCTACCGCCAGCAGTTGATCGGCCGCAACAAGCTCATCATGCGCTGGCTCGCGCACCGAGGCGGCGCGCTCGATTTCCGCGAATTCGCGCTGCGCAATCCTGGCAAACCTTATCCCGTGGCCGTGGTGCTCGGCGCCGACCCGGCGACGATCCTCGGTGCGGTCACGCCGGTGCCCGATACGCTCTCCGAATACCAGTTCGCAGGCCTCTTGCGTGGCGGCCGCACCGAGCTTGCGAAGTGCCTGACACCGGGCGTCGATACGCTTCAGGTGCCCGCGCGCGCCGAGATCGTGCTCGAAGGTTTCATCTATCCGCAGGAAGGTCAGCCCTCGCCCGCTCCCGCCGGCGCACCGCCGCGTCCAGCCAAAGGCGCGAGCGCTGCCTACGAGCACGCGCTCGAAGGCCCTTACGGCGATCACACCGGTTACTACAACGAGCAGGAGTGGTTCCCCGTCTTTACGGTCGAACGCATCACGATGCGCCGCGACGCGATCTATCACTCCACGTATACAGGCAAGCCGCCTGATGAGCCCGCCGTGCTCGGCGTTGCGCTCAACGAAGTGTTCGTGCCGCTGTTGCAGAAGCAGTTCCCCGAGATCACCGACTTCTATTTGCCGCCCGAAGGCTGCAGCTATCGCATGGCGATCGTGCAGATCAAGAAGAGCTATCCGGGGCACGCCAAGCGTGTGATGTTCGGCGTGTGGAGTTTCCTGCGCCAGTTCATGTATACGAAGTTCATCGTGGTGGTCGACGATGATGTCGATATCCGCGACTGGAAGGAAGTGATCTGGGCGATCACGACGCGCATCGATCCCGCGCGCGATACAGTGCTGGTCGAAAACACCCCGATCGACTATCTCGATTTTGCGTCGCCGGTGGCCGGTCTCGGCTCAAAAATGGGCCTCGACGCGACCAACAAATGGCCCGGCGAGACCGACCGCGAATGGGGCCAGTCAATCGAGATGAGTCAGGACGTAAAAATGCGCGTAGACCGTCTCTACGACGAACTCGGACTCGGCCGCGCCTGAGTGCGCCGCACGGTGGCTCATGACGAGCCGCCGCGCGCGCCCTGTCGTTCATCCGCGACGCCTTTGCGACGCCGCGCCCGGTGCGGCTCGCCGTGAGCCGCACCGCTCATGCATAGAGGAGACACGACGATGAGCCAGTTGGCATCCGAACGCCTGACGCAATTAAAAGATCCCGCACTCTTCAAGACGCGCGCCTGGATCGACGGCGAATGGGCCGGCGGCGCGGCGACCTTCGCCGTGCTCGATCCCGCCGACAATTCTGAAATCGCCCGCGTGCCGGACTTCGGCCCCGCCGAGGCAAGCCGCGCGATCAACGCCGCGCACGCGGCGCTGCCCGCGTGGCGTGCGAAAACCGGCAAGGAGCGCGCGGCCGTGCTGCGCCGCTGGTTCGACCTCGTGATCGAGCACGCCGACGATCTCGCCGCGATCATGACCGCCGAACAGGGCAAACCGCTCGCCGAAGCGCGCGGCGAAGTGCTGTACGGCGCCTCCTTCCTCGAATGGTTCGCCGAAGAAGCCAAGCGCGTGAACGGCGACGTGCTCGCCAGCCCCGCCGCCGACCGCAAGCTGGTCGTGCTCAAGCAGCCAATCGGCGTGTGCGCGTCCATCACGCCGTGGAATTTCCCGATCGCGATGATCACCCGCAAGGTTGCTCCCGCGCTGGCCGCGGGCTGCACGATCGTCGTCAAGCCCGCCGAACAGACACCGCTGTGCGCACTCGCCCTCGCCGAACTCGCGCAGCGCGCGGGCGTGCCCAAGGGCGTATTCAACGTGCTCACCGCCGATTCGGCGAATTCGATCGAGGTCGGCAAAACGCTCTGCGAAAGCGATATCGTGCGTCATCTGTCATTTACCGGATCGACGCCCGTGGGCCGCATTCTCATGCAGCAATGCGCACCGACGGTCAAGAAAATCGCGCTGGAACTGGGCGGCCACGCGCCCTTTATCGTGTTCGACGATGCCGATGTCGATGCCGCCGTCGAAGGCGCGGTGATCTCGAAATATCGGAATGCCGGGCAGACCTGCGTGTGCACGAACCGCTTCTACGTGCATGACAAAATCTACGACACTTTCGTCGAAAAGCTGGCTGCCGCCACGCGCAAGATCAAGGTCGGCAATGGCTTCGAGGCGGGCGTGAATCAGGGCCCGCTGATCGACGACGATGCGGTGGCGAAAGTCGCGAAGCATGTCGAGGACGCGACGTCGAAAGGCGCGAAACTCGTCGCGGGCGGCCACGTCACCGAAGGCCGCTTCGTGGAGCCGACCGTGCTCGCCGACGTCACGCGCGACATGCTCATCGCGCGCGAGGAAACCTTCGGGCCGGTCGCCGCCGTGTTCCGCTTCAGCGACGAAGCCGAAGTCATCAAACTCGCCAACGACACCGAATTCGGCCTCGCTTCCTATTTCTATAGCCGCGATATCGGCCGCATCTGGCGCGTGGCCGAAGCACTCGAATACGGTATGGTCGGCATCAATACCGGGCTGATTTCGAACGAGGTCGCGCCGTTCGGCGGCGTGAAGCAGTCGGGGCTGGGTCGCGAAGGCTCGAAGTACGGCATCGACGAATATGTCGAGCTGAAGTATCTCTGCATCGGCGTCTGATTTCCCTTGCAGCACGGGCAGGTCGGGCGTAAAAGTCGGGCCTGCCTCGTCGCGTAGCCGGGTTTTATGCGCGACGCATTACAACAACAAATATCGCTTTATGTCTCACGTTTCCCTGCTTTCCGACGGCTTTTTTCTGTCGCTTTCGTTGTGTCTCGACATCGGTCTCGTCAACGTCGCGATCCTCTCGCTCACGCTCTCGCATGGTTTCCGGCCTGGCTTCTGGCTCGGCCTTGGCTCGTGTTTCGGCGATCTGATTTACGCGGCGCTGGCGCTTGCCGGCATGGCGGCGCTGCTGCAATTCGAAGCGGTGCGCTGGGTCGTATGGATCGGCGGCGCGGCCGTGCTGCTGATGCTCACCTGGAAGATGGCGCGCGAGGCGCTCAATCCCGCCAAGGCGCCACCGGTCGAAGGCGAAGAGGACAGCGCGTCGCCGTTGCCCAACCCGTGGCGAAGCTTCGTGCGCGGTGTGCTGCTTGCGGTTTCGTCGCCTAGCGCGATTCTCTGGTTCGCGGCGGTGGGCGGCGCGCTCATCGCCAAGGCGGGCGCGACCAGCGCGGGATCGGCGGCAATTTTTCTATCGGGATTCTTTCTCGGCGGACTAGGCTGGACGCTGTTTCTTTGTGCACTGGCGAGCCACGGTCGCAAACGCGCCGGCACGGGCCTGCTGCGCGCGTGTCATGTGCTTTCGGCGTTGCTGTTCGCGTGGTTTTCGTACAGCGTGATCGTGCACGGCTACCGCGATCTGATCGTTCAGGGCAGCGGCGCGTCCTGATGCGTTAAATCCGGGCTCAAAACGACAAAGGCGCAATGCGGCGTGAGCCGGCATTGCGCCTTTGCACATCAAGCTGAAGACGGGTGGGATGGCCCCCGCCATCCCCCGCCTCACCCTCAAACCTTAGCGGCGATACCAGCCACCGTGATAACCGTGGTAGTAGCCATAGCCGTGGTGATAGTACGGGTGGCCGTAATAGCCATAGCCACCATAACCTCCGACGACGACCGCAGGCGGCGGCGCATAGACCACCGGCGGCGGCGGTGCATACACGACGGGCGGCGGCGGCGCGTAGACCGGCGCGGCGTAGACGGGATAAGCCGGTGCGACCGGAATGCCAATGCCGATACCCACCGAAACGTGCGCCTGCGCTGCGCTCACAAACCCCACACCCAGCGCTGCGGCAACGATAAACGAAACGGTCTTTTTCACTTCTCTTCTCCTGGCGGCCGACGACGGCGTCGCTCCACATGACGGGCACTGCCCACGTCCTTACTCTATCCAAAACGGACGTCGCCAAAGGTAGCCATTTGTTGCAAATTGCAATTGCTTCGCACGCATTCAATGCGCCGTATCAAGGCCGTATGAAACATCTCAGCCGCAAAAACGCCCTGGAGGCGCTCTATCGCGCTGCCACACGGCCTCACAGCGGCCCTCAGACGCCGCGCAGGGTTCGTCCGGTCATAGTTACCGGATTCGCCGCCAAAGGCGCCTGATACGAAGGTAATGTTTGATTACAAATTGGTCGCGTTGCGTCCAGAAACAACAAAGCCCGGTCAAGCGACCGGGCTTTGTCGAGGCGAACCGGAATGTAGGTGCTAGCCGACTTTCACGTAGGCAAACTCGCGCGAGACGCTCGGCGGCACATAGGCGCCGCTGATCTGTACGCGTGGCGTGAGGCGCTTCTTCTGATCCCACCAACGGCGACGCTGATGGGGGGTGAGGAATCGCAGATGCTTACGGTAAGCAAAGATGCTCATGGTGACCTCCCGAATCGGTGTACCGACAGGAAACAGCCCAATTGCAAGACAGCAACAGGAAAACTGCAGTCATGGAAACCATTGTGCGCAGATTGCGCGAGCGCCGAACGCGGTGTAGCGAGATAGCCGCATGCGCAAGACATAACGTCCAGGACCTGTTCGTCGCACGCGCTCCGTGCTGAGCAATCGCGGCAGACCGTATAGGTCAGCCGCGAGCCAGACTCGCCCCGGGGCCCTCTCGCGCGCGCCTGGCGAATTCCCGCGTGTCGGGATGCCGGCTGCGTCCTGCGATCGAAACCCAAAAATATGCGCGCCTACGTCCACGCAGCAGAATCCGTGCCACGGATTCCTGATGAATTCTGTTGGCGTCAGCCACCTTGTCGTTGTTGAGCTGAGCCGCTGTGCCCTCGCGTCCTTTTTAACCGGATCATGCGCATCGCTTCGGTACGTCAGCGAACACTGCGCGACGCCTCGCCCGGCAGGGCCACCCAAACCACTTTAACGGTTTACCGCGAAGGCTGTCAGAATCATGTGCCACGCGCCGTAAGCAGGCGTCATCCCGCGCCCATACTGGCAAGGCGTAAGCCGTGGTAATGTGGCAACGGCGCGCAGGTGCCGGCGCAAGGCGGCACGGGGCGCACGCTTAGGGATTCATCGACGAGAACGCACAATGATCAAGGTCAGCATCCTTTATCCGTATCGGGAAAACGGCCGGTTCGACAGCGACTACTACGCGACGCGCCATATGCCGCTCGCCGTGAAACTCTTCGGGGACGCCTGCAAGGGCTGGTCGGTCGACATCGGCATCAACGCGGGGCCGCCGGGCACACCGCCGCCTTACGTGGCGGCCGGGCACTTCCTGTTCGAGACGCTCGACGCCTTTTACGAGGTGTTCGGCAAGCACGACAAGGTGCTCATCGACGACATTCCCAACTACACCGACGGCGGCAACGGCACGATCCTGATCAGCGAGATCAAAGTCAGCGCCTGATTCACCGGATTCGCGCGCCGCGAGCCATCGCACGCGTGCAGGCGCCCAGCCGCGCCGCCGCTTGCAGTCATTCACCACAAGAAGGAATAGACACCGATGTTCGGCGATATCGCCCGTTTTCTGCTCAATACGATCTTCACGTTGTTCGGCGCTGCCCTGCTGCTGCGCGCCTGGCTGCAATTCGTGCGCGTGCCGCCCTATAACCCGGTCACGCACGGCATCCAGCAGGCGACGAACTGGCTCGTGCTGCCGCTGCGCCGTGTCATTCCGGGCGTGCGCGGCATCGACTGGGCGAGCGTGGTCGCCGCGCTGCTCGCCTCCATCGTCTTTGTGCTGCTGATGGTGTGGCTCGTGGGCGTCGATCCGCTCGGCCTGTTGCCGACGCTGCTGGTCGTGGCCGTCCTCACGCTCGTGAAGTGGGCGCTCAACCTGCTGATCTGGCTGACGATCCTGATGGCGCTGCTGTCTTGGCTGAACCCTGGCTCAGCCGCCATGCCGGTGCTGTTCCAGCTCACCGCGCCGTTCCTCAATCCGCTGCGCCGGATCCTGCCGAATTTCGGCGGCCTGGATCTTTCGCCGATTCTGCTGTTCGTGATCGTGCAGGTGCTGCTGATGGTCGTCACGCGTGCGGCGGTCTCGCTCACGCTGTTCGGCATCTGAGGTACGAAGTTTGATCTAACGCCAGTTCAAACGCGGCGCCGGGCGCGCTAATTTGCGCAACCCGGCGAAATCCGCGTAAAATGGCGCGCTCTGCGGGCGTCGTATAATGGCCATTACCTCAGCTTCCCAAGCTGATGACGTGGGTTCGATTCCCATCGCCCGCTCCAACACCCTCCTAAGCCGTTGATTTCATATCAACTCTGGCTCTGACGGTCTGGGTTAACCGCGAGGCTACTACAGTGGTGGCCTGCTATGCCCGGCACTTCCTGCCTTTACCGACGCCCAAGTGGTATTTATGCGGTGCGACTCGTCGTGCCTATCCGGTTGCGTGAGCTGGTCGGACGCACGGAAATTCACACATCGACCGGCCTGCGGAGCCTGGAAGCGGCAAAGGCCGTTGCTCTGCGGATTCAACTGCATTGGCGCGAGCGATTCTTAGAGATGGGAAGTGGAACAGCACTGACGGCAATCCCGGTCCTTTCCGGCTACGGGATGATTTCGGTTGAGGAAGGCGCCGATGCAATCGGAATTTCCGCCCGCGCGCTCGCGGGCGAGTTGTTGAATGATCGCGCGAAGCTGTTCATTCACGCGCAAGCGCTACCCTGCTGGAAAGTCCCCGACCTTTACGAGATCGAGCGAGACTTCGACGGCGCGTTCATCCTGAACGACGTTGAGTTGAAGGGCGCGCATTCTGTGCATTCGGGCCTCGTGCAGATCTACGATAGCAGCGCAACGCTCGGGCAGTTCGTTGCCGGTCTGAACGCTCACGAAACGGTGTTTCGGAATGGACGATTCGGCGCGCTATTCCTGAATGAAGCAACCGAAGTGACACTTTCGCAGTGTGTTGCGGAGAAAAGCGCGATCGCCCAGGTACGCGCCCGTCTTGCTTCATACGCGCCTGCTACGCCACTCGTCACGCCATCGCCCGTGACACCCCCTGTCTTTGAGCCGCATCCTGCCAGCTTGCCAACACCGCAAGGTGCCGCCACACCCGTGATCTATGACCCGGTAACCGCACGGCACGGCAAGAAGCGGTTCTCTGATCTTTTCGATACGTACCGGGAGGATCGGGCTTGGGGAGCCGATCAGACGCGACGTATGGCGACAGAAGCCGGTCTATTCATTGAACTGATGGAAAATCCGCAACTTGGCGAGATCGAAAAAGACACCGTACTGGAATTCGCACGCTGCCTCGCCCTACTGCCATCGGACATCTATCAGTCCAAGCGGCGATACGGCGCTGCATCCCTCAAAGAGCTAATCGAAGTTGCCGAACGCGAAGGGCTTAGCAGGAAAAATGAAAGGACAATCAAGGGTCACGTCGGACGCATCAGCGAGATTCTTGGCTATGGGGTGAAGCAAGGCATGATGCGGTTCAACCCTGCGTCCGACTACAAGCGCGGTCGCGGCGTCAAGAACGGCGGAGTCCGGGCGCAGGATCAGCGCGAGGTTTTCACACCCGACGAGCTCTCGCTGATCTTTTCACAAAACTGGTTCGCCACGGGCGCAGGGCGCATCGACGAATCGGGTCAAACGCAA
>NZ_DASZJJ010000005.1:0-17923 GCF_035948235.1 Paraburkholderia sp. | reverse complement strand
GTTGCCGCCCGTCGAGAACGTCGAGCCTTGCGGCGTGGACAGTTCCGGGTGGTCGTACACCGTCACGCCCAGGATGTCCTGTGGCGCGAGGTGGTACGTGTAGTCGGTCGGCGACGCGTACTTCGACGGCGGCAGTTCCTTCTTCTGATCCACCTCGGCCTGCTGCGCCTGTTGCATGACGAGCTGCGAGTCGATCAGATGCACGTCGTACTGCTTCTGCGGCTGATTGCTCGGCTGCTCCTTGAGGCTGGAAGTATCGAGGTAGTTGCCGGGCGCGGTCGCGCACGCGGAAACGAAAGCACTCAGCGCCAGCGCGCTCATCAGATTGAGTTTACTCATTGGCATATTCGGCTCAGCCATCCCTTTACCAGACGATCCATCAACTCGAGACTGTCGCGATACGTGGCTTCATCGAGGCCATGCGGATCGGCGACATCCGAGTTCTCCCAATTGCCGAGCGCGAACACCTTGCCGCGCGCGGTCGGTTCGATCTGCTCGACCGCGTGCACCTGATGGCGCTCCGTGACCAGCACGAGGTCGGCCTGACGCACAAGGCGGCTCGTGAGGCGGCGCGAGCGGTGCTCGCCCACCTCTACGCCGCGCTCGGCGAGCAGGCGCTGCATCACCGGGTCCATGTCCGCACCTTCCCGCGCACGCAGACCCGCCGAATGAAACGCGCCTGCGTGCTCGGCCGCACGCTCACGAAGACACGCGCGAAACAGCTGTTCCGCCGCGGGCGAGCGGCAGACATTCGCGTGGCAGACGATCAATACGTCGTTGAACATGGACTCATGACTCCTCGTTTCGACTGCGCAATTACGCGCTCACCGGCGATTGCCCGGCGTGGGTCGATTGCGTTGCCGCTTCGGCGCGCGCGCGGCTTGCCTGGGTGGCGCTCGCGCGGCCCACGGCGTGATATTCGATACCGAGTTCCTGCAGCGACAGCGGCTCGTAGAGATTGCGGCCATCGAACACGATCGGCGTCTTCAGTTGCGTCTTGAGCGTTTCGAAATCCGGTGCTTTGAACACCTTCCATTCGGTCGCGACCACCAGCGCGTCAGCGCCGTTCGCGGCGTCCATCGCGTCGCTCACGTAGACGAGGCGTTCGAGCTGCTCGGGCGTCTTTTGCAGATCCATCTCCAGCACGCGCTGCGCTTCCTTGACCGCAACCGGGTCGTAGGCCTGCACGCGCGCGCCGCGCGCCAGCAGTTCGGCGATCAACGTGCGGCTGGGCGCTTCGCGCATGTCGTCGGTATTCGGCTTGAACGCGAGGCCCCAGAGGCCGAAGGTTCGACCCGTAAGATCGGAGCCAAAGCGCGTGACGATCTTCTGCGCCAGCACCTGCTTCTGCGTTTCGTTCACCGCTTCTACGGCGCGCAGGATCTGCAGCGGTTCGCCGAAATCCTCAGCAGTACGCATCAGTGCCTTGACGTCCTTCGGGAAGCACGAGCCGCCGTAACCGCAGCCCGCGTAAAGAAAGTCATAGCCGATGCGCGGATCGGAGCCGATACCGCGGCGCACAGCTTCAATGTCTGCGCCCACGCGGTCGGCCAGATTCGCCAGTTCGTTCATGAACGAAATGCGCGTGGCAAGCATGGCGTTGGCGGCGTACTTGGTGAATTCCGCCGAATGCACGTCCATATAGAGCGTGCGTTCGTGATTGCGGTTGAACGGCGCGTACAGACGCTTCATCAGTTCGCGGGCGCGCTCGCCCGGCACGTCTTCGTCGCAGCCCAGCACGATACGGTCGGGCCGTGCGAAGTCGTCCACGGCGGCGCCTTCCTTGAGGAATTCCGGATTCGACACCACCGAGAACATATGGCTCTCACCGCGCTTGCGCAGTTCGGAGGCGATCGCGTCGCGCACCAGCGCCGCCGTGCCGACCGGCACCGTCGATTTATCGACGATGACCTTGAAGCCGTTCATCAGGCGGCCGATGTTGCGTGCGGCGGTGAGCACGTACTGGAGGTCGGCGGAACCGTCCTCGTCGGGCGGCGTGCCCACCGCGATGAACTGCACGTCGCCGTGCGCGACGGCGGCTTCCACGTCGGTCGAGAACGTCAGACGGCGCGCGCGCACGTTGCGTTCGATGATTTCCTTCAGGCCCGGCTCGTGAATCGGCACGATGCCCTGATTGAGCAGGTCGATCTTGCGCTGGTCCACGTCGAGACAGAACACGTCGTTGCCGATGTCGGCCAGACACGCGCCCGTCACGAGACCCACATAACCGCTGCCAATGATCGTCAGATTCATGCCCACCTCAAATGTGATTGCCTGTTGATGTCCACCAGGGTCGCGGCCACTTGCGCACGTCGCGCGCCTGGTATGCTCAATGTGAATTCGATGCGTATTTGTTGCGTATTCTGCTAATTATTTCGTCATGCTGACGATCAATACGCGTTCTGACCGGCGAATCCCTTCCACATGGTCATCGCGACGATGCGCAGATCGAGCGCGAAACTCCAGTGCTGCATGTAATGCAGGTCAAAACGTACACGGTCGCGCATCTTTTCCACGCGATCGGTTTCGCCGCGAAAACCGTTGACCTGCGCCCAGCCGGTAATGCCCGGCTTGATGCGATAGCGCGCCATGTAGCCGCGCACGAGGTCCTTGTAAATGTCGTCGTGCGCCAGCGCATGCGGACGCGGCCCCACCACCGACATCTCGCCCTTGAGCACGTTGATGAATTGCGGCAGTTCGTCCAGACTCGTGCGGCGCAGGAAAGCGCCCACACGCGTCACGCGCGGATCGTTGCGGCGCGCCTGCGTGACCTGGCCCGCGACTTCCGCGTGGACCTTCATCGAGCGGAACTTGTAGATTTCGAACTCGTTGCCGTCCAGACCCTTGCGACGCTGCTTGAAGAACACCGGGCCCCTCGACGTCATCTTGACGGCAAGCCCGACCAGAGCGAACAGCGGCGCCAGCGCGACCAGCACGGCGCCTGCAAACAGGATGTCGAACACACGCTTGGGCAACACGCTCAGATCGGTCACCGGCGAAGCCGCGAGATTGATCGCCGGCACGCCCAGCAGATCGACCACCGGCTGACTGAAGAACGACAGGCTGCGCACATCGGGAATAAAGCGGATGTTCACGAAATCGTTGCGCATCGCCATGACGATGCGATGAATCGTGCGCTCTTTGGTGATCGGCAGCGCAAGCCAGAGTTCGCGCACGTCGTGCTCGCGCACGAATTCGAGCATGGCCTGCAGGTTGCGCTCGACCGGCACGCCATCCAGGCGCGCATCGCCATCGGCGTCGCTATCCTCGTCGTACACCAGCGCGGGATGAAAGCCCGCTTCCGGACGGCTCTTCATCTGTTCGACCAGAAAGCGCGCATAGCGGGGACCGCCCACCACAGCGACGGCCTTCTGGTTGTAGCCCTCGCGGCGCAGGCTGCGCAGCACCATGTGCACGAGCGCCTTGGAGACGATCAGGAAGGCCACCGACGCCACCACCCAGTACGCGAGCCAGATACGCGAGAGCGCATCGGCCCGGTGCACGCTGAAGCTCAGCAGAATGCCCGTGCATTCCACCGCGATCCATGCGGCGCACACACGCGCCGCCAGCACATAAAGCGACTTGCCGCGCCACGACTGGTAGATGCCGAAGGCGGGAAACATCCAGATCGCCAGCACGCAGTTGAAGGCGAGCGCCACGCTCTCCGGATCGGTGAGCGTGGCGAACCGTCCGTGGTGCAGAGCGGCCGCAAGCAGCGCGCCGGCGGCGATGGCGGCAACATCGATAATCCTGGCTAGAACGCTCAGCATGTCCGGCACCTCGGTTGAAAAAAATGAAATACAGCCACGCGTTTTGCATCATGGCCGCCGCTACGGGAATCAGGGGACTGCAAGGGAACGACAAAGGAACTGAGCCGAAATCGATCCGGCGCTGCTAAATCGCATCCGAATAAACCCTAATAAAGCGCTATAAAAATTCCGCGCGCAAGGCCAAAAAGTATCTCCAAATGTTTCGTTGCTAACGACCTGTTTTTTGTCTGATTTTTTCGGCAACGATTGCCGGAAACGCCATCCAGCAAGGCTTTGATCGCGCCGAGAGCGCGGCAAAAATTGCCGGATCGCGCGGGATACAGGTTGAATTATTTTTTTGCATTCCGGTCATACCCGACATTTTTCTTTTTATTTTTATTCCGGATCATTCATAACGAATCGGCATTTTTTAATTTAATCCGAATATTTTCCGTTTTCTTCTTTACGACTCTTTTTATTGCGATTTTAAGCATGCTACAAATCGCAGAACCGAAACCCCTTTCAGGAGAGCGAGATGACGGATACGGGTTCCGCAACGGCCTCGGCACGCGCGGCTCAACAGGCGCAACAAGCTGAATCGCGCGGCGATGCGCACAACGCGTTGCAGGTTTGCCCCGTGGTGCTGGCCGGCGGCGCGGGTTCGCGGCTGTGGCCGCTGTCGCGCGAGCAATACCCGAAGCAGATGATCAACCTGGTCGGTGAGCGTTCGCTGCTCGCGGATACGGCGGGCCGGCTCGACGCCCTCGCCGAACGCGTGACGCTCGCCGACAAGCTCATGATCGTGTGCAACGAGGAACACCGCTTCACTACCGCCGATCAGGTGCGCGCAGCGGGCAAGGAAGCCCGTCTGATTCTCGAACCGCTCGCGCGCGATACGGCGCCGGCGCTAACGATCGCGGCTTTATCGGTAACGTCTACGCAGCAGGACGGCATCATGGTGGTGATGCCCGCAGATCACGCGCTCGCGGATCTCGCCGCGTTCCAGGCTGCGGTGGCCGATGGCGTGCGCCACGCGGCCAACGGTCAGATCGTAACGATGGGCATCGTGCCCACGCGGCCGGAAACGGGCTACGGCTATATCCATGTGGGCGAGCCGCTGGCGACGCAGGAGCCCGATGGCGCGCGACGCCTCAACGGCTTTGTCGAAAAGCCTTATATCGAGCTGGCGCAACAGTACGTCGCCTCGCAGCGCTACTGGTGGAACAGCGGCATCTTCATCGTGCGCGCCTCTACGTGGCTCAAGGCGATTCGTCACTTTCAGCCCGCGATATTCGAGGCCTGCACGGCGGCGGTCGAGCACGGCAAGGCCGATGGCGACTTCTTCCGCGTGGACCCCGAGTGCTTCGCGCGCTCGCCGTCCAACTCGATCGACTATGCGGTGATGGAGCCACTGTCGGGCGATACGTCGGTGGCCAGCGGCGTGGTGGTGCCGCTCGCGGCGGGTTGGACCGATCTCGGTTCGTGGGACACGGTCTGGCAGGTGGCATCGAAAGATGAGGCCGGCAACGTGGCTCAGGGCGAAGTCATGTTCGAAGGTGCCAGCGATACCTTCGCGCACTCGGACGGCCGTTTGATCGCGTGTCTGGGCACCGAGAACCTGGTGGTGGTCGAAACCGCCGACGCGGTGCTGGTGGCCGACCGTTCGCGCGCACAGGACGTGAAGAAGATCGTCCAGCGCCTGAAATCCCAGAAGCGCAGCGAAGCAGTCGCGCATCGTCTCGTGCATCGGCCCTGGGGTCATTACGACAGCGTCGATAGCGGCGAACGCTTCCAGGTCAAACGCATCGTGGTCGAACCCGGTGCGCGCCTGTCGTTGCAGATGCACCATCATCGCGCGGAACACTGGGTCGTCGTGCGCGGCACGGCGCTCGTCACGCGCGGCGAGGAACGCTTTATCGTTTCGGAGAACGAATCGGCCTATATCCCGCTAGGCGTGGCGCACCGGCTGGAAAATCCGGGCAAGATGCCGCTCGAAATCATCGAGGTGCAGTCGGGCTCGTATCTCGGCGAAGACGATATCGTGCGTCTGGACGATCAGTACGGCCGGCAGTAATGGAAATACGCTCGGGCCCGCAAGGGCTCGAGCGTGAGAAGGCAATGGACGGAGACACCTTGGCGCGCACCGCAGCGGGAATGGTTGAAACCCCATTGCGGCGTGGCTGGGCAAAAAAAGATGGAACGGGAAAAACGTTCGACGAACAGCGGGACTAAGCGGGTGAAAGCAGCGGCCAGTGATGAAACAGGCCGCCGCCTAGCTCAGATGCGTCCTGTAGCGCGAAGCAAGCGGATGCTGATTGCTGCCGGTGGCGGACGACCCGTCGCGGGTGTCGCCAGGCGTGCGCAGCGCGCTGCTGGTATAGCGTTGCAGCGGTGCGTGACGCACGCCATTGGCAACAACGTGCGAGCCGGAAGTTGCCAGAGCCGTCGCCAGACCCGGCGAGGTGACCGGCATGGCGCGCGTGACCACGCCGGCGCTATTGGCATGCTTGCCGCCCTGCGCGCGAGCGAGGGAAACAGCGGGGCCGCTGCCGTCACCGGCGTCATCCATATCGCCACCATCGACACCGCCACCGGGCGTGTGCGGGCCTTCGCGATCGATCCACTCACGCGCCCAGTCGAACGCATAGTGGCGCGCCGCATCGGCGTCTTCGAACGCCGGGCCGATCAGACCGGTGCGCTCGACGCGCTTGCCATCCTTGAGGATTTCCGCCGCCGCGCGATACATGCCGCGATGCATGCGGCTGCGCGCCGTTTCCACGCTCAAATGGATCACATAGCCGCGCCATTCGGCGATCTGCTCGCTTTGCTGGGCGAGGTCGGCGACCTCGAAGTGTTCCTCGGGCACGACCGTGCGCACAACTGCGGGCGCCGCGGTGGGCGCCTTCACGCGCGCGGCGCTCGCGCTGGCGTCGGCCTGCGGTGGGACCATGGGCGACGCCGGCCCTCCCTTCGCGGCGGGCGTGCGATGCTGGGCCTGCGCCAGCACCTCGTCCAGACGGGCGAGCTGACGCGTCATGCTCTCGATCGGATTCGCGGCCGCACTGGCGGCCAGCGACGAGGGCGCCTGCCAGGCTTCCGGGCTCTTCCAGTAGACGGCGGGCAAACCATCGTCTTCGACCGCTTCCTCGACCACCACGGCCACGGCAGGCGAAGTCTGCGGGCTCGCCACAGCCTGCGCCTGAGCGGGCTCGGGCACATAGACAAAGCTGCGCCCGCGCTGCGTGAGCAACTGGACCAGTTCGAGCAGCGTCCCGCTGACGTGCCATTCCTCGAAACGGCGGCGGCAGGTCGGTCCGGACGGATAACGTGCGGGCAGGCGCGACCAGGACTCGCCAGTCGTCAAGATCCACAGCACGGCGTTCGCCACGACGCGCGGCTCTGCGCGCGGGCGACCGCGGCGATTGAGCCGTATAGGCGGTTCATCGGATACGAGCGAGGACACTACCATCCACTCGTCGTCGCTCAGTTCTTCGAAATTCATGCTGTTCTCCACGCAGCCGGACCGGGGCTGCAGTGACGGAGCTCGCTCGCGGATCTTGCTGTCCGCGTGGGCATGCTCGGTTGCACCATATGTTTATATGACTTGTTCGTTTGCGTCACCGACTGCACTCTGGCAGTGCGTGTGTTCACGGTATTGACGCAAAGAACGTGGTCTCACTCGTGCAAGGGAGAATTTGTGCAGGAAGCATACCACCTGAAACCAGCCAATGAGGAGGGCCGTAATAAGTGTTACGGTTAGAAACAAAGTCACGTCTTGCGTGGCGTGAAATATGCCCGATCGCGCTTGCAAAACGGTGCGCGAGCCCTCTTCGAATTGCCAGAAAAGCCCTTGTAGCAAGGCTTTTTCGTGAAACGTATGCGTCCTGCAAGACATCTGTTGCGCAGCTATAGCATCGTATCGGCTTGTTAATGCGAGTTACTTTTCGCATCGCGTGTCCGACCCTGGCTTACGCGCCTGCTGCCTGAATACCTTTATTACGCCATTTCGATTTCAATTGCATTGCTTCAGCAATGTGCATCAATCTGGTCACGGTCATTTTACTGCTTTCTCAGTGCTTTTTCCGGATACTCAGTTGTGCACACAACAAATGACACCGCGATGAATTGCATTCAATAAGCCCTTTGCACGCATGGTTTCATGCCACTCGCATGGGCACGCAGCCCAGGCCGCATGACGATTCCGTCTATAGTACGAAGGCCATGGCCTTCAAGGAGAATCGTGTATGCAAACATCCACATCGCGCGGCAAGCGCGCGTTGATCGCCGCTGCCGCCACCGCTGCGATGGCCGCCGGCCTGCTGGCGCCCTGGCATTGCGCACAGGCACAGCTCGGCAACCTGCTCAACCAGAGCGGCAGCAGCGGCTCGACTTCGGGCGCGCTGGGCAATCTGGGCGGGCTTGGCGGCCTCACCGGCTCGTCAGTCACCTCGAACAGCATGGGCAACGTCACGGGCCTGCTGCAGTACTGCATCAAGAACAATTACCTGAATGCGGACACCGCCGGCAACGTGAAAGATTCGCTGCTCAGCAAGTTGCCCGGCGGCGCTTCCACCACCGATAGCGGCTACGAGAAAGGCAACAGCGGCATTCTCACCGCCGGCAATGGCCAGCAACTGGACCTTTCCGGCAGCGGACTCAAGCAGGCCGCTACCAAACAGGTCTGCGACAAGATTCTGAGCCAGGCCAAGTCGATGCTGTAAATGCTGTTTCGATTGCTGCAATCCCACTTGCAAGGACGGGCGGCGCGGCGCAGAAGTGCGCAATTTGTATGCCGCCCCCTTGAACAGGACAGGGGTTTCGGTGTCGAATGGATTCCAGTGGAACTCAAGCGGTATCCATTACTGCCACCGTCACTGCCATGAAACAGCGTCGAGTCCCCGTGGTGCCTTGTCTGTCGGCCTTCGCCGCCCTGGCGACGCTGCTGGTTTTTTGCACGCCGCTTGGCGCGCAACCCCAGCAGATGCAAGACAAACGCTTCGACTGCACGTCGAATCCGCATGAATTTATTTCGACATTGATTGAAGAAAAGTCCATCGACCCGAAGCCAAGCCGGGTCGAGGCGAATTCGGTCAATGCCTTCCGGCCCGCGCAGGGCAGCCGCATGAGCGCGTTCGGCTTTCCGATCTATGTCGTGCTCGGCTATGCGCGCGACGACGACCTGTTCCGGCGTGGCGCGGGTAAAGAGATCAAGTCGCCGCTCTATGGCGTCGTGGTGTCCGCGCCCGCAGATTCGGTGCGCACCCGCGTGAGCGAGGCGAACAGCGACGCCACGGTCAAATCCGTGGTGCCGCTGCTGCTGACCGCCATCGTGTGCGGCGGGTAGAGGCTGTTCGCGAGGCTGTTGGGGAGGTTGCTGACGCGATCAGCCCGCGAAGAACGCGAGCGCGCCCATCACCACGCCCGCGACGCCAACGCCCACCGACGTGCGCAGCAGCCACTTGCGGCGCGTCAGCAAGGTAATTGCCGTCAGGGCAATCGAAATCTGGATCAGCGTGGTGGCCTGCGCCCAGCGATGGTGGCCGTGCAGCAGATGTTCGGCGTACTCGTCGTCGGCTTGCACCTGCTTTTCCAGCGCCTCGGCCTTCGCGCGGATCGGGTCCTTCTGCTGGCGATACTTGTCGGCGTCGGCGGCAAAATGCCGCTGGGCTTCGGCGGCATTCGGCGCGAGCGCGGCGAGCGACGCGCCCAGTTCGGCGAGATTCTGCTTTTCGCCCTTGGCCTGGTAATACGCCCATTGATTCGCGGCTTCGGTCTTGTGAATCGCCGCCTCGTTCTTGTAATAGAGCGCGAGGTTTTCACTGTTGCCGCTCTGATACGAGAGGATCGCGCCGATCGACGCCAGGATCGCCGTCATCACCGCCATACGGCCCGGAAAGGGGTCCCGCTCGGCTTCGGCACCGTGCCCGCCATGGCCGGCCGCCGCATGTTCGACCGCGTGATCGTGCGGCCCGTGCACTTCATACTCTTCAGACATCCAACGACTCTCCGGTCTAACGCATTGTTCTCTGCGCGGCGCTGCCTGTACCTCCTGGAGCTTGCCGCGCCCCTTGCGGGACGAACCATTATCGTGAGCGCGGCCCAGTTGTCCAGTCCCCGTCCATTCCGTCACAAGAAGAAAGAGAAACGCATCAAATCGAAACCAGATTGAAAGTTTTATCGTCTATTTATTGAAGGATGCGTTTCGCGTGCTGCGGCGCATGGTGCGTGCCGACCGTTTGCTAACCTGCCTCACGCGTTTTATCCTGCGCTTTTTTGCTGCGCGGCCACACCTTCCCCACGCTCGCCCTCTGCCCTCGCAGGCGGCTTCCCCAATCGTGCTCCCTGAGCCACCCGATCCGCTGATTGCGCTTGGTGCGCTCGATGCCTTCGACGCGCTGGATGGACTCGCGCAGGCGGTACTGATCGTCGATAGCGCCGCGCAAGTGGTCTTTGCCAATCGCGCCGCCGCCACGCTGCTGACGCAGCCGCAGGGATTGCGCGAGAGTCCGCGCGGCTTGCAAACGCCTTCGCCGGAAGCCACGCAGCGGCTCCATGCCGCGATCGCCGGCGCGGCAGGCGGTGGCCTGGCCGCACACACTCGCACCGGCAACGCGATGCTGGTCGAGCGGCCCACACCCCGCACGCCGCTGCAGGTGCTCATCTCGCCGCTTGGCGCGCGGCGCGGACTCGCGATGCTGATGGTGATCGACCCGCAGGCCGCGCCGCGCGGTATCGAGCAGCGCCTGATCGCGCTCTACGCGCTCACGCCCGCCGAAGCGCGCGTCGCCTGCGAAATCGGCAACGGCGGCAATCCACGGGCGATTGCCGCATCCTTGCGGATTCTGCCCTCCACCGTGCGCACCCATCTGCATCACGTCTTCGCCAAAACCGCCACGCGCGGCCAGGCCGACCTGATGCGGCTCGTCGCCCAGCTCGCGCAACTGACGCACGGCTTTACCGGCAACGGCGATTGAATTGCCGCCAGAAATAGATTCGGCCCGCGCAATCGCCCTTTGTTTAAAGGGAAACTGCGCGGGCCGTTCGAGAGCACCGTCAAGCTAACAGTGTGTTATCCGCCTGTTAACCACCCAGATAGGCGCGCTTGATGTCGTCGTTGGCGAGCAGATTGTCGGCGCTATCGGCCAGCACCACGCGCCCGGTTTCGAGCACGTAGCCGCGATCGGCCACATGCAGCGCCTTGTTCGCGTTCTGCTCGACGAGGAACACCGTCACGCCCTCTTCGCGGATCGTGCGGATGATGTCGAAGATCTGCGCGATCACGAGCGGCGCGAGGCCGAGCGTCGGTTCGTCGAGCAGCAGCAAGCGCGGCTTGCTCATCAGCGCCCGGCCGATGGCCAGCATCTGCTGCTCGCCGCCCGACATGGTGCCCGCACGCTGTTTCGCACGCTGATTCAGGCGCGGAAACAGCTTGAAGACGTGCTCGATACCCGCATCGATCTCGTGCTGCGAGGCAAAAAAGCCGCCCATCTGCAGGTTTTCGAGCACGGTCAGGCTCGGGAACACACGGCGGCCTTCCGGCGAAATCGCCATGCCCAGGCGCATGATTTCATGCGTGGGCATGCGCGTGATGTCCCGTCCTTCAAACGTCACATGACCCGACGATGCACGCGGCGTGCCGCACACGGTCATCATCAGCGTGGTCTTGCCGGCGCCGTTGCTGCCGATCAGCGTGACGATCTCGCCCTTGTTCACTTCGATCGACACGCCCGCCAGCGCTTCCACCGCGCCGTAATGGGTATGGACCTTGTCCAGCTTCAGCATCAGTCCTCTCCGAGATAGGCTTTGATCACGCGCGGGTCGTTGCGCACTTCTTCCGGCTTGCCGATCATGATCGGTTTGCCGTGTTCCATCACGAGGATGCGATCCGATACGCCCATCACCAGACTCATGTCGTGTTCGATCAGGAGTACGGAGATTCCGAACTCGTTGCGCAGTCCATCGACCATGTGCTGCAGTTCGATCTTTTCTTGCGGATTCAGACCGGCGGCCGGTTCGTCGAGCATCAGCAGGCGCGGGTCCGTGATCATGCAGCGCGCGATTTCAAGCCGACGCTGATGGCCGTACGACAGCGTGCCCGCTTCGCGGTTCGCCACCTCCTTCAGACCCACGCGTTCGAGCCAGTACGCGGCGCGTTCGAGCGCGGCGCGTTCGGCGCGGCGGTACGAAGGCGTCGCGAACAGGCCGCTGAGCATGTTGCGGTTGACCTTGAGATGCTGCGCCACCATGAGGTTTTCGAGCACCGTCAACTGCCTGAACAAACGGATATTCTGGAACGTGCGCACGAGGCCGCGACGCGCGACCTCATGGCTCGGCCGGCCGTTGATCGCGTGACCGTCGAGCACGATATCGCCCGCCGTGGGCTTATAGAAGCCGCCCACGCAGTTGAACACCGTGGTCTTGCCCGCGCCGTTCGGCCCGATGATTGCGAAGACCTCGTTCGGGCGCACGTCGAATTCGATGCCGTCCACGGCCAGCAGACCGCCGAAACGCATCTGCAGACCCGCCACTTTCAACAACGCTTGTGCACTCATTGCGGCAACTCCACATGCGGACGGCTTGCGGGCAACAGGCCCTGCGGACGCCACATCATCATCAGCACCATCACCAGACCGAAAATCAGCATGCGGTATTCCGCAAAGCCGCGCGCGACTTCCGGCAAGGCGGTCAACAGGATCGCGGCCAGCACGACGCCCAGTTGCGAGCCCATGCCGCCCAGCACCACCACGGCCAGAATCAGCGCCGATTCGATGAAAGTGAACGACTCGGGCGTGACGAGCCCTTGACGCGCCGCGAAGAACGCACCGGCCAGACCCGCGAACGAAGCGCCCAGCGTGAACGCCGAGAGCTTGATGCGCGTGGGGTTCAAACCGAGCGAGCGGCAGGCGATTTCGTCTTCGCGCAGCGCTTCCCATGCGCGGCCCATCGGCATACGCAGCAGGCGGCTGGTGACAAACAGCGTGAACGCGACCAGCACCAGCGCGAGCAGGTACAGGAAGATGATCATGTGTTCGCCGCTGTACTCGATGCCAATCAGCTCGTTGAAGGTCTTGGCGCCTTCCACGCTGGCGTGACGCGCAAGCTCGTAACCGAACACGGTAGGCTTGGGAATGCCCGAGATGCCGTCCGGGCCGCCCGTGATGCTCGTGAGGTTATTGAGCAGCAGACGGATGATTTCGCCGAAGCCGAGCGTGACGATCGCCAGATAGTCGCCGCGCAGACGCAGCACCGGAAAGCCCAGCACGAAGCCGAACGCCGCTGCGGCCAGCGCCGCGAGCGGCAGGCACTCCCAGAACGTGAAGCCGAAGTACTGGTTGAGCAGCGCATACGTATAGCCGCCCACCGCGTAAAAGCCCACATAACCCAGGTCGAGCAGGCCCGCGAAACCCACCACGATATTCAGGCCAAGGCCCAGAATCACGTAGATGAGCGCGAGCGTCGCGACGTCGATGGTGCCGCGCGAGCTGATGAACGGGAACACCGCGCCAAAGGCGAGCAGCACCCAGATCGCGACGCGTTGCTGACGCGCGCCCATTGCCGGCGCTTTCGGCAATTTCACGCCACTCGTTGCGCGCACAAACATCGGCTTGACGAGCTGGAACACGAACACCACGGCAGCGGCGATCCACACCGGATGCCAGTGTTGCTGCAGCACGACCTGATAGCCGTCCAGCGTGAGCTGGAGACCCAGGATCGGCGCCGTGAGGATGATGGTCGCAAAGGCGGCGACGAACGCGCCCTTCAGCGTCTGCGACGAAGACGGGCCGCTATGGCTGGCCGCGCGAACCGAAACAGTTTGGCTCATATCGACCTCACACCTTTTCGACGTCCGGCTTGCCGAGCAGGCCGGTGGGACGGAACAGCAGCACCAGCACGAGCAGGCCGAACGCCACGACGTCCTTGTACTCGGACGGCATGTACGCCGAGGCGAACGTTTCGGCCAGACCCAGCAGCACGCCGCCGAGCATCGCGCCGGGAATGCTGCCGATGCCGCCCAGCACCGCCGCCGTGAACGCCTTGATACCCGCGATAAAGCCGATATACGGATTGAGCTTGCCGATCGTCAGACCGATCAGCACGCCGCCCACCGCCGCCAGCATCGCGCCGAGCACGAACGTAAACGAGATCACGCGGTTCGTATCGATGCCAAGCAGGTTGGCCATCTTCATGTCTTCCGCGCAGGCGCGGCACGCGCGACCCATGCGCGAACGCGAAATGAACAGCGTGAGCGCGATCATCAGCACGACCGTGGTGCCCACGATCAGCATGCGCGCGTACGGAATCGTCACTTCGAAGTTGCCGCCCATGTTGAAGTCGAGCGCGCCGGAAATCAGCATCGGCACGGAGACATCACGCGCGCCCTGCCCGATCTGCACGTAGTTCTGCAGAAAAATGGACATGCCGATCGCGGAGATCAGCGGCACGAGACGCGGCCCGCCGCGCAGCGGCCGATACGCCACGCGCTCGACCGCAAAACCGTACAGCCCGGTGACCACCACCGAGACGATAAGCGCCGCGCCCAGCACGAGCGGCAGCGGATAACCCGCCGTGGTGCCGATGGCCGTGAGCGTGACGAGGCCCACATAGGCGCCGATCATATAGATCTCGCCGTGAGCGAAGTTGATCATGCCGATGATGCCGTAGACCATCGTGTAGCCGATGGCGATCAGCGCATAGATCGCACCCAGCGTGAGCCCGTTTACGAGCTGCTGGGTGAACTGCGGAAGAAAATCATTCATGCCTTAAGCCCCGCGGCGTATGTGCCGGTAAGAGAGCCTTTTTTGAAACCGTGTCGATATTTCTCTTGCGAGCGGCCGCTATAAAAACGCCCCGCTATCCAAAGCCGGAAGCGGGGCGAACGGCCGCACGCCGGGATCAGTTCACGGCGGTCTTGGTCGCGTCTTTGTGCCACGTGTACACGACGAAGCGGAACGACTTCAGGTCGCCCTGTGCGTCGTACTGCACGTTGCCGATCGGCGTGTTGAACGCGTTCTTGTGCAGGTAAGCGGCAACCTTGGTCGGGTCGGTGCTCTTCGCGCCTGCGATGCCGTCGGCGATCACTTCGACCGCGGCGTAAGCCGGCATCTGGAACGGGCCGTTCGGGTCGCGCTTCGCATCGGCGAACGCCTTCACGAGCTTCGCGTTGGCCGGATCGGCGGCGAAGTCGGCGGGCAGCGTGACGAGCATGCCTTCCGAGGCCGGGCCGGCGATCGCCGTCACGTCCTTGTTGCCCACGCCTTCCGGTCCCATGAAGGTGGCCTTGACGCCCTGTTCACGCGACTGGCGCATCAGCAGGCCCATTTCCGGGTGGTAGCCGCCGAAGTAGACGAAGTCCACGCCTTGCGACTTGAGCTTGGTGACGATTGCCGAGTAGTCCGAATCACCTGCGTTGATGCCTTCGAACACGACCACCTGGATGTGCGCCTTGTCGAGCGCAGCCTTCACCGACGTGGCGATGCCCTGGCCGTACGACTGCTTGTCGTGCAGGATCGCGACCTTCTTCGGCTTGACCTTGTTGATGATGTAGGCGGCAGCAGCCGGGCCTTGCTGGTCGTCGCGGCCGATGGTGCGGAAGATGAACTGGCGCTTCTTGCCTTCGGTCAGTTGCGGCGCGGTTGCCGACGGCGTGACCATCACGACGCCTTCGTTTTCGTAGATGTCGGAAGCCGGAATCGTCGAGCCCGAGCAGACGTGGCCGACCACGAACTGGATGTGCTGCGAGACGATCTTGTTGGCGACGGCGACGGCCTGCTTCGGCTCGCACGAGTCGTCCATCAGCACGGCTTCGAGCTTGTTGCCGTTCACGCCGCCAGCGGCGTTGATCTGGTCGATTGCGGTCAGGGCGCCAGCCTTGACCATGTCGCCGTACTGGGCGACCGGGCCGCTGAACGGACCGGCGATGGCGATCTTGACGGTGTCGGCGTGAGCGGCTGCACCAAAAGCGAGCAGCGCGGCGGCGACGGAGAAAGAGGTAAGGCGGTTACGGCGGAACAGCGACGTCATCAGGAGCTCCTCGATTGTTTTCGGGTCAACCGGTCAGACGGATGACCTGCGCAAACGAACAGCACCCCGAGGACGAACCTAGGGGGACGACAACGACGGGCCAGAGAAATTGAAGACGTGACGGGGCCCGGCGTTTATCACCCGCGTTGTAGCGGTTGAGTTCGGAGAGAACGCGCGGTTACGCGTCCTCTGTTGCGCAAGCATTCCGCCTGCCCCGTTCACTGCATTTCGTACCGGAGGGTGGTCCGGACTCAATCAGCGACCGGCGGATGCTATCAATAAAATCCCCCACTCGCAACCAAGGGTTTTTTCCGATACCTGCCAAGGGTATTGATCGACGTCAATTGATTGAAAATGGCGCAAAGAGCTTGAAAACATTTGGAAAATCGCCCGGCGTGAGGCGGCAAAACGAGGCTACTCCGTCAAGACGACCGACTGGCGCGGCCTGCAGGAAATCAATTTCCGATCCGAAACAAATCACGCTGTCGATTCCGATTGGAAAATCATCGGGAAGCCTGATCGAATGCGCTTATCTGGTTCGAAATTTATTATCAATATTCGAAAATTTCCCGAATAAATCATGCGCATTGACTGGTGAAAACCCTAAATGCAAACCGCGCCAACTCATTGATTCACATAACAAAAATTACATTTCATTTTCACCAACAGAGGACTCGAGGCGCCTTCACGCCGGATAATCGCACCGCCTCGACACGGCGCATTATTTCCGATCGGAAATTGAGAAAACTTTCGGCACCCTACGGATTTTCCCCGAAAATCCCGTTCGCGCTTTTTTGATCGACGGTGACAAGCCGTCGCATCCTCGCCGCACTCTCCCGGGGCGAGACACTGATCGGTAAAACTCGGTGGTATGCTCGCTGCCTCGCCGCCGGTTTATGCACCATTGCGGCGCATGGCGTAAGGGGCACGCAAGGTCAAGACGTGCGCGCCGTGCGTAAAGTCGGGTGCAGCCTTCGGCGGCGCTGCCGCGCAAGCGGACCACACCCGTCCAGAACCGAACATTCGGGGGAGATCAAACAGAATGAAGACCCTTAAGCTCGCCGCCAAGGCCGCCACCCTTACCCTGATCGCCAGCGCTGCGGCACTCACGCTTGCCAGCGGCGCCGCGCACGCAGCCGACACCGCCACCGTTGAAGTCCTGTCGATCGTCGAACACCCCGCCCTCGACGCGATCCGCGACGGCGTGCGTGACGAGCTGAAGGCCGCCGGCTACGACGCGGGCAAGAACCTCAAATGGGAATACCAGAGCGCCCAGGGCAACACCGGCACCGCCGCGCAGATCGCTCGCAAGTTCGTCGGCGACAATCCCAGCGCGATCGTCGCGATCGCCACGCCTTCGGCGCAGGCCGTGGTGGCCGCAACGAAGTCGGTGCCCGTGGTGTACTCGGGCGTGACCGATCCGGTCGCCGCGCAGCTCGTGAAGACCTGGTCGCCTAGCGGTACCAACGTCACCGGCGTCTCGGACAAGCTGCCGCTCGACAAGCAGGTCGCGCTCATCAAGCGTGTGGTGCCGAACGCGAAGACCGTCGGCATGGTCTACAACCCGGGCGAGGCCAACTCGGTCGTGGTCGTCAAGGCGCTCAAGGAACTGCTCGCGCAACAGGGCATGACGCTCAAGGAAGCCGCTGCACCGCGCACGGTGGACATCGGCCCGGCAGCGAAAAGCCTGATCGGCAAGGTCGACGTGATCTACACCAACACCGACAACAACGTTGTTTCGGCGTACGAAGCACTCGTGAAGGTGGCCGACGACGCGAAGATTCCGCTCGTCGCCTCGGATACGGACAGCGTGAAACGCGGCGCCATCGCGGCGCTGGGGATCGACTACGGCGATCTCGGCCATCAGACGGGCAAGGTCGTAGTGCGCATCCTCAAGGGCGAAAAGCCCGGCGCGATCGCATCGGAAACCAGCAGCAAGCTGCAACTGTTTGTCAATCCGGCTGCCGCACAGAAGCAGGGCGTGACGCTTTCCGCCGATCTGCTCAAGGATGCGACTTCGGTCGTCAAGTAAGACGCCTGACATCAGCGCCTGAAGGCGCAAAAGCCGCAGCAAAGCACCGGCCTTCATCGGGCCTCGCGCACGCGTGCGCCGCGCCACCTCACCCGGGCGGCGCGGCGCACGCGGCGACCTA
>NZ_DASZJJ010000004.1:0-16858 GCF_035948235.1 Paraburkholderia sp. | reverse complement strand
TATCGTCGCGGATGGCAATCGTGTGCAACTCCACAACGGTCCTTATACACGCCGCTGGGCTTATCTGATTGCCGAAGTCGCGGGGCAAGCGGCAATCGATATCCTACTGGGACCGATCACCACTGAATAAAAACGCGGGTTATTTACACGCGCGAAATTCCAGCGGAATGCCGCTCATATTACTTCGCGATCCTTAACAATAAAAAACCGATCAATAATAAACACGGCGTTCAATGCAATTTTCCGCTCTTTGATTGCACCAGCAGCGATCGAATGACTTCAATCAGGTTCGCTATTGGCGTCGGCTTTCTTAGCAGCGCGTTCCAGAGAGGCTCGGTCTGCACAGGCGGCACCGCGGCCGAGAGCATCACGACAGGGATGGCCGCCGTGGCACTGTGCGCCTTTAGACGTCGGCAAAAACCAATGCCGTCGAGCACCGGCATCATCCAGTCGGTCACGATCAGATCGGGATGCTCGCAGTCGGTCACCCCGCCCGCCGCCTCTCCATCCGGCGCGAGCAGGACTCGGTAGCCTTCTGCCTCCAGCAGGATCTGCAGGGGAGCAAGGATTCTTGCGTCATCGTCTACCAGCAGGATCGTTTCCACATTCGTGGCCGGGAAGTGATAAATCAAAACGCCGCAAGTACGGTTCCCGACTGCGGCGTGCGAGGCTTGTTCGAACCGACGCGCGTTGTTTTATGCGCAAAAAGTCGGGAGCGACACGCTCCCGTCATTTCAGCCAGCTAGCGTCTTGCGCCGCGCGCGCACGGCCTCGGCCAGTCCATCGAGCACCGGCTCCGTCTGCGCCCAGCTAATGCAGGCATCGGTAATCGACACACCACGCTTGAGCGGCACGCCCGGCTTCAGATCCTGGCGTCCTTCGTCCAGATGGCTTTCGATCATCACGCCGACGATGCGTTTTTCGCCGCCCGCCAGTTGAGCGCCGATATCGCGCGCCACCTCGATCTGACGCTGATGAGCCTTGTTCGAGTTGGCGTGCGAGCAATCGATCATGACTTCCTCGCGCAGCCCCGCTTTCGCCAGCGCCGCGCAGCACGCCGCCACCGAGGCCGCATCGTAGTTCGGCCCGCTCTTGCCGCCACGCAGGATCACGTGGCAATCCTGGTTGCCGCGCGTTTCGAAGATCGCGGCCATGCCCATCTTGGTCATGCCCATGAAGGCGTGGCTGGCGCTCGCTGCGACGATGGCGTCTGCCGCCACCTGCACGCCGCCGTCGGTGCCGTTCTTGAAGCCGATCGGGCACGACAGCCCCGAGGCCAGTTGCCGATGGCTCTGGCTTTCAGTGGTGCGCGCGCCGATCGCGCCCCACGCCACCAGATCGGCGATGTATTGCGGGCTCAGCAGATCGAGGAATTCCGTGCCGGTGGGCAGGCCCAGCGCATCGATTTCGAGCAGCAGTTGACGCGCCGCGCGCAGGCCTTCATTGATGCGGAAGCTGCCGTCCAGACGCGGATCGTTGATATAGCCCTTCCAGCCCACCGTCGTGCGCGGCTTCTCGAAGTACACGCGCATGACGATCAGCAGATCGTCCTTGAGCGCATCGGCCTTCGCCTTGAGCAGTTTCGCGTACTCGATCGCCTGGTCGTGGTCGTGAATCGAGCAGGGGCCGACCACGATCACCAGCCGGTCGTCGCGCTGCGCGAGCACATCGGCAATCTGCGCTCGGCTCGTTTCCACCAGCGTCTGCGTGGACTGCGGCACAGGTAGTTCGTCGAGCAGCAGCGCCGGCGAGATGAGCGGCCGCACCGCGCCAATGCGCACGTCGTCGATGCGGGTGGTGTCCTGGGTAGCGTCGGCGACGCCGACTTCCTGATCGTGCTGCGGATTGTCGATACGGCTCAAGATATTCTCCTCAGGCGCCCAGCTGCCTAAGCGCTGCGATCGTCGCGCAGTATGTTGTTGGGGATAGACGGCGATTATCGCATTTGCCGCGACGTCTCGAATCGCCATTGAAAACACCAAACCGCGCGCCCAAACGAAACGAGGCGGCCAAAGCCGCCTCGTCCGAGACCAAAGTGCAACGACTGACGCTCAGTTAGCCGACTCAGTTAGCCGACTCAGTTAGCCGGACCACCCAGCGGATAGCCCTTGCCCGCCAGCCGTCGCGCGATGCGCACCAGCGCGAGCCACTGCTGGGCGATCAGGCCCTCGCCGTAGTTGACGCCACGGCCTTGCGGCGCGGGCAGTTGATCGCGGATGCCGGTCGGCTCATGCGCCTTGTTCCACGACGCCGTACGGAACATCACGTCCCAGAACGAAAACAGCACGCCGAAGTTGCAGCCGTAGCGCGTACCTTCGTGACCATAGCCAATCGCGTGATGACGGCGATGAAACGCCGGGCTCACCAGAATGCGCTCCAGCACGAAGCCGTAATCGAGCCGCGCGTTGACGTGCTGCACCGCCTGCAGGAAGTTGCTCACAGCGATCAGCACCACGAACTGCGCGGGCGGCACGCCGATGATCAGCGAAATACCCGCGAAAAACGCCGCCTGGATGACATCGTCGAGGAAGTGATTGCGGTCGTCGCACCACAGCGACATCTGCTGCTGGCTGTGATGAACCGCGTGCAACTCCCACCACACGCCGAAGCGATGCTGCCAGCGGTGATACCAGTAACCCGCGAAATCGAGCACGACCAGATAGATCGCAAACGACACGTAAGGCCGGTCCGTCACGCCGGGCCACAGACTATCCACGTCGATATTCGGAATATTGTGGATCGCCATCAGGCTCTGCCAGTGATTGAACAGCGGCGTGAGCACGAAAAAGAACGCGATATTCAGAATGCCGAGCTTGGCGATCCACGTGTACCAGACGTCGGCACGCAGCGCTTTGCGGTCGCTCCACGTTTCGAGCGGGCGCAGCGCTTCGAGCGGGCGCAGCAACACGTAACTCAGCAGAATTTCGAGCACACCCACGATCACCCAGTAAAGCGCGTCGTAGGTGTCCTCGTCGTAGCCCATCAGGCCGATCTTGTAGAAGATCGGCTGCACCACGTCCACGTAGACGAGGGTCTGCAGCCACGAAACAAGGTTATCGGCCTGCGAAAGCAGCGTATCAAGCATCGAAACTCCCGGTCGTCAGTCCGGATTCGGCGCCACCACGGGCGCACGGTTCGCGAAATAGATGCCGTGCGGCGAGCGGCCCACGGCAATCGTGTCGATCAGCTGGCGCGTCGTGAGATCGATCACGCCGACGTGGCGCGCAAAGCGGAACGTAACCCACAGATAGCGTTTGTCTGCGGAAAGTTCCATATCGTCGGGACCAGGACGCAGACCGGTGATATCGCCGACCTTGGTGAGCGTCGTGTAATCGAGGATGCTGATGGTGCTTTCCACGCGGTTCGACACGACTACGTGCTTACCGTCGTCGAGATTGCGGAAGTTGTGCGCGCCGCGGCCCGTCTGGATCTTCTTCACGAGCGTGCGGTTACGCCAGTCCACCACGGCCACGTCGTCCTCGCCCGTCATGCCGATCAGCAGGTACTTGTCGCCGGGCGTCATCCACAGACCCGCGGGCGTGTTGCCGATCTTCAGCTTCCACATCACGGTCTGCGTGGCCAGATCGATCGCCGCGACTTCGCCGGTGTCCTGCAGCGTCACGAACGCAATCTTGCTGTCCGACGAAAAAGTGATGTGGCTAGGCGTTTTGCCGAGCGGAATGCGCTTCGCGATGGTGACATCATGGCCGTTGTAGCTGTAGACGTCCACGCGATCCAGACGCAGGCCGGCCGTCACGAACCACTTGTGATCGGGCGAGAAGCCAAGCTGATACGGATCTTCGATACCTTCGACGCGTCGCTGCACCTTGCCCGTGTGCGGATCGAGGAACATCAGGTCGTTCGAGACCGAATCGGCGACGATCAGCGACTGGCCGTCGGGCGTGATCATCAGGTGATGCGGCTCCTTGCCGGTGGGTTCGGTGCCGACGACGCTGCGGCTCGCTTCGTCGATCAGCGAGAGCTGCGCCTCGCCGGAGTCGAGCACGATGACCTTGTCGTTGGCCGCATTGTCGGCATGCGCGAGCGCGCTGCACGCAAGACCGCCGATGAGCAGCGCCGCTGCAAGGCCGCGTCTCGGGGTCCGGGTAAAGCTGAAAGTCGGGAATTCTGGCATTTCGTAGGGGCAAGAGAACCGGTTCATCACCGGAGTAAGCGCGCGCAGGGCCGGTTTGTGCTGAGATAGAGACTGGTGCGCCGCAACGCGGGCGAAAGCCAGACGAAACCCCGCTGAAACCGGGCAGCGAAGCGGACTGTAAAGCGGACCGCCAATAGCGCGCGCGGAACGCTTCTTTAACGCGCGAGACCCGTATTCCGATGACGCGGGCGGGTGTTTTCCTACATCGTTTTCGCATGCGCCGGATTGCCGCGGCGCAATCGGGCCATCGTGCCCCGAGCAGCTAATTTCGGCAGGATTACTTCGACAGGGTCACTTCGACAAGGCGTTCATGCACCATCGCACTCGCGACGACAGCCTGCATGACGTGCCCGACGGGCTTTCCGCCAGCACGGCGCGCAAAGTGCGCGAGGCGCTCGAAGGGCGCCGGCGCGGCGCCGCGCTGCTCCTGCCGCTCGCGGGGCCGGCGGTGATCGTCTCGGTTGCCTACGTGGACCCCGGCAACTTCGCGACCAACATCCAGGCCGGCGCGCGTTATGGCTATGCGCTGCTGTGGATCGTGGTGCTCGCCAATCTCGTCGCCATGCTGTTTCAGGCACTCTCCGCGAAACTCGGCATCGTCACCGGGCGCAATCTCGCCGAACTCTGCCGCGAACGTCTGCCTGCCCCGCTCGTCTGGCTCATGTGGATCGTCAGCGAAATCGCGGCGATGGCCACCGATCTCGCCGAATTCCTTGGCGGCGCGATCGGTCTCGCGCTGTTGCTGCATATACCGCTGCTCGCCGGTATGGCGATCACCGCGCTCGTCACCTACGGCCTGCTGTTTTTCGAGCGCGCCGGCTTCAGGCCGCTGGAACTGGTGATCGGCGGGCTCGTCGGCGTGATCGGGCTGTGCTATCTGGTCGAGCTGTTCGTCACGCCGGTCGCGTGGCACGAAGTCGCCCGCAGCCTGGCCGCGCCGCGCCTGCCGGATGCCCAGGCCGTGACAATCGCCGTGGGTATCGTCGGCGCGACGGTCATGCCGCATGCGCTTTTTCTGCATTCGGGCCTCACCCAGGCACGCGTGCAGCCGCGCAACGACACCGAACGCACGCGCCTGCTGCGCTTTTCCAACGTCGAGGTGATCGTCGCGCTGTCGCTGGCCGGGCTGATCAACATGGCGATGGTGATGATGGCGTCGGCGGCGTTTCACCAGGGCCACGCCGATGTCGCCGAAATCGGCAGCGCCTGGCGCACGCTCGCCCCGCTGTTCGGCGCGGCGGCGGCGGCGATTTTTCTGGTCTCGCTGATTGCCTCGGGGATTTCGAGTTCGGTGGTCGGCACGCTCGCGGGCCAAATGATCATGCAGGGCTTCGTGGGCTTCCAGATTCCGCTCTGGCTGCGCCGTCTCGTGACAATGGCGCCAAGCTTCGTGGTGGTGGGCCTGGGCGTGAACGCCACCGTAGCGCTGGTCGCAAGCCAGGTCGTGCTCAGTCTCGCACTGCCGTTCCCGATGGCCGCGCTCGTCTGGTTCACCTGCCGGCGCGACGTCATGGGGCAATACCGCAATCGCGCGGCGCTGGCCGTGCTGGCCATTGCGGGTGCGATCGGCGTGCTGGCGCTCAATGCGCTGCTGCTCGCGCAGAGCTTCGGCGTGCGGGTGCCCGGACTCGGTTGAAAAAACCGCCAGCGCAAACCGTGCAGCGCAACACGCCTAATCCGAGCGATTCGCTCAATTTGTCCGACTCACCTGCTCGAACCGTTCAACGAGCGTTCAATGATTGGCCAATAGCCCGCACGCCAGCGGTGACTTCGTCCGTCATGCGTGCAAACTCGCGCAAAACCATGCAACATTAGCCTCTTTCACCGCGCCCGCCCCAGCGGCGAGCGCAAGTTTCGCAACTCTGCGCCACAAATCGCCACAAGCGCCACAACCGAGCGACCAGCCATGACGAATCAGCCTGCCCAAGCCGCGCCCGACCAGCCCGTCGACATGATTATCTTCGGCGGCGGCGGCGACCTGGCCGCGCGCAAACTGCTCCCCGCGCTGTACATGGCGCACCTGCACGGCAATCTGCCGCCCGAGACGCGCATCATCGCCGTCGGCCGCAAGAACTGGACGATCGACGACTATCGCAAGTTCATGGAAGAGCAGTCGCGTCCCTTCATCGACGCCAAAGCCTTCGACGCGCAAGCGTGGGACCGCTATCTGAGCCTGTTCCAGTACGTCATCATCGACGTCAATGCGACGGAAGACTACAGGCGCCTGAAAGCCGCCTCGCGCGAGCACGCGATCCGCGCGTTCTATCTGTCGACCTCGCCCGAACTCTTTACGACGATCTGCGACAACCTGTCGGCGGTGAGTCTCGTCGATGCGAATTCGCGCGTCGTGCTGGAAAAACCGCTCGGCCACGATCTGGCTTCGGCCGTGGAGATCAACGAGTCGGTGGGCCGCCACTTCGCGGAATCGCAGATCTACCGCATCGACCATTATCTGGGCAAGGAAACGGTGCAGAACCTGATGGTGCTGCGCTTTGGCAATCCGATCTTCGGGCCGCTGTGGCAGGCGCCGTATATCCGCAGCGTGCAGATCACGGTGGCAGAGACGGTGGGCGTGGGCAGCCGCGCGGGCTTCTACGATCACACCGGCGCGCTGCGCGACATGGTGCAGAACCACCTGCTGCAACTGCTGTGCATCGTGGCGATGGAGCCGCCCGTGTCGCTCGACCCGGATGCGGTGCGCGACGAAAAGCTCAAGGTGCTGCGCTCGCTGCGTCCGATGTCGCTGGCCGATATCGCGCGTGACACGGTGCGCGGCCAATACGCGGCGGGCGCTGTGGATGGCCAGCCGGTCAAGGGCTACCTTGAAGAAGACAACGTGCCGGCGGACAGCAAGGCCGAAACCTTCGTGGCACTGCGCGCGCACATCAACAACTGGCGCTGGGCGAACGTGCCGTTCTTCCTGCGCACCGGCAAGCGCCTGCAAAAGCGTCAATCGGAAATCGTGATCGAGTTCGCGGACCTGCCCTTCTCGATCTTCCCGAGCGGCCCGCGCAACTACGGCAATCGCCTGGTGATCCAGCTCCAGCCGGAAGAATCGATCCAGTTGCAAATGCTTGCGAAGGAACCTGGTAGCGGCATGAACATGCTGCCGGTGAGCCTGAATCTGGATCTGCAGCAAGCGATTCCGGAACGCCGCGCCGAAGCCTACGAACGCCTGCTGATCGACGTGATTCGCGGACGCCTCACGCACTTCATGCGCCGCGACGAACTGGAAGCCGCATGGACGTGGGTCGAGCCGATTCTCGACGGCTGGAAGGAACTGAACGATCGTCCGCGCACGTACACGGCGGGCACGTTCGGCCCGGCGGCATCGTCGGCGCTGCTCGCGCGCGAGGGTATGTCGTGGGCGGAAGAGGCTTGATCGTTCGTATCTGAAGCACGAAACGCCGCGAATTCGCGGCGTTTTTTTTGCGCTCAGCCGCCCTTAATCGCGCTTCGTGCGTTGCGTGTTTTCACGGTGATCGGGCCGGAACAGATCGAGCCCCGCGAACACCAGCACGCCGCTGAGCGCCATCATCGGCACCGAATGGCGGCCTAAAAAAAGAATTGCGGCTGCGAGCCACGTCGAAATAAAAAAAGCAGCCATGTGCCGCATGATGAAAAACTCCGCTACTTCCGTACAAAAGATGCTTCGCCCTCAGCCGAGCGTCGCGCGCGCGGTGCGCAGGCGGCTCACGGTATCCACGAAGGCCTCGCCGCCCAGCGAGCGCTTGATGCGGCCCGTGACCTGCGCGCTGGCGTGATTGAGCGCGTCGCGAATCGCCACGGCTTGCGCCGTGGGCACGATCGCCACTTCACGCTGATCGCCTTCGGTGCGCTGGCGCTCCAGCCAGCCGCGCGACTCCAGACCGTCGAGCACGCGCGTGGCCGTGGGCCGCGCGATGGACAGCAGATCGGCCAGCTCACGCTGCAGGGAGCCAGGCCGCTCCAGCACCGCGCGCAGCATGAAGCCCTGCGGCGGCGTGAGATCGAAAGGCTCGAACGCTTCGGACCACTCGCGTTCCAGACGACGCGCAAGCGCCGAGGTGTTGAAGTACAGACACTGATCGAACATGGCAAAAGAATAACTGGTTATCGTTAGCTATGCAACGAATTCGATACGTTTGCGTCCTGATTTCAGGCACTTTTCGAATACGTTCGATAAGACTTCAGGGTGCGGATTCAGTTCATTGATGCTTCGTTGCGCACGCCCCCAATTGATGACGCCTGAAGGCAAGGACGAAAGCTCATGGTACGCGACCCGCATTTTTTGTGAACGCTGGGTGACCAGGTGGTGACACGACATGCGTTCTGGTTATACCGTCATGAAAAGCGAACGACCGGACGAATTTTTCGCTCAACCGCGTTATGATGCGAAAGGATCGACCTCGCCAGCCTGCTCGACACAACACTCATGGAGACAAAGATGCAGATGCGTTGCTACTGCGTGACCCATCATGGCCAGCCTCTCGAACTCGTCCAGCGCGACACGCCGCAACCGCAGGGCACCGAAGTGCTGGTGCGTGTGCAGGCCGCCGGTCTGTGCCATTCGGACCTGCATATCTGGGAGGGATATTACGATCTGGGCGGCGGCAAAAAACTCTCGCTAGCCGACCGCGGCATCAAGCTGCCGCTGACGTTGAGCCATGAAATCTGCGGCGAAGTGATCGCAGCGGGCCCCGAGGCTGGCGACGTGAAGACGGGCACCGTGGCCGTCGTGCATCCGTGGATTGGCTGCGGTCAATGCGCGGCCTGCCAGCGCGGCGAAGAAAACATCTGCACCAGACCACAATCGCTGGGTGTGATGCGCGACGGCGGATTCGCCGATTACGTGATCGTGCCGCATCCGCGCTATCTGGTCGATCTGGGCGGCCTCGATCCCGTGAAGGCCGCACCGCTCGCCTGCGCGGGCGTCACGACGTATTCCGCCGTGAAGAAGTTCGGCGAGCGCATTCATGAGGACCCGGTCGTCATTATCGGCGCGGGCGGCCTGGGCATGATGGCGATCGAAGTGCTCAAGGCGCTCGGCGCGAAAGGCGCGGTCGTGGTGGACGTCGATCCCGCCAAACGCGAAGCGGCGCTCAAGGCCGGCGCGCTCGCGGCGATCGATGCGCGCGCAAGCGATGCGGTCAAACAGATCGCCGAAGCCACGGGCGGCGGCGCGCGCGCCGTACTCGATCTGGTGGGCGCGACGCCTACCGTGAAGCTGGCGCTCGATTCATGCGCGCGCGGCGGCCACGTGGTGGTGGTCGGCTTGATGGGCGGCGACATCACGCTCTCGCTGCTGATCATTCCAATGCGACCGCTCAAGATCGAAGGCAGTTATGTCGGCACGCTGCCTGAACTGCGCGAACTCGTGGCGCTGATGCGCGCGGGCAAGATGCAGCCTTCGGCGGTCACGCAGCGCCCGCTGGGCGAAGTGAACGAGGCGCTCGAAGCGCTGGCGCAAGGCAAGGTGATGGGACGGCAAGTGCTGGTGCCGTGATTTTCAGCTTGTTATAGCGGATAGAAAAGGGCGATCGTAGTCGCCCTTTTTTATCCGTCAATTACTTTGGATGCCTACTCACTTTTAGCCGGATTGCCGCACCTCCTAGTCGGTAAGCAGTTTGCTCCTTGTCTCTAACGCACAGGTTTTCTATATCACGACCGCGATATTGCTGATTCTCCCACGCGATCACGAGAGTATTCGAGCGGTTCCGCTGACGAACACCGCAACAGTATTACCGCCTTCATGCGGATTAGGCTGAGAACCATATTCGATCAAACGTGGCGTGCCACCCAACGTTTGCTGCTGCGATAGTTGAACCTGCACCAGTTCCGCGGGGCCACTGTCGTCAATGCGCGTGAGACGTTCGCGCTCAAGCGGACCACTATTCCCCAGCATACGATCTCCGTTATGTATCACCGTCAATGGCAAGTACAGAAGGGGCGTCCGTGCTCAGCGTTGCTTCGGTTCCGCTAGGATTGCGCTCTGTCATGCCGGTATCGAAACCGCCCGACATGCGCTCCATGTCATGCGTCACGCTCCCTGAATCGATGTACCATTCAGGGTTAGCAAAACGTCGTCGCACGTGATTACGCGCTGTGCGACGCATGCATTCGCACCCTCAGCCTGTTAGATCAACCTAACGAACAGCGGAGTTCATAGTGGATTGGGGAACCGTCGCACAACTTGTTGTCATTGCATCGTCGTTATTTGGTTTTCGAAAGCTCTATTTGGATACGTCACTTGCCTCACGAAGTCGGAAACGTGAGGAGTATAAGTTCGCCAAAGAGTTTCTGGCCGAGCTTCAGGGCGACAAGAAAGTGCATCAATTTCTTCGTGAGAAAGGATGCGAAGCGCTCACCGGCAGCAGAAATGCTAATCCTGACCACGTTGAATATCTGCTTTCTCTCGGCCAACCAAGTCAGGCACTGCGGGAGTATTCCGAAAGCAGGAGTTACCTGGAATACTCAGATATCAAAGAGACGCAAGGGCATTTTAGGTTCAAGGGCTGGTACAGAAAAAAGTGGGTGAGAAATACGTTAAAAACCTGGTACATTGGACTTTATGCTGCTCCCGTGTTCAGTCTGTTGTGGTTGCCAAAACTAGCGGATGCAGTCTTTTCAGACAAGCGCCATCGGGCGATTTTTGCACTCGTCTATTACGTTGTCGCACTCAGCGTCGGATACTTTTTTCTGGTACTCGGCCGCCGGATTGTAAATGCAGAATCTCTCGTCGCCCGAGCAGCCATCGGAGTACCGGAGAAAGAAACGGAAACTTCACCAGCCTGACAGGAAATGCTCATGCGACAGATGCGCGGAACAACACTGGCACGATGACCGATTAACCGTCACGAACAACTCCGTCGGCGGGGAATCGTGGCCCACGTTTTGATAGCGCCTTTGTGCCAGGCCAATCACGGATAACGATGCTCCCATCGCGAGATCACACCGTTGCAAGCGATTCGCCGCGCGTGGTCAAGTCCCGCACAACAGCGGTTGCGCGTGCGGACAGAGCCGTATAGGTTCCGTTGTCCTTTGCGTCATCGGCAATACGGATTTCGGTTTGGGAATTCCGATTCTGGGAAATAAAGTGAAAATCGCGCTCGTTTATGGCGGCTTGATCGCCGCTGGTGCAATAATCGCCGCTTTCGTGAGTTTTTACATTGTTCTACCTGACGGCTCCATTCCGTGCGGGGATGAATGTGGCGGACGTGCATTAGCTACCGCATTTCGGAGCGCAGTTGCGGGCGCGATTGTCTTTGTAGTTGGCGGCTTTTGCATCATGCGATACAGACGCCGAAGCTAGGATACCAGGTGAGTACACTTGTGGCGTTCGCGAGATACCTCGTCTCGACTAAAACAGAGCCAATCATGCTGGAGTTCCCCACGGGGTTTTCTCAGCGCGCAGTGATGCTGCGCGCGGCCAAATTTTATCAAGATCTGTGGTGTCTACATGACGCGCATCAATATACACACCGCCTTTAACAGAATCCCGAAACGTGCTGACAAGTCGTGCGGCTGTAGTCTCATCAAGCTCTTGCTGGCTCGTCGTGATGTCAAACACTCTGTGATGACGCACGTCAAACTTGTCTTTATAGTCCACAACAGCGAAATAGAGTACATAAGTATTAAGTCGACGTCCCTCTGAATTCGCGAATGCTCTCACGTTTTCATCAAATTTGAGCTCGTCCATTGTATAGGTTTCATATAGACGTCCCTTGTACTCTGCTGGAAATTTCTCGAATCCCTCATACGCTCCAACAACTGGAAAGTAGGCAGCACGTAGCGGACGATCGTTTTCTGCCTGAGGAGCGCCCAGCATGTGCAACTCACCGATGTAGAGGAACGTCAGAGGGCGAACCGATAATTCAGTTAGCTCGCCACCTGCGTTGTCTACACTCAACATCGCGCGGTTGGCTTGAGAAGACGGACGGCTCAACTGGACTTTGATGAAAGGCTGCTCGATACGTTCAGCAGACGATAAGTTGGAGGCGCGGCGCTTGTCAAGCTCCAAGATGCACTGCACATAGGCTTGATATTTTTTTTCATCACCGGTCATCAGACCATTGCGCATCGCGTCAATTCGAATTTCAGATGCCCGCTCAGCGGACAACTCGCCACCATACTTGTCTTTTTCCGCAGCGATTGTCAGACCGATGCGATCATCGATGCCCAGCCCACCACATCGGGCGACATCTTTCATTTCGGCATCGTGCTGAATAAGCGAGCCTGCTGTGGGCCGCACGTTCGACGTCGAACAACCCGCGGTCACGGCCAGAGCCGCACATGCCATAAGCATATAAATTTTCATCCGAATACTCCATCGACTATGGTTTCTACATGTTATCGGCAAGTCACCTAAAATCTTGATGTTTAAAATTATTCTGTAATCTCTCGGCGACGCGAATCCGACGATTACGACCAACGCCATTATTTTTCGCCTGCATTTTCCGTTCACGCCGAGGTATGAGCAGAAACTCTAGTAAGCGCCTGTTCACCACTGCTTAGCGGACATACGCGCCCTTCTATGAGCAGGAAATCTGCTTTTTCAAATCGCAGGATGCAAACCTTTCAAGTCTGTCACTGTGTTCTGTGCCAGCTAACTCTGAGAAAAAAATGACCGGTAGCACTGATCTTCCAACGAGCAGGCCGCAAATCTTGCCTTCGGGAATAGATGCTGCCCGAGGAAACACGCAGCGACAAATGCCTATGCTGCTACCCAGGCATAATGCATGTCCGGGCAACTTCGACGGATCGACCGTCCCGAACTTCCCAGTGCAGGGATTCACGTTGCCCCCCACGACGACCAGTTGTCGTACTTGGTCGCATTTGGGTTAAGCGTTTTCACTCAAGCGCTGCGCCTGGCAGAAACTATCTCGAGTTGCGCCGTGCCACACTTCACGAACTGCCGCTCGATAAAGAAGGGCGATCGCTGTCGCCCTTCTTATGCTATCCATTGAACTACTCAACGCCGATCAACGCGCCGCATCACCCATCCGATAGCCGTGGCTCGCTTCATCGAGTTTCGACTTCAGATCGGGATCGAGTTCGAGATCGACGGCGGCAATCGACGCATCGAGCTGTTCAGGCCGGCTCGCACCGATCAGCGCGGACGTCACAAGCGGATTCGCCAGCACCCACGCCACCGAAGCCGTCGTCAGCGACTGCCCCGCCTGCCCGGCAATACCGCGCAATTGCTCGACGCTCTCGAACTCGCGCTGATGCCAGTAGCGATCCTGATACATCGATCCCGCCACGCCCACGCTCTGCGAAAAACGTCCCTCGCCCGGCTTGCTGTCATGCCGATACTTGCCGGTAAGCAAGCCGCCCGCGAGCGGGTTATACGGAATCACGGCCAGGCCCTCTTCGCCTGCGAGCGGCAGCAACTCGCGCTCGATCTGGCGAAACAGCAGGTTGTAGCGCGGCTGCACCGAAACGAAACGCGCCACGCGCAGCACATCGGCGCGGCCCAGCGCGCGCGCCAGCCGGTAAGCCAGGAAATTCGACACGCCGATATAACGCGCCTTGCCCGCGCGCACGATGGTATCGAGCGCCTCCAGCGTTTCGTCGAGCGGCGTATTGGCGTCGTCCGAATGCAGTTGATAGAGATCGACGTAATCGGTGCCCAGGCGCCGCAGCGAGTTGTCGATCGCGTCGAGCAGATGCTTGCGCGACGCGCCTTGATCCCACGGGGACGGCCCAACCTTGCCCACTGCTTTGGTCGCCAGAATGAAACGGTCGCGACGGCCCTTGAGCCAGCGTCCGACGATTTCCTCGGTGCGGCCCGCGTTCGTTTCGCCGCCGCCCAAAGGGTAGACGTCAGCGGTATCGATAAAGTTGACACCCGCGTCGGCGGCCTTGTCGAGAATGAGGCGGGAGACGTCTTCTTCGGTCTGCAGCCCGAAGGTCATGGTGCCGAGACACAGACGCGATACATTGAGGCCGGTCTGGCCGAAACGACGGTATTGCATTCAACGCTCCTTGTTTAACGGACGTTCATTGCGCAAAACACGCGCCGCGTTTCTGGCCGACACGTTTTGGCCGACACGCCGCGCATCGCCTGAAAGCATAGCGCGGCGCGCGCAAACCAGCCGCGCGCCGCCACAGCCCCTTACATCGCTGAAAGGCCGCACTCCGTAACCGCGCTGAAGGCTTCATTGCCGGAATAAGCGCACGCGGGGCGCTCTAATCGGCCCGTTGTCCTTGCCTGCCCTGCCTTAAGCTTCCTATCGTCCATCATTCTTTGCGCCCTCATCGTGACTTCGACGACCGACACGCCTCTTCATCCCGACCGCCAGCAGGAAGCGAGCGCGCTGTGCGCGCAAGGCCGCTTCGCCGACGCGTTCGAGATGCTCGCGCCCCTCGTCGGGAATCCGCCGGGCGAAGATGACGCCGCTCGCGTCGATACGCTCAATCTGGCCGCGCTTGCCGCGATGGGCTCGGGCAAGGCCGATCTCGCCCACGCGCTGTGGCAGCGCTGTATCGCCGCGCGGCCGGCGTTCGAGGAGGCCTACCATGGCCTCGCCGCGATGCTCACGGCGCTGGGCCAGTTGCCCGCCGCCGAAACGGTCTGGCGCCGCCTGCTGGACGTCAACCCGGCCCACGCGGACGCATACGGCAACCTGGGCATCGTGCTGCATCGCCTCGCGCGCCATCAGGAAGCGGAAAACGCCTATCGCACGGCGCTCGCGCGCCAGCCGGGCCACCTAGACGCGCATTACAACCTCGGCATCCTGCTGCACGAGCTGAACCGTCACGAAGAGGCCGAGACGGCCTATCGCGCCGCGCTCGCGCTCAATCCGAAGTTCGCGCGCGCGCACAACAACCTGGGCAACGTCCTGCGCGAGCGCGGCTGCATCGAGGACGCCGAGGAAGCCTACCGCCAGGCGCTGCTCGCCGAACCGCATTACCCAGAGGCGCTCAACAACTACGGCGCGCTGCTCAAGGCGCAGCGCCGCTATATCGAGGCGGAACTGTCCTGCCGTCTGGCGATCCAGATCCGCCCCGATTACGTCGAGGCGCTCAACAACCTGGGCTGCGTGCTCACCGATCTGCAGCGCTACGCCGAAGCCGAGCAGTTCTATCGCAAGGCAATCATGCTGCGCCCCGAGCACGCCGAGGCGCATTACAACCTGGGCGTCGCGCTGCAGCGGCTCGAACGCTATCCGGAGGCCGAGACCAACTACCGCGTCGCGCTGCGCCTTTCGCCGGGTCGCGCCGAAATTTTCAACAATCTGGGCTCCGTGCTGTGCGCGCTCGACCGTATCGACGAGGCGCACGAGACCTTCGCCCAGGCGCTCGCCCAGAACAGCGATCTGGCGCTGGCCCACTTCAATATGGGCAGCGTGCTCAAGGAACAGGGCGCGCTGGACGAGGCCGTGGCGGCGTACCGCCGCTCGCTCGAACTCGAACCCGATTACGGCGACGCGCTGTTTCGCCTCGCCACCCTGCTCATCACGATGGGCCGCTACGAGGAAGGCTGGCGTCTCTACGAGCGCCGCTACGAGAACAACGGCTTCGTGCATTACGCGTCGCGCCGCATGCTGAGCTGCCCGCACTGGCAAGGCGAGCCGATCGCCGGCAAGTCGCTGCTGCTGTGGCAGGAGGACGGCCTGGGCGACATGATCCAGTTTTCGCGTTACGCGCGTCTGCTCAAGGCGCAAGGCGCGGCGCATGTCGCGTTCGGCGGCGTCGAGGCGCTGCATTGCATCCTCGCGGGCGTGGAAGGCATCGACACCCTGCTAACGCACGCCGAAGCCACCGAACGCGCCCAGCAGTTCGACTATTGGGCCAGCCCCTTGAGCCTGCCGCTGCGCCTGGGCACCACGCTCGAGACGACGCCCGAACCGACCCGCTTCAAGGTCGATGCCGCCCGCGTCGAGCATTGGGGTGCGCGTCTGGCCACGCTGGGCGCGGGGCCGCGCGTAGGACTCGTGTGGCGCGGCAACCCCAAACACCACAACGACTTCAACCGCTCGATCCCATCGCTTACAGCGCTCGCGCCGCTCTGGAGCGTGCCGGGGCTGAAGTTCGTGAGCCTGCAAAAAGGCGCGGGCGAAGACGAGGCGCGGGCCGCGGAGCAGGCGGGATCGGCTCAGCCCTTGCTGCACCTGGGCAGCGATATCGCCGATTTCGTCGATACGGCGGCCATCATCGCGCAGCTCGATCTGCTGATCTGCGTGGACACGTCGACCGCCCACCTGGCTGCGTCGCTCGGCAAACCTTGCTGGGTGATGCTGCCGCGCCGCGACGTGGACTGGCGCTGGCTCGACGCGCGCGAAGATTCGCCCTGGTATCCAGGCAATGTGCGGATTTTCCGTCAGGCGGGCAAGGAGACCTGGAGCACGGCGATCGAGCGCGTGCGGCAGGCCTGCGAAGAAAGGTTCGGCGCGGCTTCCTGAACGGAAGCCGGAAGGGTCGGACTGGCCGGACTGACGCCTCGCGTCAGGTCAGTCAGTCCCAGAAGTTGCGAAACGCCACAGCGACAATCACCGGCACGCACATTACGAGCGGGATCGCGAAGTACGGAATCTCCATATCGACGATCCAGCTACGGATCAGCCAGCCCACGCCCAGCGCGAGCGTGAGGATGCCGACGAGCGCGGTCATCGTATTCAGCAGCCAGGGCGGCGGCGGCTTGCGCCGGGACTTCTGCTTGGGTTCCTGCGCGGAAGACGGTTTCATCGGGGCTTTGAAGAAGCGTTGAGCGGTCGGTTT
>NZ_DASZJJ010000003.1:0-2555 GCF_035948235.1 Paraburkholderia sp. | reverse complement strand
TCTATGCGGGCGCGCCGCACGGCATGTGCAGCACGCACGTCGACCAGGTGAATCAGGATCTGCTCGCGTTCCTGAAAGCGTAATTAAACGCGCTTTAAAGCAGCCATAAAAGCCGCCCGATAGCGATATCGGGCGGCTTTTTAATTGGTGCAAATACGGCATTCAAGCCATAGCCGCTTTCATAACGCTTCAGGTTTTAGACAGGACTTTAAGGCGGCCGCTCTCTAATCTGTAGCCCAGAAATGCACGGCCGGCTGCATCGGAACATCGTGCGCAATCCTGCCGATCCACCTCGACACCTGAACGGAGCTTCACATGGCTTTTGAACTGCTGACCCCTGACACCTGCGCACTCGCGCTGATAGATCACCAGCCGCAGATGTTCTTCGGCACGCACTCGCATGAGCGCACCACGGTCCTGCACAACGTGCAGATTCTCGCCAAGGCCGCGAAGCTCTTCAAGGTGCCGACCATTCTCACGACCATCGCCGCCGATTCGTTCAGCGGCCATCTGCTGCCCGAAGTACAGGCGGTGTTTCCTGAAATCAAGCCGATCGACCGCACCTCGATGAACTCGTGGGAAGACAAGGGCTTTCGCGAGGCGATCAAGGCCACGGGCCGCAAGAAGATCGTGATCGCGGGTTTGTGGACCGAAGTGTGCGTCACGTTCCCGACCATCCAGATGCTGGCGGAAGGCTTCGAAATCTATGTGCCGACCGACGCCTGCGGCGACATCACGGAAGAAGCGCACGAGCGCGCCGTGCAGCGCATCGTCCAGGCGGGCGCGGTGCCGATGAACTCGCTGCAGTTCATGTGCGAACTGCAACGCGACTGGGCGCGCGGCGAGACCTACGAAGGTTGCATGGACATCTTCAAGGCGCACAGCGCTTACGGCATTGGCGTGCGTTACGCGAAGCAGATCCTCGGCGAACACGCGAGCGAGGCGGGCTGATAGCGGGCTGGCGCGCGGTGTCCAGAGCGGCACCGTGCGCTTCACGTATTGCAGGCACCGCACGTAACCACGCACTAAACAGGAGAGCGTCGATGAGCGCCCTTGATCAACCTCGCCGCATCGCCGACCTGGTGATTTACAACGGCAAGATCGCCACCCAGGACGAGCGCCGCTCGTTCTCGACCGCGCTGGCGGTTGCCGACGGCAAGATCGTTGCGAGCGGCAACGACCGCGATGTCATGCAATGGGCGCGCGACGACGCACGCCGTATCGATCTGAATGGCCGCACCGTGATTCCGGGTCTCAACGACTCGCATCTGCACGTGATCCGCGGTGGCCTGAATTTCAACATGGAGCTGCGCTGGGATGGTGTGCCGTCACTGCGCGACGCGCTGCAGATGCTGCGCGAGCAGGTCGCCCGCACGCCCGCCCCGCAATGGGTGCGTGTGGTGGGCGGCTGGAACGAATTCCAGTTCGAGGAAAAACGCGGCCCGACGCTCGAAGAAATCAACGCGATCGCGCCCGATACGCCAGTCTTCATCCTGCACCTCTACGATAGCGCGCTGCTCAATGCAGCGGCGCTGCGCGCGGCCGGCTACGACCGCGACACGCCGAACCCGCCGGGCGGCGAAATCCAGCGCGACAAGCGAGGCAATCCCACCGGCATGCTGATTGCGCGCCCCAATGCAGGGCTGCTTTACGCAACGCTCGCGAAGGGCCCGAAGCTCGCGCTGGAAGATCAAAAGAATTCGTCGCGCCAGTTCATGCGCGAGCTGAACCGTCTGGGCGTGACGAGCGCAATCGACGCGGGCGGCGGATATCAGGCCTATCCGGAGGACTACGAAGTCATTATGGATCTGGCGAAGCAGGACCAGTTGACGGTACGCATCGCCTACAACCTGTTCACGCAGAACGCGAAGCGCGAGATCGAGGACTTCGCCAAATGGGTCAAGGCCACGCGTCCCGGCGATGGCGACGACTTCCTCAAGGTCAACGGCGCGGGCGAGATGCTGGTGTTCTCCGCCGCCGACTTCGAAGACTTCCTGGAGCCGCGCCCCGATCTGCCAGACGGAATGGAGCAGGAGCTTGAAGACGTCGTGCGCCTGCTGGTGCAAAACCGCTGGCCGTGGCGACTGCACGCGACTTACGACGAATCGATCGAGCGCTTTCTGAACGTATTCGAGCGCGTGAACCGGGACACGCCGTTCAACGGCCTGCGCTGGTTCTTCGACCACTGCGAGACGATTTCCCCGCGCAATATCGAGCGCATTGCGGCACTGGGCGGCGGCATCGCCGTGCAGCACCGTATGGCGTTTCAGGGCGAATACTTCATCTCGCGCTACGGCGCCGAAGCCGCCGCGCGCACGCCGCCGGTGCGCCAGATGCTCGAAGCGGGTCTGCCCGTGGGCGCTGGCACCGACGCGACGCGCGTGGCGAGCTACAACCCGTTCGTCTCGCTCTATTGGCTCGTCTCAGGCCGCACCGTTGGCGGTACGCAGATGTACGCACAGCGCGACCGGCTCGAACGCATGGAGGCCTTGCGTCGCTATACCGTGGGCAGCGCATGGTTCTCGAACGACGAGACGAAAAAGGGTGCGCTCGTG
>NZ_DASZJJ010000002.1:0-9443 GCF_035948235.1 Paraburkholderia sp. | reverse complement strand
GCGGCGCGCTGGGCGCAGGCTGCGCGGCGGCAGGCGCGGATGGAGCGGGCGGTTGCAGAACGTGGGTCATGGGCGGCTCGGCTCAAAACAGTGCATAGGGGCGGCTTCGGTGCCTGGCTCATGCGTCATCGCGGGGCATTGGCATGGACTCGACAGAAGCCGCACAACGTTTCTTTCTGTGCAACATCGTTTCCTGCCAGTAATCGACGCTCAATCCTGAAGAGGAGGTACGCCTTTGGAGGTAGGGCGCGGTGAAATGCACGGCGGCATGGACCTTGCTTGATTGGCGGCATTTACTTCGGACAGGATTCATGTCGGCCAGACGCGAATTCGGGCAGCTTGATACGACGGGCACGCACGGCGCTGCGCGCGTGCGCGACGCGTTGCTCGATTGCGTCGCCGCGCTGGTCGCTGGCACGCCGTGGCGCGAGGCCACGCACGCCTTGCTCGCGCGCATCGAAGCCGATGTGCCGGGCGCGCGTGCGCGGCTTTACGACAGCGCGCAAGTCCCGCCGGATCACGCCGATGCTGCCTGCCGCGCCAGGCCTGTAGCGGGCGCGCAAACCGTCTGCGCGCTCAATACGGCGGCGGTGCACGCAAAGGCCGTCAAGCAGGCCGCGCGCGTTTGCAGCGCCTGCCACGCTCATGGCCGCCATCGCATCGTCGCGCCGATGGGCAGGCACAGCGAGCGCGCGCTCATGCTCGATCTCGTCGTGCGTCACGGCGACGATCTTGCGCAGGCCCAGGCGCTCTCGCTGGCGGATGCACTAGGCGCCGCCGCGCACCTGCTCGAAGGACTGCGCGAGGGGCACGGCGACTTCGCGGGCGGTGAGCGCGACGCCGCGCGCGCCCTCACGCGCGAGTTGCACGACTCGGTCGCGCAGCAGCTCGGCCTGATCTCGTTCGTGGTGAGCCAGATTCAACAGCAGATGCGCCGCTCCGAGGTATCGGAAGCGCTGGTGGGCGAATTGCGCGCGCTGGTCACGCGTTTGCAGCGTCAGGTGCGCGAGCTGATTACGTCGGCGCGTCTCACGCATGACGGCCGGTCGTTGCGGCAGACGCTCGCTGCTTCGGTCGAGGAATTCGCGCGGCGCTCGAACGTCGTGTTCGAAATCGACAATCGGGTGCCCGCGCTCGCGCTTGCGCCCGAGGTCGAACTGCATGTGCTACAGATCGTGCGCGAGTCGCTTTCCAACGTGGTGCGCCATTCGCATGCGCGTCACGCATGGATCGAGCTGGCGGTGCATGCGCGCGGCGTGCTGCGCGTCGGCGTGACCGACGACGGGGTGGGTCTTGCCGCCGTGGTGCCCGACACGGGCCATTACGGCCTGAGCATCCTGCGCGAGCGCGCGCAGGCGATTGGCGCGCAGATCGATATCGAAAGCGTTGGGGAGGCGGGCGGCACGCGCATCCGCCTGATCGTCCCCGGCGTTCAATTCGACGAGGAGCCCCCGGGTGAATCCCACCACGCTGCTGCTGATTGACGATCACCCGCTGTTTCGCCGGGGCCTTGCCGACTACTTCAACGCCAGCGGCGAGTTCGTCGTGGTCGGTGAGGCGTCCAGCGGGCGTCAGGGCATCAAGCTCGCCGGAGAGTTGCACCCGGCGATGGTGCTGATCGATCTGCATATGCCGGGGCTCGGCGGGCTGGCCGTGCTCGACGAAATGCGCCAGCTCGGCATGGATTGCCGCAAGGTGGTGCTGACCGCGTCGATGGATCGAAGCGAATTGCTCGCGGCGCTGCGTCTGGGCGCCGATGGCTACATGCTCAAGGAGACCGAGCCGGATGTGCTGCTCAGCTACGTGCGCAACTGCGCGGGCGGCATGGTGGCGCTCGACGAAGGCGTACGCGATCTGCTCGCCGACGCGCAAGCGGACGATGAGCCGGAGTCTGTTGCGGCGGCTGCGCACTCGCAGGTGCCCGAACTCGCGCCATCGCGCCGCGCCGCGTTGACTGGGCGCGAGTCGCAAACGCTCACGCTCATCGCACAAGGCATGAGCAACAAGCTGATCGCGCGCCAGCTCGGCATCAGTGAGGGCACGGTGAAGGTGTACGTGAAGAATCTGCTGCGCAAGCTCGACGTGCGCTCGCGCCTGGAACTGGCGGCGAGCGTGCATCGCGACGCGCTCGCACGCAATTAGTTTGGATCGCTAACAAAGAATTCGGGAAGCACTCCAGCAGGAAGAACTATGGCATCGCTCGCAGACGGTTTTGACGATATTGGCGTGGCAACGGGACTGGACGCGTTCCCCGTGCCGCTGCTGACGCTCGACATGAATGGCATCGTGCTGGGCGCCAATGTGGCGTGGGTGCGCGCGATGGCAGGGGCGCGACGTGGTGTGTCGTTCGCGCGCAATGTCCATCCGGAAGATCGCGCGCACTGGCAGACGCTGCTGCGAGCCGCAAGCATAGCCGGCGATGGGGAGGCGCGCGCGCGTCTGCGCCTCGTCCATCCTTGTGGCGATCTGCGCTGGTTCGACTGTACGGTGGCGCGCGCGGGCGCGGGGTATTGCGTGGCGCTCGCCGACGCCACCCTTTCGCAACGGCGCGAGGCTGCACTGGAGGCGCGCCTGCGCGGCGCATTGGGCCTGGTCGACGGTATGCCGGGTTTGCTCTATCGCGGACGTAACAACCGCTCATGGACCATGGAGATAGTCAGCGCGGGCTGCAAGGCGCTCACAGGTTACGCGCAGGAATGGTTTATCGACAGCCACGAACACAGCTTCAGTCAGTTGATCCTGCCGGAGTACGCCGATTACGTCTGGTTCGGCGTGCAGGAGGCGCTGGTGGCGCGCGCGGCGTTCGATTTGCGCTACCGGATTCGCGCCGCGGACGGGCGCGTGAAACCGGTGCTCGAAAAGGGTGTGGGCATTTATTCCGAGGGCGGCGAAGTGCTGGGCATCGAAGGGGCGATCTTCGAGATGGGCGAGGGTTCGCTTTAAGGCCAGTAAAAGACAGGGGCCGCGCGATTGACTCGCGCGGCCCCTGTTTCACGGATTCGCTGCCGTGTTTGCCGCGCTACGGCGCGACCCAGTGCGTCGCGCACACCACGACGATGCCCAGCACGATCGCCCCATAGGGCAGCCAGCCGGCACGCCGCTCGGGTGCCTTGAGAGCGGCAGGCGATGCGAGGTCCATGTCGTTGAGCATCGCGTCCGGGAAACGTCCCTTGTCGGTCACGTAGTGTCGCCACATAAACACCGGCACGATCAGCGCCGCGAACACCACGCCGGACACCAGCGTGCCCTTGCCCCAGACATCGGCGCCGAGTCCCATCAAGGCAAGATTGACGAAGGACAGCAAGGTGCCCAGCGCCAGCACCCAACGCGGGGCACGAAATGGCCGCGTCCAGTTGCTGCGGTCCAGACGATGAATCCAGGCAGCGTTGAGATTGAGAAAATTGAAGATGATGTAGCCGACGTTCGACATCGCGAGCACGACCACGTAATCGGACATCATCAGCAGGAACAGGTTGAAAGCGAGATCGGTCCACATCGCCCGCGTGGGCGCGCCGTTTTCGTTCACGTGCGAGAGGTACTTCGGCAGCCAGCCATCGACGGAAGCCTGGTACAGCGTGCGCGACGAACCGGCCATCGACGTCATGATCGCCAGCACGAGCGCGAACGCGAGCATGGGCTTCAAGATGAACGCGCCCCAGGTGCCGGTGTGAAGGATCTGCGCCATGGCTTCGGCCACGCCCATGCCGCTGTAGATGCCCGGCGACAGGATGCCGTCGTAGACGGCCGCCTGCGTGACGTTGCCGGCGGCATCCTTGATTTCAGGCGTGACGAGTTGCCCCAGGCCGAGGGCGCCCTGGAAGGCCAGCGGCACCATCGTGAAGAACACGAGGCAAAGCAGGCCGGAGTAGAGAATGGCTTTCACGGTGTCGCGGCGCGGATCGCGAAATTCGCGCGTGTAGCAGACGGCGGTTTCGAAGCCGTAAGTGGACCACGCGGCGATAAACAGCCCACCGGCCATCAACTGGATGCCGCTGAGATCCCATGCGCCGTCGATCACATGCCCGGCCGCGTCCTTTGCGAGCGGGTAGAGCGGCAGCAGATGGGCGCGCGGCAGGTCGCCGGTAAGGATCGGATAAAGGCCCACGAGTAGCAGCGGCAATAGCGCGGAAATGGCCAGAATCATCTGCAGCCGGGCGGCCTGAAGAATGCCGCGATGCTGGACCGCAAAGGTGGCGAGCAGGATCACCGCGCCGATGATGAAGGTGGCGTTGATACGCAGAGTCAGCCCGCTGGCGAGCCAGCCCAGATCGACGAGGGTGATCTGCCACGTGTTGATCGCGGCGCTGGCGGGAAACAGCATGCTGAGCACGTAGCCTGCGCCCAGCCCCGAGCCGATCGCCAGCACGGGCGACCAGGCGAACCAGTTGCACCACACCGACAGCGGCGCGAGCAGTTTGCTGTATCGCACCCAGGCGATCGCGCCGTAGACCGATGCGCCGCCCGATTTATGAGGGAACAGCCCGGCGATTTCCGCATACGAAAACGACTGGATCAGACCGAAGCAGATCGACACGGCCCAGATGATCCACGACGGCTTGCCGACCGTCGCGGCGATCGAGCCGATGGAAAACAGCACCAGCGCGGGCACGCCGCTCGCCACCCAGAATGCACCGGCCCAGCCGATCTTGCGATGCAGCCCGCTGGACTCGTCCGGCTCGACGCCGTATAGATCGGCGCTCTGTTCATTGATTGAACTCATCTTGTTCTCCATGGACACGGCATTTGCCTGCCACGAGACGATGGCCAAACAATAAATGCACATCAACCGCTTTGAAGAGGTACCTCCTCTACGGGGCTGGGACTTCAGTCGCCGTCAGTGGATGCAGTCACATCGCCGACAACGACCTTTCTCAATCCCTTGCTTAGCGCGGTGACATGTTTGACACCATTCAGGTGCTCGAACTCGCGCTGCGCGTTCTGAGGGCTACGGACGCTTCTTTAACCAGGCGTCCACGGACGGCAGAAAGAGCAGAAGCGTGGCCGTCACATCAAACAGGTACGTGATACCAGGTTTAAAGTCGCCTTCACCACAAACTCCGCGGCAAAGCAGGACCAGTCCAATAATTGCCGATAATATTTTCCCAAGCCTGCCCCAGTTCTTTTGATAGACCATTGCGATAATAAACAGAGCGTCCAGGCTGAACCAGATAGCCAGGGTTGCAATGGCCTCCCGCTGTGCCAGCGGCACATAGCTGTCGCCGCTAAAATCGCGCAAAAGCTGGGGGAATAAATCAAGCGTCTGTTTGAGCCAGACAAAAACATACAGCCCGAGCGCCATGACGAGTGGTAACGGTGCCTCGGCCGCCAGAAGCGGGATCGATGATTTTTCTTTGACAGGCATTGAGCGAGACTCCATCGTTCGAGCATCGACCACAAGTTGTCATAGGCCCGTCAAACTGAATGTTCGCTGTGGCACCGAAAAGCTAAGGTAAGACTAGAGCGTTATACGTAGTTCGTGCGAGCTGGCACAATCCCGGCCATGAGTAGAATTAAAGGCCGGATGCGCATTTTCGCGCGGGCAATACCGAAGCTTATTCTCAAACCGCTGCGTATCCAGCCCGTAGAACCGGCGCGCATACTGCTCGCGCATCATATGCTGCTCGGCGATGGATTATTGCTGACCGCGCTGATTGCCAAAGTACGCCAGCGCTACCCGCATGCGTCGCTGGTGCTGGCGTGCCCGAAGGCAGTGGCGCCACTCTACGCGCGAGGTCCGTTCGATGTAACCGCGCTGGCATTCGATCCACGCGATAGCGAATCGGTTAGGCGCGTGCTGCATTCAGGCCCATACGATCTTGGCATCGTCGCTGGCGACAATCGCTATAGCTGGCTTGCGAGCGCCGCTGGGTGCAAATGGATCGTCGCGCATCAAGGAGGCAAGCCTGCGTGGAAAAACTGGCCTGTCGATCAACTCATTCCTTATCCTGATGCGCCAGCGGCATGGGGCGAAATTGCCGCAGGACTCGTCGAGGGCCACGATCCGCAGCCATATCGCGCCGACCACTGGCCGGCACCACTGGCGAGCGCCGCGCTGCCCACGTCGTTGCGCGAGCGGGAATATGTCGTGTTGCATCCTGGGGCGAGCAGCACCGTCAAACGATGGCCCGTGCAGCGCTGGCGCGAACTTGCGCGACGGGTGGCCGCGCAGGGCTATCAGGTCGTCTGGAGCGGGGGCGCAGGAGAAGTCGCACTTGTCGCCGAAATAGGCCCCGAATCGACGCATTTGAACCTGGCTGGCCGGCTCGAACTTGCCGACCTTTGGCACGTTCTGGCCGGGGCACGCGCGATCGTATGCCCGGACACCGGCATTGCCCATCTGGCGCGTCTCGTCGATGTGCCGACGGTGGCGCTGTTTGGTCCCGGCAACCCGGATATTCACGGAGCGGGCCGCTATTGGCAATACGCGCCATTCGTTGCGCTGGTGGTTGAGGACATGACTTGCCGCGACCAGAACACGATTTTCGGGCGGCCTGTGAGCTGGGCACGACGTTGCAGTCGCAACGAATCTACGTGCCTTGCCTGGCGGAACGGATACGCGGACTGTATGGCAGGACATTCCGTCGATCAGGTGTGTCACGCGCTCGAAAATCTCGGCGTGCTTTCGCGTGCAGATCTGCAGAGCGTCGTCCACGCGTAGTCGTGACGCGCTCCTGAAAGCAGGGCAGGTCAAGGATCGCAAACCTTGACGCGAGGCCAACCTCGACGCAGGGGCAGAAGAGGAACGCTATTTGCGCACTACGGTCCCGCGCTCTGGGCGCATATCTGCTACGCGAGGCCCCGTGCATGCCAACGATTGCCATGATTGTCCTGACGGTCGTCGCGACGCTTATCGTCGTGCTGGTGATCGCCAACCTCACGAGCGGCGAAAAAAAGATCGAGCACAAGATCGACCGGCTCTACGGCAGCGACGATCCGCAATTCAGGCGCTCGATGGGATTGCTGCTCGGGCCGCCGATTGTCGGTGGCAATCGTTTCGAGGTGCTCGTCAATGGCGACCGGATTTTTCCGGCCATGCTGGACGGCGTTCGCGCGGCGCAGCGCACCATCACGTTTGAAACCTTTATTTACTGGTCCGGCGCGATTGGCGAGCAGATCGCGCAGGCGCTTGCGGATCGGGCGCGCGCGGGCGTCGCCGTGCATGTGCTGCTGGACTGGATCGGCTCCTCGAAAATGGACCCGCGTTATCTGCACATGCTGCGCGAAGCGGGCGCGCAGGTGATCCAGTATCACAAGCCGCACTGGACCGGCCTTGGGCGCATGAACGACCGCACCCACCGCAAGCTGCTGGTGATCGACGGGTGCATTGGTTTTACCGGTGGCGTCGGCATCGCGGACGAATGGACCGGGAATGCGCAGGATGAAAAACACTGGCGCGATACGCACTTTCGCCTGGAAGGTCCGGCGGTCGGGCATATGCAGGCGGTATTCATGGACAACTGGGTCAAGGCGACGGGCAACGTGCTGCATGGCCCCCACTATTTTCCGCACGTTCCGGACGCGGGCGACGGGCTCGCGCACATGTTCAGCAGTTCGCCGTCGGGCGGCAGCGATGACATGCAACTGATGTATCTCATGGCAATCACCGCGGCGACGCATTCGATCCAGCTATCGAGTGCCTACTTCGTGCCGGACAAGCTGACGATCAACGCAATCGTCGAAGCCGCGAAGCGCGGCGTCGCCGTACGCATCGTCACGCCTGGCAAGCGTATCGATACGCATACGGTTCGCGAAGCTTCGCGGGCATGCTGGGGTGCGCTGCTCGAGGCTGGCGTCGAGATGTACGAATATCAGCCGACGATGTTCCATTGCAAATTGATGGTCGTTGACGAATATCTGGTATCGGTTGGCTCGACCAACTTCGATAGCCGCTCATTCAAGCTCAACGACGAAGCCAACCTGAATATCTACGATCGCGATTTCGCGCAGCAACAGACGGCGATTTTCGAGCACGATATCGCGAACGCCAGGCGGATTACGCTTGAAGCATGGCGCGGCCGTCAGTTTTCGGAAAAACTGCTGGAACGTATGGCCGCATTGCTTGACTCCCAGCTATAAGCCGGCGCAGACGCTGTGCCGGAACACTGCATCAACCATTCGATTAATGTTTGCTGCGCGCTTGCGCTGGTGAAGATCCCGAAGTGGTTCGTGTCGGCAAGGATCTTGAACAGGCTCGCGGGGGACTCGCGGGCGAACAGCGCCTGCAGACGCTGGGCGTCAACGGCTTCGTCGTGCTCGCCGATGAACACCATCGCTTTGTCAGCCAGTTTGCGCACGTCCGATACGTAGCGGCTACGCGGATGGTAAGACGTGTTGAGGCGGAACGAGTAGGACAGTGTTTCGGTACCGTCCCGGAATCGCGCGGGCTTGTTGAAATCAATCACGGGAAGCGCATTGAAACCGCGAATACCGAAAGCGTTCAGGATGACCAGTCCAATGATCCGGCGCATATGGGGTAGCGCCCAGCCGCTGGCGGAACCTTCCCTGAGGGTCGCCGACGTGGGAATGACCGGACTCGACAGGACGAAACGCGAAACGAGTCGGGCGTGGGGGCCGCCAGCGAAACGGATGACGAAGCCGCCCCCGCTGGAATGCCCTCCGAGGATGACCGGCCCATGGAAACCGTTTCTGCGCAGTTCGGCGATCAAGGCGGCGATATCGTCTTCCAGTTGACCAATATATTCGACATCGCCTCGATGGCGCCCGGACTGGTAGTGGCCTCTCAGATTGGGCAGAGCGACTTTCGCGGCGCCGGCTGCGCTCACCGCGCGGGCCAGTTCATGGTAGGAACGGCCATGATAGGAGGAGCCGTGAATAAAGATCAAAACCTGATCTGCGCAGGAATCGTAGAAGCGCCACGCGAGTTGCTCGCCGTCACCGGCGCAATAGCGCAGAAGCGGCGGTAATGCGCTTTCTGGCGTCGCCTGCAGTGAGGTCAAGCCAAAGACGTCCTTCTCCGCAGGCGCTGGAGGCGGCGCGGTTGCCACCAGCGCGACTGCCACGCAGATAATCAGGACTACTACGCTAATAGAAGCCGCTACTCCGAGCACCAGGGTCAAGGCTGTCTCCTTTAATCAGTTAGCCGTCGCGGCCTGATTCCGTCTTTTACGCCAGCGGAATGTAGATATCGGTCTGCCACTGGTCCTGCGGGGTTTCCGGAAAGACGCTCAGATAGTGGAAGAACATGGGGTGATCTGCCAGTTCTTCGCCACTCGTGGGAAGCCAGTCCCGGTAGATCGGGTAAATCGACTCGCCGATATGGTCGGTGGAACCCATATGCCGGACCACCGCGCATCGATGCCCGGGAATGATGAGTTCGCGGATGCCATAGTCGTTGGGCCGGATCGGTTCGTGAATCTCTCCACAAATATCGAAGCGGAATTCGTCGCCGGGCGTGGTGTCCGGGTTGTTGCGCGGGATGCCGA
>NZ_DASZJJ010000001.1:0-4044 GCF_035948235.1 Paraburkholderia sp. | reverse complement strand
GATTTCCCAGCGGCGATGCCCACCCGGCCCGACGATATACGTGCACGGACGCGACGGCTCGCAGTACTGCACCGCCACCTTCGGCAGCTTCTCGATACCGCTTTCGTTCACGCGCACATCCACCACAAGCCACGGCTCGTCGAACACGAGATCTTCATAAGCGATGCCGAGTTGCGTACGTACGGTGCTCGACGCGCCATCGCAGCCAATCAGGTAATCGCACGTGACGGTGCACGTATTGCCCTCGTCATCTTTGAGATTGACCGTGACGCCTTGCGCGGTTTCCTCGAAGCTCACCAGTTCCGTGCCCAACGCCACCTCGACCGACTCGTATGCGCTCGCATGCTCGCGCAGCGCCGCTTCCACCGGCGGCTGCGTGAACACCATCGTCGGCATGTAGCCCAGCGGCCAGGGCTTGGGCACCGTGTCGATGCGCTTGATGAGCTGGCCGTCCACGCCGTAATACTCCGAGGGCGGAAACACGGCCACGTGTTCGGCAATGCGCTCGACCACGCCCAGGCCCTGAAACACGCGCATGATCTCGTGATCGACCGCGATCGCGCGCGGCTTGTCATAGACCTCGCGGGCGCGATCGACGCACAGCACCTTGCGCCCGCGCTGGCCGAGCAGGCCCGCCGCCACCGCTCCGGACGGCCCGAAGCCGACCACGACCACTTCGTAATGATTGTTCGCCGCCATCGTTACGCGCTCTTTTCGTCCTGCACCGTGTTTTGCAGACGGCCCACGCGTTCGATATCCACTTCCACGCGGTCGCCGTGCTTGAGCCACACCGACGGCTCGCGCGCCCAGCCCACACCAGCGGGCGTGCCCATCGCCACCACGTCGCCGGGTTCGAGCGTGAGACATTCGCTGAGCAGTTCGATGGTCTCGGCCACGCCCCAGATCATGTCGCTCGTGCTGGCCTGCTGCATCACCTGGCCGTTGAGAATCAGACGCAGCGAAAGACCTTCCGCGCCCGGCGGCAGATCGTCGGCGGTGACGAGCCACGGGCCGAACGAACCCGTGCCGTCGAAATTCTTGCCAATGGTCCATTGCGACGTGCGCTTCTGGTAGTCGCGCACAGACACATCATTGAAGCACGCATAGCCGAACACATAATCCAGCGCGTTTTCGCGCTTGACGTGGCGCGCACGCTTGCCGATCACGATCATGAGTTCGGCTTCGTAGTCGAGCTTTTCCGACACGCGCGGGCGGATCACCGGATCTTCATGCGCGATCAGCGACGACGCGCCACGGAAGAAAATCAGCGGATAAACCGGCTTGAGGTTGCCGCCCTCTTTCGCGTGATCGTAGAAGTTATGGCCAAGGCAAACGATCTTGCCCGGCTCCGGCACGACCGGCGCGAGTTGCAGCGAAGCAAACGGCGCGCGATGCTCGCCGCTGGCGATGGCGCGTTGCGCGGCGGCGTTCAGATCGACTCCCGCTTTCAGGGCCGCGCGCAGATCGGCGGGCACCGCAGCATCGGCCTTGTTGAGGTCGACGACATCGTCGCCGTCGATAACGCCCAGACGCGTGGTGTCGCCCGATCGGAAAGTAACGAGTTTCATGATGTTTTGTGTGATCCGGTTAAATTGATCTGGTATGCGAACTATTTTTTATTCGGCTTGCGGCGGCCGGAAGAAAATCGTCTTCTGCGCGGTCTTCATCTTGTCAGACGGATGGCGGCCCACGCCCCACTGGTCGATACGGCCTGGCGGCCATTTCCAGTCGTCGGGGCCACCGGTGCGGTAGGAATCGTCCACTTGCTGCACCTCTGCCGTGTATTCGATGACGAAATCGAACGGGCCAAGGAAATAGGCGAATACGTTGTTGCCGGGACCATGACGGCCCACGCCCCATTCGATCGGATAGCCCGCATCGTTCATGCGCCCGCCGCCGCGCATTACCGAATCGAGATCCGGCATTACAAAGGCAATGTGATTGAGACTGTTCTCCTGCGCGTCCGCCAGCGCGATGCTGTGGTGATCGCTCGAACAACGCATGAAGGCCATGATGCGCGTGCGGTCCGAGAGCCTGAAACCCAGTGCGTTTTCGAAGAACGCCTGCGCCACGGCCACGCTTTCGCTGTTGAGCACGACGTGCGTTATCTTGATCGGCCGGTCCTTCACGCTTTCGTTATTCGCGTGGCTGCGGTCGCCCGCGATGAAACGCAGCGTGCGGCCCTGCGGATCGAGCGCTTCGAGCAGCGTGCCGCCGCCGGGCATGGTCGTCGGCGCGGGGCCGGACACCAGCTTGCCGCCGTGTTCGACGATGTTATGGGCGAGCGTGTCGAGATGCGCCGCATCGGCCACGCTGAATTCGATGGCGCGCACATCGGCGCGCTCGCTCTGCGTGAGCGTAAGGATGTGATGCGCCGCGCCCGTGCCGCGAAAATAGACCTTTTCCGGGCGGCGCGTGAGTTCGGTGAGATGCCAGGTGTCCGCGTAAAAGCGCGCGGCCAGTTCGAGATCGGGCACGCCGATCTCGATGCCTCTGAGGCCGGTAACGAGGCACTGCGTCATGTCATGCTCCATTCCTGATGCCCAGAAATTCCCGGGCGTTGCGATAGATGAGCCGTTCGGCGGCGCGCGCGTCGAGGTTAAGCGCCTCGACGCTTCCCACGGGGTCGCGCTCGCGGAACGCGAACGGATAATCGGTGCCTAGCATCACGCGCGTGTCGCCGAAGGTCTCGACGAGATGGTGCAGCGTAGGCGTGTCGAATACGAGCGAGTCGTACCAAAGGCGGCGCGCCTGCTCGCGCGGCGCAAGCTCAAGCGATTCCCGCAGCGGCGCGAACACCTGGCTTGCCTGTTCCAGACGCGGCAGCAACGAAGCCAGCGTGCCGCCGCCATGGCTGAAAGCGATACGAAGCTTCGGATGCCTGACGATCAGATTCGATGTGATGGCGGATGCTGCGGCCAGCCCCACGTCAGTGGGAAACGCAAGCGCCTGCACCAGTTGCGCTGGACCAACCAGGCGTTCCTTGCCCGTGGGCCGCAACGCATGGACGAACACCGCCGCGCCCAGTTCCTCGCAGGCCGCAAAAAAGGCCTCGAATTGCGCCGCGCCAATAGGCGCACCATTGATATTGCTGCCGATCTCCACGCCTGCGAAGCCTGGCGTGCGCATCAGGCGCTCAAGCTCGCCGATCGCCATGTCCACGTCCTGCAGCGGCACCGCGCCCAGGCCCACCATGCGGCCCGCGCTCGCGTCGCACATGCGCGCGATGGTGTCGTTGAGGTATTGAAGGAGCGGCAGTGCGTCGGCCGCTTCCATCCAGTACGAGAGCAGTTCGGGCATCGGCGAGATCGCCTGGATCGCCACCTTCTGCGCGTCCATGTCGGCCACGCGCTTGTCTGTGTCCCAGCACAGATCGGACACCGTGCGGTAGATCTTCTCGTCGATCACCACATGACGATGGCAGGCGTGCGCGGCTTGCATCGACGGCCAGTCGCGCGGCGCTTTTGCGCCCAGGTAACGCGGAAATTCGGCTGGCACAATGTGCGCGTGAACGTCGATGCCGTGGCACGCGCAGCGGTAAGCGGTTTGCATGGCGTGGCCCGCGTTAGCGATGTGCGAGGCCGACCGCGCGCAGGCCTTCGATACAGATGGCTTCGTCCTCGTCGCCGGTGCCACCGCTCGCGCCGATTGCGCCCAGCACCTGCCCATCCGCCGCGACGATCACGACCGCGCCCGTCTGCGCGATGAACTTGCCGCCGCTTGCGGGCGCGATGGCATTGAAGAACACCGGGTTGGCGCTGGCTCGTTCGTGCAGCGTTCGCGTATTGACGCCCATGCCGAATGCCGCGGCGGCCTTGCCGTGCGCGATATCGACACGCAGCGACGTGGCGCCGTCTTCGCGCATCGCCAGCTTCAAGTGGCCCGCCGCGTCGAGCACCACGAGTGCCATGGCGCGCAGTTTGTCACGGCGCGCCGCGTCCAGCGCGGCGGCCGCGATACGGTTGGCTTGACCCAGCGTCATCATCTCCATCTTTCCTGTCTCCGGCGATTCGATCTGTGGAGGATCATAATATATACAAAACT